>NZ_JBFAUU010000009.1:0-365762 GCF_040679435.1 Spirillospora sp. NPDC052269
GTCCTACCAGGGGCTTTGTTGCGTTCCCGGCCCGCCGCGCCGCCCGCGATCATGCTGTGACCAGCAGCCCCCCAGACACCACTGAAAAAGACTCAATCACTGCCCTTCCGGGCACGAAAATAGTGAAGTGTTGTTCTGTGGCCCAGAGTAGATACTAGCCGATTTTGTAATCGAGTTCAGCTTGGGATTGAGGCTGCCGTCGGAAGGTTGGTCGACCTGGAGTGCGGTTGCGGCTATCAGGTAGCGGTGACACCAGGTCAGCGATCTGCCCTGGGCGCCAGAGTTCACCCCCGTGAACTTCTGGCAGACCCCGACCCCCGGACCGTTGGGCGGGCAAATGAGCCCCCACTCGGAGGGAGGCCAGTCCTTGAGGTAAGTGGAAGCAGTATGGGCAGTCTGAATGTCGGCCAGCGGGATAACCCACACCGAAACCCCGATCGTCTGAGATCGATTAATATAAAACCCTTCAATCTGCTGGCTACAGTGGTACCGCACAAGCGTGGCCTTTACGTTTCCACTCTCGCTTGAGGGGCACGAGGCAGGTACCCCACTAATCCGAGTGAAGCCATCGATCACAGTTTGACTGTCAGACAAACCGTTGAAGCTCGTTGGGAGAAGCGCCGTTCCCGTGAGTGGAGTCTGGTCCGTCGCCTGGCTGTCGAGGCTGGCAGGAAAGGTCGTCGATAGAGTGACATCTGGAGAGGGGGTCGTCGTTATGGTGGGGTGGGGGTGAACATGGTCGTTCCCGCCATTTTCCAAGAAGTAGCCGATGATGGCTGCCAAGGCGACCGCGCTAACGATCGACACGGCAGTGAGCATGGCCCGCTTCACTGCGGACGGCAGTGCTGGCCAAGGGTGAGGGAGCGGATGCCATGGCCTTGGCAGATCCTTGATGATGCCGTACACCGCCGGCCCCAACCCGATCAGCGCCACGAACAGCCCGATCACGCTGGCCCACTTGTCGGCCTTGTCCAGCCCCTGCGAGACCAGATACGCCGCCAAACCCACCAGCACCACGAGCGCGATCCCGGCGCCAATCCAGACCCGGGTACGACTTGTCATACCGGCCATCATTGACCACCACCCCCGCCAACCCGAAGAGAACGCTCACAACTCGTGATCCCTCTGGTGCGGCTCACCGTTCCGATGCAGCTCACCGTTCGCACCGGCGGCCCGTCGGCACGTGTAGTTCGTACAGGTCAGGCATGTGGTTGTACAGGGCACCCACCGAAACGTCCAGCAACTTGGCGGTGCCAGTGATCGAGTCGTCCCGATTGAGCGGCAGGTCCCAGGCCTACAACCACAGGTCCTCGTTGACGACGGCGAGGCGTCCGCAGACCGAGCAGGGGAGCCCCACCGCCACGACCCTCGAGAGAGCGTCCCCAAGCCCAGTAACCGGCCGAACATGCCGCCCGAGGCTCCTCCCAGCCGCGGCCGTGACCGGTGAGGTTCCGTCCGGCGGTACCAACCTGATCACCACCATCCGAGATCGCGCCGTGCGGGTCGCCCTACTGGCGCAACGTGTTCAGGATGCCGAAAGCCCCACGACGGACCGTGTGGCTTGGAGCCGGTCTCATCTGCGAAGCAGCTCGTCCGGACAGCCCCGGGGTCTGCGGCCCAACGCTTCCAGCTCGACCAAGGCGAGTCGAGGCACCGCCCTCTGCTGCACCGCGGGCAGCACGGACGGCTCCGAGAGCGGGACGACGACAGGCGGTCGTTCACTGCGTCAGTTGCGTCGATCACCGGTTCTCTCGGGATGGCGACGTCAGGGGGAGGGTGCAGCCGCTGCTGCACGGTCGAGTTCTCGACTCGGCTGCTACGCCGCCGAGCACAGATGATGGCGGTACGGGACCGACGGCATCGAGATCACGCGCCTTGCCCTGGCTGGAGGATAAAGACACACCGTCATGACGGTGTGTCGTCACGGCTTGCTGACGGTTCTGCGCCCGGCTGAGGAGGCAGCGTCTTATCCGCAGCATCTGTGGGGGCGGGACGCCTCGGACGGCCACGGAATGCTTCAAGCAGAAGCGTGGTGCCAGCGAGGACGCCCCCCAGCGGGACTGCCAGTGGTGGCCACAAGGCAACAATTGCTCCGAGTGACATCACTATGACAACGGCGAGGATCTTCGTCCACGAGGGGCGTTGGGGCGATCGACGAGGTTCGTTCCTCGACTGAAACGGGAACCAAAGAGGTATGAGCGCGTCCCATCTGGCGTGTTCGGCTTCCTGTTGGCGCAGGGAGCCGTCGCCGCTTCGAACAGGACTACTCTCGCCGTCACCAGGGAGATGTACCCACTCCACCCCGAGCGGGGACCTTACTTAACCGATAGCACTGTTGTCCCCATGTGTCAGGATTCAACCCAGCGTTTCCGAGAATGCCCTCCTGCTTACCGGAGTGCACATGGGGCGACCCCCTGAGGCCCGCAGAAGCCAACCCGCGCCTCGCCACCGCCAACTACGACGGCATCGTACATATCTGGGACCCCGAAACCGGCGACACCCTCAACACCCTCCGCAGCCACACCGGCATTGGGATCTCGATCTGCGCTTAAATCACACCACACGGAACCCACCTCGCCAGCGCCAGCATCAATGACCACACCGTGCTGATCTGGAGCCCGGGAGGCTCACTACTTGAAGTGAAGGTGCACCATCCAGCCAAATCAATCGCAGCGGCTCTCTACGGTTTTGCCGTTGGGCTCAGCGCAGGTGTTGTAAGGCTCGACCTGCATACCCCGAACCGGCCAGTGCTCACCGACACTATGGGCGCCAACCGTGATCCGCACGGTATCGATCTTGATAGCGCTGGAGGACTGCGACGATGAAGCCTTCCAACGACATGTCGCCCGCGCATGCCCCAGGAACTATCTCGTCGGGAGCGGCAGGACGGCGGCGGGTAGGGGGATCCGGCTTAATTCCCCCGCCGACGCCTACAGGTCGCACATGCCCGGCGCTACCGGGCAATCGTGTACGTGCCCGATACGGTGATTTCGCGTGGGTGGTTGGTGCGAATCCGTCCACCGACACGAACTCCCCATCGGCGGGTGGCGGCCTATGCCGGGGCGCCACGGTCGCTCGATGGTCGCTCGGTGGTTTCGACAGGGCGTGGTGGCGGGTGACACGGAGCGGCACGCGAAGCGGGGCAAGGGCGGACAGGGTGGCACGTTGCGATACCGCCCTGACCCCCATCGTGGCGGGTGGCGGGGGCTTCTAATCTGCCGGTCGGGGGTTCGAATCTCTCTGGGCGCGCCGCCTCTGACCTGCAAAAACCCCCTCGCGGTCAAGATCACGCCCCTCCGCCCGGTGGTCGCCCGGCGGCATCCGAGTCCTGGCCGACTACCAGTCCTACCCGCTGTGGGTGAATCACCCCGACGGCGAGCTGGACAATGTCGCACCGGACACCTTTCCCATATCACCTGGCCTTGCGGAATCCTTGGATCATTGGGCGGACGAGTTCGACGGGATCCTGAACGAGGATGATCCGGCGTCCTCCGACTTCGCCACACCTGATGACGAACGCCGATTCAACGACCAGGGCCGGAACCTCGCCCAACGACTCGCGAGAGAGATGGGACCCGAGTACAAAGTCACCTACTTTGACATTCTCGACCGCAAAGATGTTTCGATCAACATCGAAGAATAGTTCCACGTGCCGGTTCCTCAGGAGGCCCTGGGGGTGTGGACCGCGGGCCTGCTGGGGATGGCGGATAGGCGGCAGGGGCTGGTCAGGCAGCAGCCCATCGGGCTTGGGTGCCAGAGTGACTCCGCCCAGTTGGGGATGGTGCGGGTCGCCCGCAGCCGCCGCGCACCCTGGGTCGGCGGCACTTGCTGGAGCTCAGCCAGCCACTTGCCGACGGACAGCAGCCCTGCATCGGCACAACACCCTGCCCTGATCTCCAGCGCTTCTCAGCCTTGTGTGACATCGGCGGCGCATCGAGGCTGACGGAGGCTCCTCACCCTCAGGGGTGAGGTTGTGGTTCACCGTTGGGTGGGACGCGCCTTTGGGGCGGCGGAGGCGAATGTTGGGCCCATGGACAGCAAGAACATCAAGAGCACCACGATCCTCGCCGGCGTCGCCCTGACCGGAGTGGCCGCCGTCGGCCTCGGTGCCCTGGCGTCCGAGCCTGTGGTCTCCTCGCACTTCACCTCCACCGCGTCCGCGACGGAGCGCGGCTCGCTCGTCAAGGCCGAGCACCTGCGCGCTCTGTCCGCCGAGGAGGTTCGTACGGTGCTCGGTCAGGGTGGGTTTGACGCCTCGACCGTGAAGCATGGGGTGGACGCCTACCGGCTCACCTATCGGACGGTGGATACCAAGGGCGCGGGCACCACTGCCACGGGCTTGTTCGTGGTGCCGCAGGGGAAGCGGGGTCGGCTCACGCCGGTCTCGTACACGCATGGGACCACCAGCTATAAGGCGGACGCTCCGTCTGTGAGCACCAGCCCGTGGGCCGTCGGCCCCGCTTACACCTATGCGGGTTCCGGTTTCGCCGCGGTCCTTCCCGACTACCTTGGGCTGGGCGAGGGGCCGGGCGCGCATCCGTGGAAGGACGTGCCGTCCGAGACCTCGGCGTCGCTGGACATGCTCCGCGCCACCCGCGCGTTCGCCCCGCGCACCGGGCACAGTCTCGATCGGGACGTGCTGATCACCGGTTTCTCCCAGGGCGCGTCGTCCGCACTGGGTCTCGCCCGCACCCTCCAGGACGGCACGGACCGGCACTTCCGGGTCAAGGCCGTCGCGCCGATCAGCGGCGGCTACGACTTCGCGGGCGCCGAACTGCCCGCTCTGCTGGACGGGGAGCTCGACGCCAAGTCCAGCGCGCTCTACGCCGCCTACCTGCTGACGTCCTGGCAGCGCATCCACGGCGGCATCTACCGGACGCCGTCGGAGATCTTCCAGGCACCGTACGCCGACCGCGTCGAGAAGTACTTCGACAGCACCACCCCGGGCCCGGTGATGTTCCAGGGCATGCCCAACCGCCTGGCGGACCTGCTGACCCCGCGCGGCTGGGCGCTGCTGCGAAACCCGTCCGGCCCCTTCGCCGCAGCCCTGCGGACCGACGGCGAGGTCTGCAAGGCCTGGACGCCCCGGATGACCGTCCGGTTCTACAAGGCCGAGGCCGACGAGCAGGCGACGACCCTCAACACCGACCACTGCGTCGCCTCGCTGCGTGAGCGCGGCGTGAACCCGCAGGTCGAGAACCTCGGCAAGCCGCTCTACCAGGGGTCGCTGCACCTCGGCACGAACGTCGCCGGGACCGGGAAGGTCGTCCACTGGTTCTCGTCCATGGCCGCCTGAACGGCCAGGACTCAAGAGACGGCCACACCGGTGTTCTGCCGACGGGGTGGCCGTCCCTGGTGCTCAGCAGCGAGTCGGCTGTCGCGGCGTTCGGTCAGGGAAGGTAGGCGCCGAGGATCGCGGTGGACTGGGATCCCTCGATCGTGAAGGCCCTGCCGACGTCGCGGGATTCACCGGTGGTCAGGTCGCGGACCACGAGCCGCTGGTCCTTCGCGCGGTTGTAGGCGATGCGCCATCCGTCCGGACTGATCTCCAGCGGTGGGCTCTGGCGGCGAAGGCTGATGTAGTTGGCATAACGCACTTGACCGCCTACGCTCTCGACTTCTAGCGTAGGCGGCATGACGACTGACACCACCTACACGAGCGTCGCCGCGGCCCGCCGCCTCCACGTGCTCGGTGACTGGGACCACGCGGCCGCGCTGCTGGACGCGCAGGAGAGCACCGAGGCACTCGAGCTGAAGGCCGAGATTCTGTACGAGCGGTTCCTGTTCCGGCTCGACGGCCTGGAAGCCGCCGCCGACGCGATCGCGGCCCTCGATCCGGAATCGACGCAAGCCCGTCTGCTCGCCGCCCGGCTCGCCTACACCCGTGTGCTCTTCCAACTGGACCCGCGGCCAGGGGACTACGAGACCGCAGAGGACGGGTACCGTTTCGCCTCCGCTGACCCGAAGACGCATGGATGGGCCGAGTTCCATTGGGGCGCGCTCCTCGACAACATTCGCGAGGACGCGGCCGCCGCGAAAGCGCATTACGACAAGGCCCTGCAGGCCTCCCAGGAGGAAGGCGACCCGATCCTCGAGTCCATCGTGCTCCGCCACGTGGCCTGGCGTGTGATCGAGGCCGGCGACCGCGAAGAAGGGCTGCACATGCTGCGGCGCTCACTCCATCTGCGCGCCGCGGTCGGCCTGCGTCCGCAGATCGCCGCCGCGCAGCTGCTCCTCGCCGCCGAGCTGCCCGAAGGCGACCCTGAGCGCGCCACCCTCATCGAGACCGCTCGGACCATGGCCGACGAAATGAACCTCACCTGGGTTCGCACCGGCCTCGAGAAGCTGGCCACTTAGAACGACATTCCATCACCTTTCTTCTCTGCGGGATATGCGCCTTTAAAAGGGCGGTCAGAGTCTGGGCAAGTCAGTTCTCCCGCCGTTCCCGGGGGTACGGGTCCGGAGCAAAAAGGCATCGGGCAGCCGAAGCCGATGTCTCCCAGGGAAGGACGCTCTGTGATGTCCCGAACGAAGCTCGTGCGCTCATCCGCGTCGACGTCCCGGCCGTGGCGGAACCGCGCCGTGCTCATGGCGGTTCCGGTGGCGGCGCTGGCGGTCGCGGCGACCGGGTGCGGCTCGTCCAGCAACTCGTCCAATTCGGGCGGCGAGACCACACGCCACTCTCCCGTCATGAACGCCACGTCACACATGGCCACGTCACCGATGTCGCCGATGGCCACGGGCACCCCCGGGGCCGGGGGGAAGATCGCGACGGCGTCGGTGGGCAGCCTGGGCAAGATCCTGGTGGACGGCAAGGGCCGCACCGTGTACCTGTTCGAGAAGGACCAGGGCGGCAAGTCGTCCTGCACCGGAGCCTGCGCGGCGGTGTGGCCGCCGGTCCCCGCCAAGGGCAAGCCACAGGCGGGCTCGGGCGCGAACGCGTCGATGCTCGGCACCACCAGCAGGGGCCACGGCATCATGCAGGTGACCTACAACAAGCACCCGCTGTACTACTACACGCCCGACACCGGGACCAAGGGCAGCGCCAAGGGTGAGGGCCTCAACCAGTTCGGCGGCGCCTGGTACGTCGTGTCCCCGGCCGGCAAGAAGGTCGAGCAGGGCAACACCGGCGGTGGTGGCGGTTACTGACCCGCTGCGCCTTCGGGCCGCTCCCGCCTGGCGGGGGTGGTCCGCCGTCGTGGTCGGAGGACTGCTGGTGGCCGGTTGCGCCTTCGCGACGAACTCGCGGCATCCCGGCCGCCAGCGGCTCTCCACCGCGACCGTGCCACGGCTCGGACGGATCGTCGTGGACGACAAGGGCCGCACGCTGTACCTGTTCGCCGTCGATCCGCCGAACCGGTCCACCTGCTTCGGCGCCTGCGCGAGCGTCTGGCCACCGGCCACCACCCAAGGACGGCCCGGAGCGTCTGGCGGGGTTCAGCCAGCCATGCTGACCACGCTCGCCCGGACGGACGGTCCCCGCCAACTCGTCTACGCCGGGCATCCGCTGTACTACTACCAAGCCGACACCGGCCCCGGCGACACGCACGGCCAGGGCATCGTCCAGTTCGGCGCCTCGTGGTTCGCCATCACCCCCCAGGGACAGATCCAGGCAACGGGGAGTGCGCATGGCGGCGTCCAACACTGAACGCGGCGCGGGCGCGCTCGCACCGCCCCTGCTGCGGCGCCTGGCCGCTCTGCTGCTGTTCGGCGTCGGCGCGGTGCACCTGTACGAGTACGTCCTCGACCACTACCACGTCATCCCGATCATCGGCGTGCTGTTCGCCGCCAACGTCGTGATCTCGGTCGTCCTGGGCCTCGCCCTGGCCGCGCCGCCGGAGTCCCTGCGCCTTCTCGGGTCGTCACCGGTCGTCCGGTCCTTGCCGCTCGTCGGACGGGCTCCGCACGCCCTCGTCGCGCTCGCCGGGATCGCGTTCCTCCTCGGCACGCTCGTCGGTCTGGTCATCAGCGAGCAGGCCACGTTCTTCGGCTTCCATGAGTACGGCTACCGGACCACCGTCTGGCTGGCGCTCGGCCTGGAGTCGGCCGCCATCGTGGTCCTCGCCGCATTCGTCGTCCTGGAGACCCGCCTCCGTCCATGACGGTCACTGCGTCCGCCCCGCACTGCGTCAGCCTTCGGCGTCGATTTGGACGTGCTCGATGCCTTCGTCCAGGAAGGTGATCAAGTCCTGTGCTTCCCCGCGGACTTCTTCCTGCTCCACATGGGTGAGGGGACGGAGGGGGCTGATGCGAAGGCGATGGTCGCGGACGGCCCAGGTGGCGGAGACACGTCCGTCGACCAGGAGCACGCGGTGGCCCGCGACGGACAGGCCGCGGTGGACGGTGTCGATGATGCGACTGCGGTCGTGATAGCCGAGGACGGCGTTGTCGAAGGCCGGGAGGAACCGGACGGGCGCCGGGGTGTCGGGATCGGGGCGGGGCGCGTCGGGCAGATCGAGCAGTTCGCGGCCGCGTTCGTCGCGGAAGACGACGAGTTCCTCCCGGACGGCTTTGACGGCGGCGGAAAGACCGGCGAGGCCGCACCAGGCGCGCAGGTCCGCGCTGGCCGCGGGCCCGTACGCGGCGAGGTAGCGACGCAGCATCTGCTGCCCGACGGGATCGTCGTCCCCGGCGGGCAGGGGGTCGATGTCCCGCTGCAACCAGGTGGCCAACATCAGGATGCGCACGCCCGCGGTCTGCTTCCAAAGTCCGCGGGGCGGGAGCTGGACCATGGGCACGAGAACGCCGACGAGCTCGCCCAGGGTCCGGCGCGGCGGTCCGGGCCAGCGCTCCCCAATGGCTTGCGCGAGCTCGCCCACCGTGCGGGGCTGCTCGTCGACCATGACCTCCCGGCCCACTGCGGCGACCTCGTCCACATCGATGCCGGCCAGCTCGTCTCGGTAGACGCCCTGCACCCGCTGCAGCAGCATGGCGGCGTGGCGGGCCCGCCAGGCGAGCGCGTCGTCGGAGGCCATGAGGTGAATGGTGCGGCGCATCAGGTGGGTCCGCACCACGACGCGATCGGTCAGCGCGTCGTCCAACTGCTTGGGCTTGAAGTCGATGAGGCGAGACCACAACCCGATGAACGGCTCCTGCGGCTCCTGCGCCTGCACACCGCCCAGATGGGTCACCGCCTCAAGCACGGATGCGTCGCCACGCGCAAGCAGGTGTTGCCGAGCAAGAGCGGCGCGGTTGAGAGCGCGATTATTGAGCACGGTCATGGATCAGGCCACCGTCCACCCGCAAGATGAATTCCGTCGTACGCCACCTTGCCTGGAGTAGAGGACGGCCTGTGTCCTCTACTCCAGAAAGAGGAGCGGCTCGGTCGCCGGTTTCGGTCAGGGCTCGAGGTCGGCGACGCCCTTGCCGGTCGCGATGTCGAACGGGACGGACACCTGGTCGTGGACGATCAGCCAGGTGCCGTCGATCCTCTGGAAGCAGAACGTGCCGCGGACCCACATGCCCTTCACCGCGGTCCCGTTCGGGAGCGTCCCGCCGAGCCTGCCGAACAGGTGCCCGAACGCGACGTCGTCGCCCACGGTGACGTTCAGGTCCCGGACCTCGTAGGACACCTCGTCGAAGATCGTGAACACCTTCGCCCAGTTCTTCATCTTGGCGTCCACCCCGACGTGCTGCAGGGGCGGGTCGATGTCGAAGGAGACGACGTCCTCCGCGTAGAGCGCGCTCAGGGCCTCGGGGTCCTTCGCGTGGATCTCCGCGACCAGCTTGTCGATCTTGCCCCTGATCTCGGCCTCGGCCGCCGTGCGCTGCGTTGTCATGGCTTCCCCGTCCATCGGTGCGGAATCTTTCGGCTTCATGCATACGACCGGACAGCGCCCCGGAATGTGAGGTCCGCAGGAGCGCGCGGCAGAGGACGGGCAACCGGATCACGGGGTGATGTGTCGTAGAGGGGCAGTGACCGAGTTCCAGGAGAGTGAATGGACGGTGAACTGTGTCGTGGGCAGTGCGGCGGCGAGGTCGGATGTGGCCGACCAGGACGGGACGTCGGACGGGGCCGGCCGGGGTGATGGAGACGTCGCCCCGGCCGGGCCGGGCGAGATGGGCGGTCTCGACCGCGACGTCCCGGAGGACTGGATGGCCGCGCGGCTGCCCGCGTTGCAGCGGTACGCCTACCTCCTGACAGGGGACGCGCACGACGCCGAGGACGTCGTCCAGACCGCCCTGGCCAGGACGTTGGCGGCCTGGCCCCGAGTGATCCGGAAGCACGACCCGGAGGCGTACGTGCGCAAGGCCATCGCCCGGCTGGTGCTGAACTCGAGGCGGCGGGCATGGAGGGAGAGGCTGTGGGCCAGTCCGCCCGAGCGGGCCGAACAGCCGTCCTGGCCGGGTGACCGGGTCGTGATGTGGACCGCCCTGGCGACCCTGCCGCCGCGCCAGCGCGCGGTGGTGGTGCTGCGGTACTACGAGGACCTCTCCGAAGCGCAGATCGCCGAGACCCTCGGCTGTTCGCGCGGAACGGTCAAAAGCCAGTCCGCCAAGGCGCTGGCGAAGCTGAAGGGCTACTTCGAGAACGAGAGGGCTGCCCGGTGAACGATTTCGACATGCTCCTTCACGAGACCCTCCGGGAGAAGGCGGAGGCGGTGACGCCCGCGCCGGACGCCGTCCGGTCCGTCACGGTGCGGGCCCACCGCATCCGGCGGCGCCGGCGGGGCTCGGCAATGGCCGCGGGCGCGACCGCGGTGATGGCGGCGGTGCTGGCCGGCGCTCTGGTGGCCCTTCCGGAACCTCGCCACGGGGGGCCTGCCGTCGACGTGCCCGGGAAGGTCAGCCGGTTCGATGCCCCGAAGGTCAAGGCCAGGTATCTCCAGCCGGTCCCGTTGAACGGTTCGCTCTACATGGTCAATGACAACGGCGACGTGGTCAGGGTGGACGCGTCGGGCAACGCCCTGACGAAGATGCGCCCCGCCCTCGGCCTGCCCGGTCAGCCCCTGCCCATTGTGTTCGGCGCGTCCATCCAGGCTCTGTTCGCCTCCGGCGGGGGACTCTGGCTGGTGGGGACCGTCGTCGGGGTCCCGTACTACCTCCAGCGGCTGGACCCGGTGTCTCTGAAGGTCGTCCGGAGGATCAAGCTGAGCCCGAGGAAGTACAGCAACGTGGTCGCGACGGAGACCTCGATCTGGACCGGCCAGCTCGACGACGTGGTCCGCCTGGACGGGCGAACCGGGGCCATCACCGAGCACCTGCGCGTGGTGGGCGACCTGCCGCCCGATGCCGACAGGAACAGCTTCGAACTGGTGTCGGTCGACGAGAAGGCGGGCGTGGCCTGGCTGTCCGGCCAGGCGGCGAACCAGATCCCCGTGGTCTTGTCCGCCCGGATCACCTCGGGCAGGCTGACCGTGACCGGCTTCAACACTGCCGTGGAGCGGGGGGACGGGGGCCTGGCCCCTGGGGGCGCCGGCACGCTCTGGGCGGCCTCCAGAGGGACCATCGTCCACCTGGAACCCGCGGCGAAAGGGATCGTCCTCCGGCGCCGGGCCGCCGGGACCTACCTGCCCCGGGCCTGGCACAAGCAGGTTGAGGCGTTCACGGCGACCCGGAACAGGCTGTGGGCCCTCGAAATCCGTCCCGGCGGCGGCCCGCGCCGGACGACCCTCGTCTGCCTCGACAACGGCAACGGCGAAGTCCTGGGCCGATATCCGATCCCGGAATCCGCGGCCCCGGCGCCGTCGCTCGAGCTGACGGGAGACGAGCACCGGGTCTACACCCAGGTCGGCTCCCACCTCTACACCGTCCGCGGCCCGGACCGCTGCCTCTCCTGAGTCCTGCGAGCCGGAAGCGGGAGCCGGCCCGACACTCGGGACGAGCGGACTCGGGACGAGCGGACTCGGGTCGTCAAGCCGGGACGGTGACGGGGATTCGGGCCGGGGCGGCGGAGACCTGGGCGGCGAGGTCGGCCGGGGTGAACATGTGGGGGAACAGGGCGCCGCCCGGGTCCAGGGGCGCGGACTCGGCCAGGGTGCCGATGTGGACGGGGACGAATCCGGTGGCGCGTACCAGCTCGTGCACGATCTCGTTCGCCTCCGGATCGTCCCCGGCGACCGCCATGCCCCAGAAGCCCGGCTGCGCGGTGCCCCGGTAGGCGAGGGACTCGTCCATCACGTGGGTGAAGGCCCGGACGACCGTCGACCGCGGCAGGAGCCGGGCGGTGTGGTTCCCCGCGGTCAGGTCCGCGGGGAGCGTCGAGATGATCCGGCCGTCCGCGGAGACGCCCATCGGGTTGCCCGCGTCGATGACGATCTTCCCGGCCAGGTGGGGCGCCGTGGCCGCGAGGACGGTGTCGACCGCCTCGTGGTTGAGCGCGTTCAGGACGATGTCGGCCGCGGCGGCCGCCTGCTCCAGCGAGGTGACCTCGGCTCGGGGGCCGAGTTCGTCGATGAGGTCGCGGAGCTTGCCGGGAGTGCGGACGCCGAAGGTCACGGTGTGGCCGGCGGCGATCCAGGCGCGGCCGATCGCCCGGCCGATCGGGCCGGCTCCGAGGATTCCCAGGTGTCGCGAGGTGCTCGAGGTCTGCATGGGGCAAGACCTTAAAGCTTGAAGTATTCAAACTGCAAATATTTCCACTTGATGCACTTGCTAGGGTGGGGGCATGGACGGCAGCGGAGAGCGGGACCTGGTCGCCGAGCGGGAGATCTGCGGGCTGGTCGGGGAGCTGGCACGGCGCATCGACCACCACGTCCGGGAACGCGTCGCCGGGCTGGAGCTGACCGGGCCGCAGGCGGTCGCGCTGCGCGAGCTGACCGGGCCGATGACGATGCGGGACCTCGCCACCCGGATGGGCTGCGAGCCGTCCAACGTCACCTACGTCGCCGACCGCCTGGAGAAGCAGGGGATCATCGAGCGGCAGGCCCACCCGCACGACCGCAGGGCCAAGCGCCTCGCCCTGACCGAGCAGGGGACCGCCCTGCGCGAGCGGCTCATCGGAATCCTGTCCGAGGAGTCGCCGCTGTCCGGTCTGTCCTTCGAGGAGCAGCGGGCCCTTCAGGACCTGCTGCTCAAGGCCGTCCGCTGACGGACCGAGCCTCAGGGCGGGTCAGAGGTGGAGGGCTCTGACGATCACGTCGACCGTGGCGGCCGAGATCCGCTGGTGTCCGGCGGCGTTGGGGTGGTCGCCGTCGTCGGTGAGGTAGTGCGTCTCGTCGTAGGCGTGATCCGGGCCCTTGAACGCGGTGCGCAGGTCCACGTACGCCGAACCGGTGTCGCCGGCCGTCTTCCGGATGATCCCGTTGACCTGGTCGGTCATCGCGGCGGCCGCCTGGACGTAGGCCGGTCCCTGCTGCTCGGCGTACCGGCCGCCCAGCCACACGCTCCAGTAGTCCAGCAGCACCACGAGGACCTTGCGTCCCGCCGTCAGCTCGCGCACCCGCCGGACGATCTCGGAGAGGTTGTGCTCCAGCTCGGGGATCCGCTTCTGATAGCAGGCGGTCGAGTTCCCGCACGCCTTGTCGTAGGCCACGTCGTTGGCGCCCACCTGGACGTCCACCGCGTCGGCCCCCGACACATTCCTGATGAGCCTGGGCCATGCGCGCAGCTGCGTGAGCACCCCCGTGGTCGTGTATCCGCCGACGGCCTCGTTGGACACCGTCACCTGCCGGACTCCGGGGACGGTCAGGGCCTTGGCGCTCAGCTCCGGGTAGGGATCGCAGTCGCAGTTGGCGCCCTCCGGGACCGAATCGCCCAGGGCCACGACCGCTCGGGCCACCTCGTGGCTCGGCCGGACCGTCCTCGGCCCCGGGCCGCCCGAGCAGCCGGCGATCATGATCGCGCACGCGGCCGCGACCGGCGCGGCGCGCGGACTCACGCCCATACCCGGATTCTAGGCAATCTTGTTCGACGGACCGCGAGCGACCTCAGGGCCCTCGACTTCGACGGCGGCGGTCCGGCGGCGTCCTCAGGCCGTGATCGGACGGCAGCTCTTGCAGGCGCGGTAGCCCGCCGCGAGCGCCGCGTCCGCCGAGGGGAACGGCATGCGGTGCGGCGGCGTGATCCGGCGCGCGTGTGCGCAGGTCGGATGGCAATAGATCCGCGTGGTGTCACTGCCGAGGAAGACCATGCCCACCCGCGGCGACCAGACCATCTCCCCGGTGATGCCCTCGGCCGCCCGCCACAGCGCGCCCGTCTCCGCGCCGCAGGCCAGGTCGCACGCCCCGCCCTCGTCGTAGGTGACCCGGTGGCACGGGATCAGCAGCGGCACCGGGTTGACCGCGAGGGCGGACGCCACCACGTCTGTGTCTGTCAGCGACGCCTCTCGGGCCACCCACGCCAGCGGACGCAACTGGCCGCGCGGGATACCGCGCACCGCGTCGAGCACCGCGCGCTCGGCCGGGGTGAGTCCCCGCCAGTCGATCGGCAGCCGCGCGGTGCGGCCGGTGCGCAGGGCGGGTGTCAGCCCGGGGAGCGGCCGGTCCGTGCGGATCGCCGTCCGTCCGGTGCGGGCGTGGTGCCGCTCCTCGAACATCCGCGGGCCGGACAGCGTCGACGCCGCCGCGGATCCCGTCACGCCTTCCTCGCTCCAGGCCACGAACAGGCCGCCGACTGGGGCCTCCAGCCGCAGGTACAGGTCGTGGCCGTCGGTGGGCACGTTCACCCGCCTCGGACTCCGGGCCGCGGAGTGCTCGGGTGCCCGCGCCGCCGGACCGGCCGGGGTCGGGGCCGTCATCTAACGGTCACCCGGCGGTCGTCGACGTCCCAGGTGCCGCCGTCGGCGGTGGCTCCGCGCAGGCCGTCCAGGACGCCTGGTCCGGCGAGTGCGGGAAGCCGGGCGTCCTGGAGGGAGGCGAACGCGAAGGTGCGGGCCGGATCCCAGTCGGTGGAGTGGCGCAGGCGGCGGGCGAGTTGCGCGAAGCCGGGCAGGGCCGCGGCCATCACCCACGCGTCGGGCCGCGGCGTGGTCAGCCGCGCGGCGGGCCGCAGCCAGGAGGCGGCCTCCTCCGGCCAGCTGACGACGGTGAGCACCCTGCCGCCGCGTTCCGTCCACGCGTCGGCGACGGCTCGGGCGGCCTCGCGGGAGGCCTCGTCCCGGCTGTGCCCGACGGAGAGGAGCCCCGTCCGGGACACCAGCCGCGTCAGCAAGGTGATGAGGGTGGCGAGTTCGGCGTCGGTGTGCGGCGTGGGCGGGACGGTCGGCTCGACGGTCCGGATCAGCGGTGAGCCGGGCCTCTCCCGGCGGGCGAAGGTGATCATGCTGTGAGGGCCTTTCCCCAGGTCGCGCACCCGCCGGGCGGGCGAACGGAACGGGACCGGTGGGTCATGTCGCGTCGTGGAAGACGAGTCCGAGCGTGCGCCGCCGTCCGGTGCGGACGGTGCTCACCCCGTGCCGCATCGGCCCGTTCGACCAGCCCCTCTTCGAGGCCACCGGCCGGTCCCGCGTCGTGAAGATCAGCCCGTGGCCCTGCGGAACGGTGGTGGACGAACCCCTCGACTGCGCGCGGGCACGCTGCTCGGTCATGATGAACTCGCCGCCGGTGAAGTCCGTGCCGGGGGCGTCGAGGCCGATGACGACCTGAAGCGGGAAGAGCATCTCGCCGAACACGTCGCGGTGCAGGGCGTTCCAGTCGCCGGGGCCGTAGCGCAGCAGGATCTGGGCCGACCTGGTCTGCCCAGCCTCATGACACATCTCCACCCACGTCGCCAGATCGTCCGGCCAGGGCGCCGACCTGCCCAGCTTCCCGGCCCAGTCGCGGGCGACGGGCAGCAGCTTCGGGTAGAACGCCGCCCGCAGCTGGGCGATCACCTCGGGCAGGTCGTGGGTGAAGTAGCGGTACTGGCCTGAGCCGAAGCGATGCCGGGCCATGTCGACGGTGGTGCGGAAGTACCGCTCCTCGTCGTACAGGTCCGCGATCTCCTCGCACTCGGCGGGAGTGAGCAGCGGACCGGTGAGCGCGCTGCCGTGCTCGCCGAGCTCGTCCGCCAGGGCCTTCCAGTCCTGGCGGACGACCCGCTCGGCCGGGGTGACGGTGTCCTTCATGGCGGGTTCCTCGGCGTTGTCGTGGTCGTGCCCCTGCTTCGGGGTTCAGGCCGGCTGCCGGACGCTCTCCAGGTCCAAGAGCTGCCGCTTGCGTTCCGGACCACCGGCGTAGCCGCTCAGCGTCCCGTCCGACCGGATGACGCGGTGGCAGGGCCGGACGACCAGGAGAGGATTGGCGCCGATCGCGGAGGCGACGGCCCGGACCGCGGAGGGCGAGGCGCCGCACCGCACGGCGACCGCGCCGTAGCTGACGGTCGCTCCGAACGGGATGTCGTCCAGCGCCTCCCACACCCGGCGCTGGAACTCCGATCCGCCGGTGGTGAACTCGATGTCGAAGCGGGTCAGTTCACCCGCGAAATAGGAGCGCAGCTGAGCGGCGATCCCGCTGAACGCCTCCGCCTTCTCGACCCATCCGTCCTGGACGGTGGTGCCGTTCCGCTGCCCGGGCACCGATAGCGAGGCCAGCGCGACGCCGTCCTCGGCGGTGGCTGATTCCTCGCCCACGAGAAGCAGTTCGCCCAGCGGGCTGTCGATCGTCGTGTAGATCGTCATCGGTCCGTTCCCCCCATCGTCGGTCGTCACAGCACCGACTATGCGCTCCTCGGGGCCACGACGCTGGCGGAAATCGGACACGGCGTTCGGCCCGGCCGTCCGGCAGGAAGTGCAGAACCGATGCGGACGACCAACCGTGGCCTGGTCCGGTCAGCGGGCCGCGCCGCCGTTGTGACGGATGATCTCCGTCAGCGATCATTCAGCGGCATCCCCCAGAGCACGTCCCCTGAGGAGCTCGATGAACCGTCGCTGGATCACGGCCGTGTCCTGCCTCGTCGCGGCCACCGCCGTCACCGTCCCCGCCGGCGCCGCGCAGGCCAAGACGGCGCCCACCAAGACCGTCCACAACTGGACCCACATCACCTACAAGGGCCCGAAGGGCTCCTCCTACCGGTTCAGCAGCGGCGCCGACATCCGCCTCTCGCCGAAGTTCGCCCAGAGCGGCTGGAGCAAGCGCGACACCAAGGGCATCAAGGGCGTCAAGAACGGCACGCTCTCCGGCAAGGACGTCCTCGTGGACGGCGTCGCGTATGACAACTACTCCGGCGCCTGGAAGAAGACCCGCCTCGACGCCGACACCGTCCGCGTGTGGAGGCAGCACGCCGATCCGGCCTACGTGAAGTCGGTCTTCCTGGGCGCGCGCGGATGGCACCGCGTCAGCGCCCACCACCTGCGCATCAAGGGCTCGATGGCCAAGCTCGGCCCCTATGCGACCTGGGACCTGCACTACGCCCGGCACCTGCTCGACGGCAGCGGCATCAAGACCCTGACGATCGACCTCTACACCGACTCCCACGGCCGCCTCTCGAAGCTGGCCTTCACCGCCCGGTCCAAGTCCGCGACCCTCCAGGCCGAGGACGGCTGGAACGCCTACGACAAGCCGGTGAAGATCACCGCCCCCCGCTGAGGAACGCCCCGGCCGGGGCGGCGCAAGGGTTTGCGGGGTGTTGACCGAAACCTCTGCGTCGCCCTGGCATGCCCAGGAAAGGACACTGTCAGTGATCAGTGCACTTCGAGCGGCTAGGGGTGGATGGTGGGAAGGTTGCCGAGGCTGGGGTCGGGGCTGGGGTACCGGGCGGAGCTGGCCGAGGACATCGACCGCCACGCCGACCGGATCGACTGGCTGGAAGTGATCAGCGAGCACTTCCTGTTCGCCCGGGACGCCCGGGAGCACCTGCGGGGGCTGGCACGGCGTTTCGCGATCGTCCCGCACGGGGTGGAGCTGTCCATCGGCTCCGACCGGGAGCCGGACGCGGCGTACCTGGAGGCGCTGGCGAGCCTGGTCGAGGAGGTCGACGCGCCCTGGTTCAGCGACCACCTCTGCTTCACCCGGACCGACGAGGTCGCGCTCGGGCTGCTCGCGCCGCTGCCGCGCACCCGGCAGGTCGCCCGCCGCCTGGCCGGACGGGCCCAGTGGGTCCAGCGGGAGGTCGGCCGCCCGTTCCTCCTGGAGAACATCACCTACTACGTGGACCTGGCCACCCCGCTGACCGAGGCGCAGTTCATCGCCGAGGTGCTGGAGCACTGCGACTGCGGCCTGCTGCTGGACGTCGCCAACCTCGACATCAACGCCCGCAACCACGGCTTCGACCCGCTGGACTTCCTGGACGCCCTGCCGCTCGAACGCGTCGTCCAGGTCCATCTGGCCGGCGCGGGCGAGGACGAGGAGATGACCCTCGACACGCACAGCGAGGCGGTGCCGGCCCGCGTGTGGGACCTGCTGGACGAGGTCGTCGCGCGCACCCCGGTCCAGGCCTCGCTCATCGAGCGGGACGCCAACTTCCCCGACGACTTCGCCGAGCTGCTGGACGAGGTCGACCGGGCCCGGACCGTCCTGGCCTCGCGTCCCGCCGAGCTCATCGGCGGCGCGTGATGGGCCTGTCGGACGCGCTGGCCGCGATGCTGACCAACGAGGCCGATCTCGCCCTGCTCCAGGAGGATCCGACAGCGCTCCGTGACCGTTTCGCGTTGACCGGAAACGAGCTCGCCATGCTCACGGGGGCCAGGAACGTCGGCTACCGGATCACCCGCCGCAACGTCCAGGCCAAGCTGCGGCGCGCGGTCGGCGTCTGCCTCCCGGTGACCGTCGCCCACCTGCACCATCACCACCCCGACCTGTGGGAACGGTTCGCCTCCACGCTCGTCCGGCCGCCGCAGCCGGTGCACAGGCACGGCATCTGGGAGTCCGAGCGGCTGACGGACTGGCTCGCCGACAGCGACCTCGCCCCGCTGGCCGACTACGCCCGCTACGAGCTGGAACGCGTCAAGCTCAGGCGCACCGACCGCGAAGCCCCCGGCCGGGGGCCCGCGGACGTCCGCGGAGCCGACCGGCCGCTGACGCTGTCGTCCGACGTGCGGATCCTGAGGTTCGACCACGACGTCACCGCCGGTCCCCCGCTCGCCGATCTGCCGGTCCGGCGCACTCACGTCGTCCTGCACCGGCCCTCCCCGCCCTCCCGCCTGCAGACCTTCCGGATCAGCCCGGCCACCGCCCGGCTGCTGGCCGAGTGCGACGGCACGCGCACCACCGAACAGCTCGTCGCCGGCGCCGGCAGCGACCCCGCCTCCGTCCGGACCGCGCTGGACCGCCTGCTGGCCGCCGATCTGGTGCGTCCCACGTGACCACCGCAGGCGGCCGCCACCGGCTCCCGCGCCCACGCGCCTGAGCGGCGTGCGCGCGGGACACCCGGCCCGCCACCGGGCCACCACACCGGGCCCGCCGGACGACGGGCCCCTCACGAAGGGAAGGGACCATGGAGCCGCAACTCACCGAAGAGACCACCGACCAGGAGTTCACCCTGGAACCCGTCGAGGACCACGCCGAGCCGGCCGCCGACAACGCCGCCGGCTGCAGCTCCTGCTCCTGCGGCGGGTGACCACCGGCAGCGAATGAGGGTGGGGCCCACCGCGCCCCACCCTCACCTCTGCCCGCCGGACCGTCAGTGGTCGCCGTCCTTGATCACGTCCTAGCGCGGGGCCGATTCCACGGCGGCGGGGGCGCGGTAGGTGGCGGTCAGGGCCAGGCAGCCGAGGACGACCAGCGCCCAGCTGCCGGTGACCGGGAAGTAGATCGCGCACAGCGGGACGCCGGTCGCGAGGAGGAACCAGCCGACCTGGGCGGGGACCCGGCCGGTCAGCCGGACGGCCAGGCGGGTCATGCTGCCGAGGACGAGCAGCAGCGCTCCGGAGGCGAGGAACCAGACGCTGGCCTCGCGGTTCCAGTAGCCGGGCGCGTCGGTGTCGACGACCGTCCCGGCGAAGCCGTCGCGGACGATGTCGTCCCAGGCGTTGGGCTGGACGAACGCCCAGACGAAGTGCAACACCGACGTCGCGATGATCAGGCGCGGGACCCAGCGGTTCAGGCCGTTCACGGTCATCCCCTTCCGTTAGTACGTGCGCGAGCGGACTCGTAGGCGGTGCGGGCCCCCGGCAGAAGCGCGCGCCAGACTGGACGCCAGACGCGTCCGGGCAGGTAGCGGCTGCGCTCCTCGTGCGCGACGCGCCCGCGCGGGTGGCCCTTCCAGCCGGCGGAGCCCGCGTCATATGAGGTGCGGTACTCGATCTGGCAGACGTGCTTGACGCTCTTGTAGCCGTAGTGCGCCGGAGCGACGAGACGTAGCGGCGCGCCGAGATCAGGACCGAGGGGCGAGCCGTCCAGGGTGTCGGCGAACAGGACGTCCGGGGCGAGCGCGTCGTCCAGGCGCAGGGCGGCCGAGTAGCCGTCCAGGCCGGTGAAGGTGACCCAGCGCACGGCCTTCCGGACCGCCACCAGATCCGTGAGATAAGCGTGGACGTCGCGGAAGGGCACCCCGCTCCAGGACAGTCCGAGCGCGCTCCACGTCGTGACGCAGTGCAGGTCGGCCACGCGGTCGGCGCGCCCCGGCAGCGAGGCGAGTTCCGCGGCGGACACCTGGCCGGGATGGCGGACGGCCCCCGTGACGGTCACGGCGGCCGTCCCCCGCGGACGCGGGACGACCGGCCCGAAGCGCGGCAGCCCGAACGGGCGGTGCCCGGCCCGGACCTGTCCCGGCGGCAGGCCGGACGCTGCGTTCACGCGACCCCCTTTTAGAGAGCGATCTCTAATAATCGGGGAGCGTACCCCACCGGTACCCTCGCCGCATGGGGCGACCTCCGCGGCACGACCGCGACCGGCTGCTGGACGCGGCCGTTGACCTGGCCTTCGAGGCCGGGCCGTCGGGCGTCACGGTCGCGGCCGTCGCGCGCTCGGCGGGCGCGCCGAGCGGCTCGGTGTACCACCGGTTCCCCAACGCGATGGCGCTGCTGGCGGCCGTCTGGCTGCGGACGCTCGAACGCTTCCAGGACGACTTCGTCGCCGCCGCGTCCGGCGAACCGGCCGGCCGGGCCGCCGTGGACGCCGCGCGCCAGGTCGTCTCCTGGAGCCGTACCAACCCCCGCGAGGCGCTGCTGCTCCAGTACGGACCGCGTGATTTCGGACAATCCGAATGGCCGGACGCCGACAGGGACCGGCTCGCCCACGGCAACCGGCGCGTCCGCGACACGTTGGCCGGCCTCGCGGCCCGGCTCGGCCCCCGGACCGACCTCGAACGCGTCCTCCTGGCCGTCGTGGACGTCCCGCGGAGCCTCGTCGCGCGGCACCTGCGCGAGGGGACGCCGATCCCGGAGTCCGCGGAGGACCTCGTCGCGGAGACCGCCGCCGCCCTGCTCGGGATCTGAAAGCCCCCCGCCCGCCCTTCAAAGATCAACGGATTGCGCCTGGTCAGCCCCGCTGGAAGGGGATTCAGGCCGTCCGCCGGGAGCGGGCGGGAATTTCGGTCGACGATCAGCGGTCTCCGGGAGCCGCATCTTCGGTCCCGGGACGGTAGATTGCGGGCCTGGTCCTCTCCCTGTTCTTCACAGCGACCTTAGGCGTGACCTGGCAGGGTGATTGACCTTTGGACTGCTGTCGACGAACCCGGAGCGAGTGAGGAAACATGTCCGACGACGACAAGCCCCGGGGTGAGCCGGCGGTCAAGGCCAAGCTGCCGAACGCCAAGAACATCCGGAGCCCCGAGTTCACCCCGCACGGCATCAGCGGGGGACGGACCGGCGGCCAGCCGCTCAAGCCGTCCGCGAAGCCCTCGGGGCTGACCGCCGCCCAGGCCAAGAAGCGCCGCAACATCGCGATCGTGGTCGCGGTCGTGGCGGTGCTCGCGATCGCCGGCGGCACCACCTGGTACGTGACGCGGCCCGCGCCCAAGGTCGAGGTGACCGGGGCGTTCGGGAGCGCGCCGAAGGTCAAGATCCCGGGCTCGATCACGCCGGGCAAGGCGCTGAAGGTGACCGAGCCGGTCACCGGCGCCGGCCCCAAGATCGGCGCGAACACGCTGGCGCTGCTCCACTACGAGATCTACAAGTGGACGCCCAAGGGCGGCAAGTCGGACGACAAGAAGGGCTCGACCAGCAAGAAGGTGCTGGACACCCGGGAGAAGTCCGAGCTCAACCCGCAGCCCGGCCCGCAGCTGCTGCCGGTCGACAAGCTCCAGGTCAAGGGTCTGAAGAACGGCCTGACCAACAAGACCGAGGGCAGCCGCGTGGTGCTGCAGATCCCGCCGGACCAGAGCTTCGACCCGCAGTCCGCGCAGCAGTTCGGCCTCGCCGAGGGCGACTCGGTCGTGTTCGTCGCCGACGTCCTCAAGGTCATCCCGACCAACGCCGAGGCGAGCGGCACCGAGCAGAAGCTCACCGACAAGAACCTGCCGACGGTCGAGCCGCAGAAGGGCAAGGCCCCGAAGGTCACCATCCCCAAGGTCGACCCGCCGAAGACCATGCAGGTCAAGACCCTGATCCAGGGCACCGGCCCGGCCACCACCAAGGACGACACCGCGGTGGTGAACTACGTCGGCCAGATCTGGGGCACCGGCAAGCAGTTCGACTCGTCCTGGGAGAAGGGCGCGCCCGCGGCCTTCCCGCTGGCCGACCCGCCGCCCGGCGCGATGCCCGGCTTCTTCAAGGGCCTGCGTGACCTGAAGGCCGGCAGCCGCGTGATGCTGATCCTGCCGCCGTCCGACGGCTACGGGAAGTCCGGCAACCCGCAGGCCGGCATCAAGGGCACCGACACGGTGGTGTTCGTCGTGGACATCCTCGGGGCGGCCAAGACCGGCTGATCCGAAACCGAGATCCCGAATTGGCGGGACGGCCCGGAACCGGGCCGTCCCGCCATTCGTTTCCGGTCCGTCCGCGGGTTGTCCGAAAACGGACGAATCGGGAGTGAGTCTCTTTTGGACGGCCCGCGACCTGGGCCTCTCCCGGCATCTCCGGGACGCCCGCGATTCACCGAGGATCCGTCGATTCTGTGATCCGCGCCACGCGAACCTCCGGGGCATTCCAGTCGTCCTTGTAGTGGGGGCCATGCGAGCGTGCTGAGCCGCCCGACGCACCGAACCCCTCGGGTATCGTCGATAACGAAAAAATCACGGGGGGCCAGTGAGCAGCAAAGACAGCACCCCGGGGGGCGAATCGTCCGCCGGGTCGAACAAGGACGTCTCGTCCCGGAAGGGCCGCGCCGCGCGGCTCGGCGGAGTGGCCGAGAGCCCGCGCACCGCCGGAGCCAAGGCCGCCGAGGCCGCCCGCACCGCGGCCGGCGTCGGCGGACGCGCGCCCGGAGGGCCCCGGGGGCCGCGCAAGAAGCGCGGACGGGGCGCCAGGTACACCCGGCGCGCGGCGTTCATCCTCCTCGGGCTGCTGGGGCTCGGCGTCGTCGCGTTCGGCGTCGCCTACCTGCTCACGCCCGTCCCGTCGCCGTCGCAGGCGGCCGTCGCCCAGGGTCCGACGTACTACTACGCGGACGGCAAGACCGTGATCGCCAAGACCGGCACGAACCGCGAGGCGGTGCCGATCAGCCAGGTTCCCAAGAGCGTGCGGGACGCGGTGATCGGCGCCGAGAACCGCAGCTTCTACAGCGACCCCGGCGTCTCGGTGAAGGGCACCGGACGCGCGCTGTGGTCCACCGCGACCGGCAAGCAGCTGCAGGGCGGCTCCACGATCACCCAGCAGATGGTCCGCAACTACTACGGCGGCATCGGCCAGGAGCGCTCGGTCACCCGCAAGCTCAAGGAGATCATGGTCTCCCTGAAGGTGGGCCGCGAGAAGTCCAAGGACTGGATCCTCGAGCAGTACCTCAACACCATCTACTTCGGCCGCGACGCCTACGGCATCCAGGCCGCCGCGCACGCCTACTACAACAAGGACGTCAAGGACCTCACCCCGTCCGAGGGCGCCTACCTGGCCGCGGCGATCCAGCAGCCGACGCCGTTCGGCGACCCGTCCGGCGCGTCCCTGGCCTACGCGCAGCAGCGCTGGCAGGCCGTCGTCGGGAACATGGTCCGCGACCACGCGCTGACGCCCGCGCAGCAGGCGCAGATGAAGTTCACCGCGCCGCGCGCGCAGAAGCTGAAGAACGTCTACCGCGGCCAGAACGGCTACATGATCAACGTGGCCCGCAAGGAGCTGATCGAGCGCCGCGGCTACACCGAGGACGAGATCAACCGGGACGGCCTGAAGATCGTCACGACGTTCGACAAGAACCTCATGGACGCCGCCAAGCAGGCGGTGAACAACAACACCCCGAGCGGGATGAGCAAGAAGATCCGCACCGCGCTGGTGTCGGTCGACCCGTCCACCGGGCAGGTGCTCGCCTTCTACGGCGGCCGCAACTACCTCGACGAGATGGGCTCGAGCGTCTGGTACGACTGGGCCCAGCCGGGCTCCGGCTTCAAGCCGGTCGTGCTGGCCGCCGCGCTGAAGGCGGGCTACGGCCTCGACACCACCGAGGACGGCTCGTCCCCGCAGACCTTCGCGGGCACGCCCCTGCACAACGACTCCGACGAGCAGTTCGGGAACATCAACCTGGTCACCGCCACCGAGCACTCGGTGAACACCGCCTACGTCAACCTCGGCCAGCAGGTCGGGCTCGACAAGGTGACCAAGATGGCCGAGGCGCTCGGCATCCCGAAGAGCCAGCTCACCGCGAACGGCGCGAACAACGCCCCGTCGCTGCCGCTGGGCCCGATCTCGGTGCACCCGATCGAGATGGCCGGGGTGTACTCGACCTTCGCGGCGGACGGCACGCACCGCACCCCGTACGTCGTCCGCTCGGTCGACGACAACAAGGGCCACTCGGACGAGTTCTCCGAGAAGGGCGACAACGTCTTCAGCGACCAGGTCGCCAAGGACGCCACCTACGCGATGCAGAAGGTCGTCGAGGGCGGCACCGGCCGCGGCGCCCAGCTCGACGACGGACGCGACGTCGCGGGCAAGACCGGCACCACCAACGCCGGCGCCGCGATCTGGTTCAACGGGTTCATCCCGCAGCTCCAGACGACCGTCGCGATGTTCCGCAGCGACGGCAAGCCGCTGGACATCCCGGGCTACGGGTCCTACGGCGGCCAGCTTCCGGCGCAGATCTGGAAGAGCTACATGGGCGACGCGGTCTCGATCAAGAACTTCGCGGCCAAGTCGTTCGACCCGCCGTCCATCGACACCGGCTACGACCAGGGCCCGGTGACCAACCGTCCGACGGACACCCCGACGACCAAGCCGCCGTCCGGCAAGCCGACCAAGCCAGGCGGCCGCCCGACGGGGCCGGGCCAGCCGACCGGCCGTCCGACGCACCGTCCCACCGGCAAGCCGACAGGCGGTCCGAGCAGCCCCAATCCCGGGGGTGGCGGAACCGGAGGCGGCGGCGGAACCGGAGGCGGTGGCGGCGGCAGTGGCGGCGGCGGGGGTGGCGGAACCGGCACCGGCACCAACGACCTGGGCTTCTGACCCGAGGGGTCCCGAGTTCTCTCGGGACCCCTTTCCCATACCCGCCGTTCGTCATGGGCGTCATCCGTTGTGGGCGTTGGCCGCCGTGGGCGTTGGCCGTTGCGGGCGTTGGCCGGTGGGCTCAGTCGCAGGCGGTGCCCAGTGCGCCGGGGGCGGCGGCGAGGGTCGCGTTGAGTTGTTCGACGTCGCCCGCCGCGACCGTTCCGGCGGCGGCGCGGAGCTTGGCCGCCTGGTCCTTGAGCGCGTTCTTGAGCTTGTCGTCGGACGCCTTGTCCGCCAGCCCCGACAGGTTCGCGGCGAGCTGCTCGGTCGGCTGCCGCCATTGGGCGGCGTCCGCCGCCGACACCGCGTGCACACCGCCGATGTACTTCTCGTAGGCCGTTTTCGCGTCTCCGCAGGTGGCGGCCGAATTACCGCCGCCGACCGATCCGCCGCAGCCGGCCAGCAGCGCCGCCGCGCCCGCCGCCAGCGCTCCCCCGGCCGCCAGTCTCGTGATCACCCCGTGCGTCATCCGTGCCCTCCGACTTGATCCACATCCCGTCCCTCCTATACTTTCGCACCAGGTCATGAGCGCCAGCGTCAAGCCCCGGCTAGCTGGCCGGCAACCCTTCGTCCGCGATGGGGTGCCCCGGGTGAGGACCGGGCCGGGCGTGGTATCGCGCCCCGGCAAGCGCGGATCCCGTCGTTCCAGGGCCTGGCCCTCGGGATCCCTGATCCCGAGGAGTGCCCACGTATGTCCGCGACTGCCCTCGCTACCCCTTTTGTCGGTTCCACTCCCTCCGTGATCGGGACGGACGCGCCCGTCCCGCTGGACGACGGGCGCGCCGTCCCCTACGCCAACCTCGACTACGCCGCGAGCGCGCCGTGTCTTTCGGCGGTGCGGGAGGCGATCTCCGAGGCACTGCCGTACTACAGCAGCGTGCACCGGGGCGCGGGCTACGCGTCCCAGGTCACGACGGCCGCGTATGAGAAGGCGCGCGAGACGGTCCGGGGCTTCCTCGGCGCGCGGCAGCGCTCGTCGGTCGTGTTCACGCGCAACACCACGGACGCGATGAACCTGCTCGCGCACTGCGTCCCGTCCGGGACGACGGTCGTGGTGTTCGAGACCGAGCACCACGCGACGCTGCTGCCGTGGCGGCGGGCCGTCCGGCTGCCCGCGCCGGCCTCGCCCACCGAGG
Source organism: Spirillospora sp. NPDC052269 (assembly GCF_040679435.1). NCBI lineage: Bacteria > Bacillati > Actinomycetota > Actinomycetes > Streptosporangiales > Thermomonosporaceae > Spirillospora > Spirillospora sp. NPDC052269. The sequence continues at coordinate 26,500 of NZ_JBFAUU010000009.1, forward strand.
CCGTCGCCGCGGCCGGCCGGGCGCTCGCCGCCTCCCCCGCCGGACCGCGCCTGCTGGTGGTCACCGCCGCGTCCAACGTGACCGGCGAGGTGTGGCCGCTCGCGGAGCTCGCCGCGGTCGCGCGGACGCACGGCGCGCGCATCGCGGTGGACGCGGCGCAGCTCGTCCCGCACCGCCCGCTGGACATGACCGCGCTCGGCCTCGACTACGTCGCGTTCTCCGGGCACAAGCTGTACGCGCCGTTCGGCGCGGGCGTCCTCGCCGGACGGTCCGACTGGCTGCGCGCCGCCGGGCCGTACCTCAAGGGCGGCGGGGCCAGCGCGTCCGTCGACGAGCACGGGAACCGCGCGCACTGGCACGCCGACCCCGAGGCGCGGCACGAGGCGGGCACCCCGAACGTCCTCGGCGTCCTCGCGCTCGCCGCCGCGTGCGAGACCCTCGCCGCGACCGGCTGGACACCGCTCGTCGAGCACGAGGCGCGGCTCCTCGCACGGCTGCGCACCGGATTGGCGCGGATCCCGGGTGTGCGCGAACTCACGCTCTGGGGGGACCGGTCACCGCGCGTCGGCATCGTGTCGTTCGTCGTGGACGGCTGGGACGCGCGCGAACTGGCGGTCGCCCTTTCGGGACGGTTCGGGATCGGCGTCCGAGACGGAAAGTTCTGCGCACACCCCTTCGTCCAACACCTCCTCGACACGTCCAACGCGTCCAACGCAGTCAGCGCGGCCAGGGCGGGCGGCGCGTCCAGCGGAGGCAACGCGGGCAGCGCGTCCAACGTGGGCGGCGCAGGCAGCGCGTCCAGCGCAGGCAGCGCAGGCGGCGCGTCCAACGTGGGCGGAGCGTCCAGCGCGGGCGGAGCGGGCAGCGCGGGCGGAGCGGGCAGCGCGGGCGGAGCGGGCAGCGCGGGCGGAGCGGGCAGCGCGGGCGGCGCGGGCAGCGCGGGCGGCGCGTCCAACGCGGGTGGAGCGTCCGGTGCGGGTGGTGGGAGCTGTGCGGGCGGGCCGAGCTCGGCGGTCCGGGCGAGTTTCGGGATCGGGACCACCGAGGCGCATGTGGACCGGCTCGTCGAGGCGGTCGCCGTCCTCGCCCGCGGGGGTGCCGAAGTCGGCACCGCGCAATTGCCCCGGGGTTAGATCTCCATTACTCCGGTGGGCCCGGAGGCCGGTGGCCTTCGGCGGATGGCGCGGGATTGTCACCGTCCCGCGCCATACTGTCCCGAGGGTCGTCCGCGGACCGGTCGAGTGGGCGCTTTAGCTCTGTTCGCCCATGTAGCGTAAGCAGGTCCGTAAGGTGCCCAGCGGGCCCGCCTCCCGGCGTCGGGGTCCGGGAGGAGGAAGGTCCGGGGCGGGATGAAACAGGGGGTGGCGACCGTGGCGGACGGCTGGCAACCCACGTCGGAGCTCGAGCGCCGACTGGGGGACGCGGTACGGAACGGGGACCAGGAAGGGTACTTCCGGCTGCTGGCGGAGAGTGAACTCGTCGTCCCCGTCCCACCCGAGATGACCGACGACGTCCTCGCCGGCCGGCGGCAGCCGACCTGGCCCACGCAGGACGAGGACGACCGCACGTTCGTGCTCGTCTACACCTCGCCCACCGCGATGCGCGCCTGCCTCGGCCCGTCCTACCGGCACTACATCCGGGCGCCCTTCACCGTCCTCGCCGAGACCTGGCCGGACAACAACTGGTGGCTCGCGGTGGACGTCCCGTCCCACACCGTCCGGGACGTCTCGCTCCCGATCGAGGGCCGCCTGCCCGCCTGGTTCATACTGCGCCTCGCGCAGGGCGACCAGCGTCCGCCGCTCGCCGGCCACCACCAGCCCGACCCGTCCGCGCTGTCCGGCCCGGCCGCACCGCCGCCGCAGGCCGCTCCGTCCGCGCCTGCTCAGGACGGCGCGCACGGCGAGCCCATCGGCGCGCAGCCGCCTGCCGCACCGACGCCTGCCACGCCGCCCGGCGCGCCGATGCCTGCCGTGCCGCCCGCCGCCGCCGCCGAGTACCAGCCTCCGGTCGAGGCCGGTGCGGAGCAGGCGTCCGCGGCGCCCGTTCCCGAGGGGGACGTGTCCGTCGCGCGTGAGCGGGACGCGGATGCGGGTGACTCGCAGCAGGCGTCCCCTCCCGCACTGGACGACCCGCGCGCCACCATCCGCGACCTGTCCGTCTACACGGGACACGAGGCGCCGGAGGGCGAGGCCGAGCCCCCGCTTCCGCCCGGGATCGCCGACATGCCGCCCGTCCCGGAGCCCCCGGGCCCCAAGGAGGCGTCGCCCGCCGCGACGTCCGTGGACCCGATCCCCGTGATCGCCCCGCGGCAGGAGCCGGACGAGCCGTGGGAGGAGCTCCAGGGCCAGCACCGCGACCTGCCGCGCACCGAGCCTCGCCCGGAGTTCCAGCCCGCCAACGACGTGGAGCGGTCGCTGCTGCGCGCGGCGACCGACAACGACCACGACCTGTTCCTCCAGACCCTCGCCGACGCCGAGGTCCTGCTGCCGGTCGGCCCCGACGCCGACTTCACGCTCCGCCCGGGCCGCGCCGAGTTCCAGTGGCGGACGCGCGAGGCGGACGGCGCGACGCTCGTCCAGGTGTTCAGCTCGCCCGAGCGGCTCGCCGAGGCGGCCGCCACCGCCGGGACCGACTCCATCCGCGTCCCGTTCCCGCTGATCCTGCGCTACTGGCCGGAGCACGCGAACGCGCTCGCGATCAACCCCGGCTCCCCCGCGGGCGGGACGATCCTCGCGGAGCAGCTCCCCGGCCTCGCGACCTGGGCCGACCAGCGCTCCGCGCGCCGCATGTCGGAGGACTTCGAGGCGCAGAACGAGGTCGAGCAGCGCCTGTTCGACGCCGCGGTGCGCCGCGACACCGACGCGTTCTTCAAGGTCCTGCTGGGCGCGCAGGTCCTGATCCCCGCCGAGCCCGACACCCCGTGGGGCATCACCCCGGACGACGCGGAGTTCCCGTGGCGTCCGGCCCGCGTCCACGGCCGCGTCGCGATCCAGCTGTTCACGTCGCTGCGCTGGATGAACGAGGCGGTCGGATCGTCCCGGTTCGTCATGCCGACGTTCCTCGAGGTCGTCGCCGCCTGGCCGGACGCCGAGTGGACCCTCGTCCTCAACCCCGGCACCCCCGTCGACGCCGCCATCCCCGGCGAGCAGGTCCGGGCCCTCAGCGGCCCCACCGAACCGTCCACGGACATGGCCGCCGCCGCCGGCGCGTCCGGCCCCGCTGATGGCGGTGCACGTCCGGACACCCTCGCCCCCGCGAACGCGAACGCGAACGGCCACGCGGACGTGTCTGGCCCCCTGGACGCGCCCGGTTCAGAGGTGCCCGCCCACGTGGACGCTCCGGAACGCGCGTCCGAAGGCGCCAACGCCCCGGAAGGCGCGGGCGTACCGGAACATATGGACGCGCCTGGATACGTTGAGGCGTCCGCAGGCGCTGACATTGCTGGACTCGCAGGCGCGAACGGGCACGTCGAAGCACTCGCAACCCCGGACGCGCCCGGGAACGCCGACGCCGCTGACGCGTCCGGACACGTTGAAGCCGCCGACACGTCCGGCCAAGCGGATGGCGCGAACACACCCGGGCTCGCGGAGGCCAACGGGCGGGTCGAAACCGCAGGCCCCGACGCGTCCAGCATGACGAACACCGCTGGAAGCGCCGACGAGAGCGGCCCGGTTCAGGCACCCGCAGGCACGGACGCTTCCGGCCAGGCGGACACGCCTGGCCCCGCAGGCGCGAACGGACATGCCGACACCACGGGCGCCGACCCGTCCGGGTACGCGGACACCGCTGGACGCTCCGAGGCGGTCGGAGGCACGACCGCGAACGGGCACGGCGGCGTGGGCGCGGCCGAGGCCGACGGACACGGCGACGCGGAGGCCTCGACGGGGCGTCCGGCTGGGTCCGACGCGCCGTTCGAGCCGGGCAACCGGATCGACCAGGAGCTTTACGAGGCGGCGCTCGGCGGGGACTCCGACGCCTTCCTGCGAGTGCTGCTCGCGGCGAACGTGCTGGTGCCCATCCCGCAGGACGCACCGCTGCAGGTCACGCCGACGCAGCAGGAGTTCCGCTGGGACGCGGCGCTGCGCGGCTCGGCCGCCGTGCAGGTGTTCACGTCGCTCGTGCGCCTGCGCGAGGTGCTGCCTGAGTCCCGGTTCGTGTACGCCGACTTCCGCGAGCTGATCGCCGCGTGGCCGCACGAGGACTGGGCGATGCTGCTCAACCCCGGCACCCGGATCGGCGCGTCCCTGCGCGGTGACCAGGTGCGCGCGCTCAGCGAGTGGGCGATCCGCGTCGGGCTCGTCCAGCCGCCGGAGCCGGCCCCGACCGGCCCCGCCACGACCGACGCGTCCACGCCCAGCGGCTTCGGCACGGACGCTGAGGCACTCACGCACGGTGGTCCTCACGCAGAGACGCCGGACACCGCGCCCAGCGAGCCGCACGCGAACCCGCAGAGTGCGTTCACCGCCGGTACGCCGGACGGTTCTGGCGTGGACGCGCATGGTGGAGCCGGCCTGCCCATCCAGGGTGCGCCTCAGACCGCCATGCCCGACGGCCTCGGCACTGACGCGCAGGGCATGCCCCACGCGGACGCGCCCAGAACGATGGCAGGCGTCTCGACACCCGATGCTCTCAGCACGGGAGCACCGGACTGGGCGGACGCGAACACCGAGGCGCAGAGCCCGTTCGGCGCACCGGGCGTGCCTGCCCCCGACGCCCGCGGTGGAACCGGGCTGCCCGTCCAGAATGCCCCTCACACCGACGCGTCCGACGCCTTCGGCGCAGACACACGCGGCGCAGACGCACGCGGCGCAGACGCACGCGGCGCTGCTGGTGCGAACACGCAGAATGCGCCCAACGCGGACGCGTCCAGCGCGGCAAGCGCCCCGGCGCCTGGTGATCTCGGCGCAAACGCGCAGGGCTGGGCAGACGCAGGCACAGGCGTGCAGAGTGCGTTCGGCGCCGGTATGCCGGGCGGGCTCGGCGAAGAAGCGCATGGTGCAGCTGAGGCACCCACGCATGGCGGGCCGCACGCGGGCGCGCCTGATGCTGCATCCAGCGGCTTTGACGCGGAGGCGTCCGGCGCGGCCGGCGACTTGGCATCTGGTGGTCTCGGCGCGGACGCGGCGGGCTGGGCAGACGCAGGCACGGACGCGCAGAGTGCATTCGACGCTGGCGCGCAGGGCGTGGCCAGCGAAGAAGCTCGTGGTACGGACGAGCCCACCACGCATGGCGGGCCTCACGCAGGCGCGCCGGAGGCTGCCCCCAGCGGTTTCGGCGCGGACGCGCACGGCGCAGGTGGCATGAACGCGCAGAGTTCGCCTTACGCGGATGCGTCCGGCGCGGCGGGTGCCTCGGCGCCTGGTGGTCTCGGTGCGGATGGGCCCGGCTGGGCAGACGCTGGCACAGACGTGCAGAGTGCCTTCGGCGTTGGTGCGCGGGGCGGGCTTGGCGAAGAAGCGCATGGTGCAGCTGAGGCACCCACACATGGAGGACCGCACGCGGGCACGCCTGGCACTGCACCTGGCGGCCTCGGCGCGGACGCGCACGGCGCAGGTGGCGTGAACGCGCAGGGTGCGCCCTACACGGATGCGTCCGGGGTGGCGGGCGACTTGGGGCCTGGTGGTCTCGGTGCGGATGGGGCCGGCTGGGGAGACGCGGGCGCGGACGTGCAGGGTGCGTTCGGTGTTGGTGCGCGGGGCGGGGTCGGCGAAGAGGCGCTTGGTGCGGGCGAGGTTTCCGCGCATGGCGGGCCTCACGCGGGCGCGCCGGGAGTCTCTGACGCCGTGTCTGGTGGCTTCGGTGCGGGCGAAAGTGGGGTGGACGCGCAGGGGGTGGCTCGTCCGGATGCGTCCGGGGTGGCGGGTGCCGCGGTGTCGGGCGGTCTCGGTGCGGGCGCGGATGCGCAGGGTGCGGCCTACACGGATGCGTCCGGGGTGGTCTCAGGGGCTGGAGGGTTTGGCACTGACGCGTTGGGCTGGGCCGACGCGGGTGCCGAGGCGCAGAGTGCGTTCGGCGCGGATGTGGACGCGGCGGGGCCTGGGGGCGGGGTTCCGGGGATGCCTGGCGGGGCTCGGGCCGGAGGGCCCGGGGAGGTCGGGTCGTTCGACGGGGTCGCGGCGTTCGGGGTCTCGGCGGAGCGGCGGCGGGCCGGTGAGCCGGACGGGGAGTTCGGGGCCGAGCCGACGATCATGCAGAAGGTCGTCCCGCACGCGCATGTGGCCTGGTACCTGGAGCAGGGGTACGACCGGGTCGGGGGGTTCGTCCACCCGACGGCGGACGTGGCGGAGCTGCAGACGCCCGGCCAGTTGTACGAGACGCTCGGGCTGCTCTACGAGGACGCGCCGTTCTCGGTCGCGGACGAGTCGGTGCACGTGATCCGGTGGCCGGCGTACTGTCCGGATCTGTACCGGGTGCCGTTCGGGGGGCGGACCGAGGAGGAGGTCGCGTCCTGGGGCGAGGCCGGGTGGGTGCTGGAGCGTCCGCCGTTCACCGGGGCGGGGTTCGCGCCGGGGAGTGCCGGGTCGATCCGGGAGTACAAGGTGGACAGCGTCCGGCTGCCGTTCGGGGCGGAGATGTACGTGCTCGGCCGGGACGGGTCGGAGCGGTTCGTCGCGATGTACGACCCGGACCGGCTGGCCTGGCTGCGGCCCGAGGGCGCGACGCCCGCCGGGCGGACGGAGGTGGCGCGGTGAGCCGGGACGGATACGTGGCGCGCTGGCTCGGGCGGGAGTTCGAGGCGGTGCCGGGCGCGGACGGCGAGATCCGGCTGTACGCGGCGGAGCCGACGGACGGGTTCGAGGAGCTGCGGCCGGACCGGTTCCGGCGGATCGTCCCGGCGTTCGAGCTGGAGTCGCTGCGGTACGTCCGGACGGTGTGCCGGTGGCGCGACGAGCCGTTCGTGGTCGTCGGGGAGCATGACGGGTGGTCGCGGGTCGAGTACGCGGGGGGCCGGGCGCCGGTCGCCGAGGGCCTCGGGCTCGAGCGGATCGATCAGGGCGTGTGGCAGGCGTGGGCGCCGAGTGGGGAACTCCAGGACGTGCGCGAGGAGTTCATCTGACGGTAGTGTCCAAGTTGCCCGTCCGAATCGGACACGGGGTTGATTTAGGTTGCAGATCCGTGTTGGCATGATTCGGGAACGAGACCCGGGGTAGAGCGGGTTTCGGGCGTTCGACGACGACGCGACGGAGGTGGCTCGGGCGTGGCATCGCGGCGAGCAGGCGTTCCGGCTCTGAGGGGTCTCGGCGCTGCGGCGGTGATCGCCGTCGGGGCCTGCATGGTCCCCGCGATCCCGGCGTCCGCCGATCCGACTCCGTCCGATTCGCCGTCGGGCACCACTCCCTCGCCGGCGCCGTTCGGGCTCACGGTGGCCGTGGCGCAGGACGAGGTGAAGGCGGGTCAGACCGCCACCGTCCTCGCGACCGTGTCGAAGGACGACGGCGACTACTCCGGCGCGAAGGTGCAGCTGAGCACGGGCACCGCGCACGTGAACCTCGACCCCACGAACTGCGGGAAGGGCACGCGGCTGACCGCGACGTCCGGCTGCGACCTCAAGAGCGTGACCGGCACGTCCATGGTCGTCCGGCAGAGCTTCACGCTCCCCAAGGCGTACGTGAAGAAGAAGACGTCCGTCACGGTGAGCGTCGCGCTCCTGGACGGCAAGGACGTCAAGAGCGGTTCGGGCACGGTCGTGTTCGACCCGGTGGCGAGCCCGACGCCGACGCCGTCCAGCCCGAAGCCGTCGCCCACGCCGTCCGACACGGGCACGCCCAGCACGCCCAAGCCGACGACGTCGAAGACGAAGACGTCGTCGGGTGGTGGCGGCGGGACGAACAACAACAGCGGTGGTGGCGGGACGAACAACACGTCCTCCAACGGCGGCGGCTACACCCCGCCGAGCACCAACGGCACCTTCAACAGCGCGAACAGCCCGCAGGTCGCGCTGCCGCCGATCAGCGGGAACAACGCGCCGAGCCCGACGGTCGCCGCGCCGGACTCGTCGCTGGCGAGCCCGCAGAGCACGCTGCGCTCCAACCAGCGTCCGATCGCGCAGGAGATGACGTTCCAGCGGGTCGCCAGCACGCAGATCGCGTGGCTCGCGGCGCTGCTGGTGGCGTGCTCGCTGCTGCTGACCCAGCTGCGTCTGGGCCGCCGTCCCGCCCCGTCGGGCGCGGCCGCCGCGAAGCGCTCCAAGGGCGGCGCCCACCGGCGTCCCCGCAACGGCGCGTTCGGCAAGTAAGACCGAAACGAAGGGGACGGACGGTTCAGGTCCGTTCCCTTCGTCGTCTCCTGGTCAGGGGCGTTCAGCGGGAGCGGACGAGGTCGTGGCAGGCGATGGCGGCCGCGGCGACGACGTTGAGCGAGTCGACACCGTTCTCCAGCGCCGTGTCGCTCATCGGGATGCGGACGAGCCGGTCGGCCTCGTCCATCCAGTGGGACGAGAGGCCGTCGCCCTCCGAGCCGAGCATGAGCGCGGCGCGGTCGCCGAAGTCCGCCTCGTCCAGGGGGACGGCGGACGCGTCGGGCGTGAGGGCGAACAGCGCGAACCCGGCGGCGCGGAGCACGCCCAGGTCGTCCCGCCAGTTGGTCATCCGCGCGTACGGGACGGCGAACACCGCGCCCATCGAGACCTTCACCGAGCGGCGGTAGAGCGGGTCGGCGCAGCGCGGCGCGAGGACGACCGCGTCCACGCCGAGCGCCGCGGCGCACCGGAAGATCGCCCCGACGTTTCCGTGATCGACCAGGTCCTCCAGGACGAGGACGCGGCGGGCGGAGGCGACGACGTCCTTGACCGGCGGCAGCGGGAGGCGCTGCATGGAGGCGAGGGCGCCGCGGTGGACGGGGAATCCGGCGACGGCCTCGACGACGTCGTCGTCGGCGACGTAGACGGGGGCGTCGACGCCGTCCAGGAGGTCGGCGAGGGGGTCCAGCCAGCGGCGGGCCATCAGCAGGGAGCGGACGGGGTGGCCGGTGCCGATCGCGCGCCGGATGACCTTCTCGCCTTCGGCGATGAACAGGCCGTGCTCGGCCTCCAGGCTCTTGCGCAGGTTCACGTCCCGCAGCCGGGTGTAGTCGGCGAGGCGGGGATCTGCGGGGTCGGTGACCTGAACCTGGTGGACCATCCTCCCATTGTGCCTGTTCAGGGAAGTTGCAGGCGCGCGAACAGGGCGCGGTGGTCGCTGCCGGGCAGATCGAAGATCTTCACGTCGCGGACCGCGCAGCGCCGGTCGAGCAGGACGTGGTCGATGGTCAGCGGCGGCGCCGCCCGTCCGACGCCCCAGGTCGGGACGAGGCCCTCGCCCGCGCGATCGGCGGCGTCGGCGTAGCCGCGTCCGAGCAGGCGGCGGAGGGTGGCGTGGTCGAGCGTGGCGTTGAAGTCCCCCGCGAGCACACGGGTGACGCCGTCCGCAGGGACTCCGCCAGCGGACGCGGCGGAGGTGCTTCGAGCGGACGGGAGTTCACCCAGGTCACGCTTCCAGTCGCCCAGCGACTCGGCGTTGATGGGCGGGACCGGGTGGACGGCCGTGATCTGGACGCGCCGTCCCCCGGGCAGAGTGAGATCGGCGGACGGCATGGCCATCTGGGTCTTCGGCAGGGGCGGCAGCTCGCGCAAGGGGTACTTCGAATAGAGGCCGGATCCGGCCGCGCCCCAGCGCGTGTCGGTCACCTTGTACGGCAGGAGCCTGGTCAGCCCGGCGCCCTCGTACTTCGCGACGGCCTCGGGCGGGAACTCCTGGAGGCTGAGCACGTCGGCGTTCGTCCGGCGGACGAGGTCGACGATCCGGTTCGGGTCGCCCGAGCCGAACATCAGGTTCGCGGTGAGGACTCGCAGCTCGGGGCCGTGCGCGGCGGGCCGGCCTCCGGGGATCGCGCGCGGCAGGACGGCCGCGAGAAGCCCGGCGGTGACCAGCCCGGCGGCGATCGCGGCACGCGGACGCCGCAGGACGAGCGCCGCGACGATCGGGATCGGCGTGGTCGCCGCGACGTAGGGCGTCACGGCCAGCACCGGCGCGGCGAACACCCCGAGGCCCGGGATCCGGTCGCCGTCCGCCCAGCGGAGCAGCGCGAACGCGCCCCAGGCGGCCACTCCGCCCCAGGCCGCCCAGCTCCGCCAGGCCCGGCCGCGCCGACCTCCGCCGGTCGTGTCGTCTCCGCTGGTCTCGTTCACACCCGCTCCCCCGGTCGCGCGGCTCTCGGCGAGCCCCGTCGTGTGAAGCCGTTCGGTCTCCCATCCTCTGGGACGAACGGGCGCGGAGGAGAGTTGCCCCTCTGCCGGACGTCTCAACCCCGGCTGCCGGACGCCTCGCCCCCGCCGCCGGACGGCCCCGACCCCGCCGCCGGGCGGCCCGCCCGGGGCTCCCGGGAGGCGTGTCGCCAGGGCCGTGAAAGCCCGATGGCGACGCCGTTCCGGGCGTCCCGGGGACTCCCCGGGGTGTCGCACCGAAGCCATGAACCATGGGGACATATGCTCATGACCTGCACCGTCATCGCTTTTGGAGGTCTTTGTAACCTCTGGGTCGTACTACTACAGTGCCGTGGAGCATCGACGGGTTTCTGCTGAAACGAGGACCAGCCGTGAACGGACGTCATCGCAATGACCTCCCGGAAGGGACGCCGGGTGACGGCGGGCGCGACGGCGTCCAGCCGCCCCACGGCCCTGCCGACGAGGGCCGGGCGTCCTCCGACTGGTTCAGCCCCCGGGGCGACGCCCCGGACGAGCAGCTGCCACAGCAGCAGCAGCCGACCGGCGAGTCCGGCGGATACCTGTTCGGACCGTCCGCGCCGCAGGGACAGGGCGGCTACCCGTCCAGCCCGTCCCCGAACGCTGGGCAAGGCGGCTACCCGTCCAGCCCCTCCCCGAACGCTGAGCAGGGCGGCTACCCGTCCAGCCCGCCTCCGAACGCTGAGCAGGGCGGCCATCCGTCCAGCCCACCAGCGAGCGCCGGGCAAGGCGGCTACCCGTCGAACCCGTCCCCGAACGCTGAGCAAGGCGGTTACCCGTCCAGCCCGCCTGCGAGCGCAGGGCAAGGCGGCTACCCGTCCGGCCCGCCTGCGAGCGCCGGGCAAGGCGGCTACCCGTCGAACCCGTCCCCGAGCCCTGAGCAGGGCGGCTACCCGTCTAACCCGTCCCCGAACGCTGAGCAGGGCGGTTACCCGTCCAGCCCGCCTCCGAGCGCTGGGCAGGGCGGTTATCCGGCCGGCCCCGGCGCGGGTGGCGAGCCGGGTCAGTGGTTCTCGGGCCGGGAGTCCGGGCAGCAGCCGACCTACGGTGGGCCGGGCGGGTTCTCCGGCGCGTCCGACGCGGGCGGTTACGGCCTCGGACGGCAGGCCGCCGCCGGGGACGAGTACGGCAGCGGACGCTTCGGCGCCGGCGCGGAAGGCGTGGGCGAGGCGCGGTACGGGCAGGAGGGCGCTTCCCGTCGAGGCCCCCTCCGGTCCGGCTACGGCGACTCGGGCTATGGCGACGAGGACGACAGGCTCGGCCGTCCGGACGACCGTCCGACCGGCTTCTTCGGCGGACGCGCGGGCGAAGGCCCCGGCGGACCGGGCGGCTCGGGTGGTTACGGCGGATCCGGCGGATCCGGCGGATCCGGCGGTTACGGCGGTGGTTCCGGGGACGGCTCGGGCGGCTACGAGAGCGGACGCCGCAGGCGCAAGCGCAGCCTGTCCACGCTGATCGGCCCGATGGCGGGCGCGGTCGGTCTGGCGCTGCTGGCCGGCGTCGGCGTGTACGCGTTCGCCCAGAGCGGCGGCGGGTGCTCGGGCAGCAACGCGATCAACCTCAAGGTCGCGGCGTCCCCGGACATCGAGCCCGCCGTGACCAAGGCCGCCAAGCGCTTCAACGACGACCGGCGCAAGGTCGGCGGGAAGTGCGTCAAGGCGACGGTCTCCCGGAGCCGGCCGTACGAGGTCTCCACCATCCTGTCCGGGACTGCCGTGGACCAGGGCGGCGACCAGCGTCCGGACGTGTGGATCCCCGACTCCTCGCTATGGACGTCCCTGGTGCGCAGCAACTCCAAGGGCGGCGGCTCGGCGGTCGAGCAGACCAAGACCTCGATCGCGACCAGCCCGCTGGTGATCGGGCTGCCCGGGACGCTGGCGTCGGCGCTGAAGAAGCAGGGCGTCACGGCCACGCCGTCGTGGGACAACCTGCTGAAGGCGGCGGGCGGCGTCCAGGGCGGCGGCGTCACCAAGAACCAGATGATCCCGCCGGACAAGATCCGGCTGCTCGTCCCCGACCCGGGCCGCAACGGCGCGGGCATGGCGGCCCTGATGGTCACCAACATCCTGCTGGCCAGCGACGCCAACAAGGACTCGATCTTCACCGGGATCGTCCGGACCGTCCGGGAGAGCACGGTCCCGTCGGTGGACGACCAGTTCAAGCAGTTCCACAAGGGGCAGCGCGCCCGCCAGCCGGTCGCGCTGTCGTCCGAGCAGGCGCTGTTCAGGTACAACAAGACCGGCCCGGCCGAGCCCGCGCAGGCGCTGTACCCCACCGACGGCACGCTGATGTTCGACTACCCGTTCACGGTCACGGCCGCGGATGCCAACCGGCAGAAGGCCGCGCGGCTGCTCGAGCAGGCGATGAGCACCGACGCCACCCGGTCGGACGTGCGCGAACTCGGGTTCCGGTCGGCCGACGGCAAGGCGCCGACCTCGTTCTCCCCGAAGCTCGGCGTGGACGCGGGCCGCGTGCGCCGGCTCCCCGCGCCGAAGACCGCGGACGTCGGCGAGGTCATGCAGGCGTGGTCCAAGCTGTCCCTCGGCCTGCGGATGCTCACCCTGATCGACGTGTCCGGCTCCATGGTCGCGCCGGTCGCGCCGAACACCTCCCGGCTCCAGGCGATCCAGCAGGTCGCGCAGGGCGGGCTGAGCATGATGTCGAACGACACCGAGCTCGGCGTCTGGCTGTTCTCCACGAACATGGGCGCCGGCGGCGTCCCGTACAAGGAGGCCGTGTCGGTCGGCCCGCTCGGCGAGCGGATCGGGTCCAGCACCCGGCGGACGATGATCCTGTCGCAGTTCCAGCAGATGAGGCCGAAGCCGGACGGCGACACCGGCATCTACCGGTCCGTCCTCGCGGCGTACAAGTACATGAAGCGGTCGTACAAGCCGGAGTTCGGGACGTCGATCGTGCTGCTCACCGACGGCACCAACGACGACAAGAACGGCCCGACGCTGAAGGAGACGCTCGCCAAGCTGAAGGCGGAGAAGGACCCGAACAAGCCGATCCAGGTCAACATGATCGGCTTCGGTCCGGAGACCAACCCGGCCGAGCTGAAGCAGATCGCGCAGCTCACCGGCGGTGACGTCGAGGTCGCCAAGACCCCGCAGGAGATCAGCAAGATCTTCCTCGCCATGCTCTCCCGCCGCATCAAGCAGTAGGCCGCCGCCAGGCAGCCCCGCGAACGGCCCCGTCGAGTCACCTCGGCGGGGCCGTTCCTTTACCTCTATCCCCCCGGCGCTCTCGTCACGGACGGAGCACGGGACATCACCTGAAATCACCGAAATTTCTCTGGCAACCCGTGTCAACCGGACGGCGTGGTGGGCCGTCTTTCTGTGTGGAGGCCCGACGGGGAGCGGGGCCGTCGGGCCTCCACACATCTTTCGCGCCTCTTCTTCCGGCGGGCCTTCCCCGGGGGTCGTCCGACCTTCCGCCCGTCCCAGGCATCACCGCTCCGCCGAGCGATCCGGCGGCCCCGGCGGCCCTCCCCGCGCGCGGCACCTTCCGCGCGTCGCCCCGGTTTCCGCGCCAGGCTGCGAGCACGATCCCCGAATCCCCTGTGCCTGCCCACGGGAGGACCTCGTGTCCGGTTGGCCCACGCTCGATCGCCAGGACGACGAACGACTGGCCCGTTCCCTCGCCAGATCGGGGGCGCACGTCCTTTCCGGACCACCGCCCGGCGACGCGACCGCGCCGTTCCAGGTGGCCGACACCGACGCCCTCGCACGCCTGGTGGACGCCTACGCCGCCCGCCTGTTCGACTACTGCCACGCCCTGCTGCGCGACCAGGACCAGGCGGCCCGCGCCCTCCACGCGGCGTTGCTCGCGGCCTACGCGCACGCGGGACGGCTCGCCGATCCGGCGAGTTTCCGCGCGTGGCTGTACGCGCTCGCGCGGAACGAGTGCCTGCGCCGGCTGCGCGATCCGCGGCGTCCGGCCGAGCGGAGCGAGGCCCCCGAGGTCGAGGACGTGTTCCTGGACGAGGCGGAGCGCGCCCGCCGCCTCGCGACCCGGCGGCTCGTCCACGCCGCCCTCGGTGACCTGCGCGGCCCCGAGCGCGAGTCGCTGGACCTGCTGCTGCGGCACGGCCTGGAGACCGTCGAGGTCGCGGCCGTCCTCGACCTGCCCACACCCCGCGCGGACGAGCTGACCCGGCAGGCGCGGCGCAGGCTGGACGACGCGCTCGCCGCCGCCGTCATCGCCCGCACCGGACGCGACGACTGCCCCGAGGTCGCCGCGCTCGCCGGGGACACCGCCGACGAGGCGCCGCTGCCCCCAGCGGCGGTGCGGCGGCTGATCCGGCACATCGAAGCGTGCCCGGTCTGCCGCGAGCGCCGCGGCCGGACGGTCTCGACCGCGCGGCTGCTGCAGGTGCTGCCGATCGCGCTGATGCCCGCGGACCTGCGTCCGGCCGTGCTGTCCGCCGCGTCCGACCCGTCCCGGTTCGACAGGCTGCTGGCCGCGGCCGAGCGCGCCGAGCCGTTCGACGATGAGGGCTGGCCGCTCTCCCTCGACGGCTCCGGCACCGGCACCGGCTCCGGAGGGGAGGACGAGCCGGAACGGCAGTCCCCGCGCTTCTGGCCCGCCATCGCCGCGGCCGCCGCGGTCATCCTGATCGTCGCCGTCGGGTTCTTCCTGATGCCCGGCTCGCCCGGGAACACGAGCGCGAACGGCACGCCGCACCCGTCCGGAAGCTCCGACCCGGACGCGTCGGACGCGCCGTCCTCATCCGACCCGTCCGAAACCCCGTCCCCCACCCAGAGCACGTCGCCGTCGCCGACCGTGTCGTCCGCCTCGCCGTCCCCGCGCTCCCCGAGCCCGGCCCACCATTCACCCCGTCCGGTCGTCACGCATTCGACACCGCCGCCCGGCCCGACGCACACCGTCCCGGCCGGACGGCTCGCCGTCTCCCCGGGAAGCTGCACGCTGTCCACGCAGAAGACGTCCTGCCCGATCACCGTCGTGGCCGTCGGGGGACCCGTGACCTGGAGCGTCGGCGCGGACGCGCCGCTCGTCGCGCAGGGCGGCGGCACCCTCCGCACCGGTGGCTCCGGACACGCGACGATCACTCTGCCGTCCTGTGACCAGAGCGGTTCCGGCACCGTGTCGTTCACCCCGGGCGGGTCCGTCGCGGTGTCCTGGGTCTGCCAGTGACACCCCGGAACGATCTCCGGGAGTGATCATCCGGGCCTGGACGCGTGAGCGGAACGATCACGCTCGGCGCGAGACTCACGACGCAACGTCGAGCCCGGAGGGCCTCCGAGGCGAAAAGGAGACTTTCCTCACAGTGCGATAAACGCTGTGGTCAGCGGGCGGACGGGCCCGCGGATCCCGGGGTCCCGGTCGTCCGAAATCAGGCATGGCGCCAATCGGCGGGCGAGCGGTGGCAAGATCGGTCAACCAGGCAGCCGGTCCCTCTTCGGGCCGGCGCGGGAAGTGACCGCCGCGGGAAGTGACCGCGAACTCATCCGGGAGGCACCACGTGACCGGTCGAGCCGTGCCCGGCGCGATCGACGACGCCCGGCTCGTGGAAGCGCTGCGCACGGGCGACGTCATCGCGCTCAGCGAGGTGTACGACACCTTCGCGCCGTCCCTGTTCGACTACTGCCACGGGCTGCTGCGCGACCGTGTCGAGGCCGCCGGCGCGCTGCGCCACTGCCTGTTCTCGGCGCGCGAGCACGTCACCGGTCTGCGCGAGCCCCGGCGGCTGCGCGGCTGGCTGTACGCGATCGCGCGCAAGGAGAGCCTGCGCCGCCGCGAGGACCCGACGCGCAGCACGGGCCAGGAGGCCCCCGAGACGGGCGCGGACGAGATGTCCCGGCAGGAACGCGGACGGCTGCTCGAGCGACGCGAGCTCGCGCACGCGGCCCTCGGCGCGCTGGACGGACGCCAGCGGGAGATGCTCGACCTGGCCATCCGGCACGGACTGCCCGCCCCCGACCTGGCGAAGATCTTCGGGACGGCCCCCGACGAGACGGAGGCCGCGCTCGGCGAGGCCCGCGCCGCGCTCGCGAACGGCCTGCGCGCCGCGATGGTCGCGCGACGCCACTCCCGCGAGTGTCCCGGCCTCTCCGCCCTGCTCCCGCAGTCGTGGCCGCCCGCGCCGCCGCAGGCCCGCGCGCTCGGCGAGCACGTCGCGTCCTGCCGGGTGTGCGCGGCCCAGCCGGTGCCGGACCTCCCGTCCGACCAGGTCCTCGGCTACATGCCGATCGCCGCGGTCCCGGCCGACCTGCGCCTGGACATCCTCAACGCCGCCGCCTCCCCCGGACGCGCCGAGGCCCGCCGCGCCGCCGCCGCGCTCTCCGAGCCGCTGGACCCGGACGGCTGGCCCACCCCGTACAGCGCGCGCCGCTCCAAGCGGGGCCGACGCGCCCGCGCGAACGACGCCCGTCCGCCCGTCCCGGCAGCACAGCCGCTCGCCGCGCCCGTCGCGGACGCGGCCCCTGGCGCCGGATGGGAGTCGCCCTCCGAGACCACGCGGGAGGACCTCGCCCCGGCGCAGAACTGGAACACCGAGGCGACCGCCCCCGACGGCGGACGCCCCGCGCCCGATGGGGGACGTCACGCTGCCGACGTGATCGGGTCGGGGGCGCCGGACACGACGCTCACCTTCGACGTCGTTCCCGGCGACGCCGCCGCGACCGGGCAGGCCCCAGCGGGCGGGCTCGCGCAGGGACGCGGACCGGCGGGCGGCGGCGGACGCCACTCGCGGGACGCGTCGTCCGGCAACGGCGATGGGGACGACGGCGACCAGCTGACGCCGCGGCGGTCCGGACGCATCCCCGAGGACGGGGACCGCTGGGTCGCCGGTGAGCTGCGCAGCGAGCGCGGACGCAAGCGGGCCATGCTCGCCGGGGTCGGCGGCGTGGCAGCCGTGGCGGTCCTCGGCGCTTCGGTGGCGGCGTTCGCGGGCGGCGGCGGAGGCGGCGGGTCGTCCGCCGCGAAGGGCGGGCACACGGCCACGCCCTCGCCGTCCGAAACCGTCGTGGAGCCGTCCATGACGGGCGCGGCATCGCCCTCGGGGTCGCCGACGCTGCATCCGAAGAAGGGGTCGGCGTCGCCGACCCGCACGCCGTCCGAGAAGCCGTCGTCGCCGACGACCTCGCCCACCGCCCACACGCATGCCCCGCCCCCGCCCGTGCCGCACTCGCCTCCGCCGTCCCACACGCCGCGTCCGGGGACGCTGTCGGTGGCCGGGTGCAGCATCGGCCTCGGCAGGAGCTGCGAGATCACCGTGACGGCCACCGGCGGGTCCGTGACCTGGCGCGTCGTGGGCGTCTCGAACGGCCTGTCCGCGTCCGGCGGGGGGACGCTGTCGCCCGGCCAGTCCGCGACGGTGCACGTGCGGCGGGAGAGCATGTGCCTGGGCTCGCGGACGGGCCAGGTGGCGTTCTCGCCGTCCGGCGTCGCCGCCGTCAGCTTCTGCTGAACCGGCCCTACCAGGGAGAACGCGCGTCCAGAATGCCGTGCGCGCGTTCGAGCAGCACCGGCACGGCCGAGCCGATCTCCTCGAAGCCCTCGCCGACCGTGGCGTGCTGCAGGAACCTCGCGTGGATGCCCTCCAGGATGACCGCGAGCTTGAAGCACGCGAACGCCACGTAGTAGTCGAGGTCGGAGAGGTCGTGGCCGGTCAGCGCGGCGTACCGTTCGGCGAACCCGCGGCGCGTCAGGAATCCGGGCGCGGTGGTGATCGTCGCGCCGACCGGGAGCAGCACCGGGTCGGTCGCCTCGGCCCAGTAGACCAGCGTCAGGCCCAGGTCGGACAGCGGGTCGCCGAGCGTGGACATCTCCCAGTCCACGACGGCGGCGATCTCCGGCTCGGGCTCGAGCCGGGCCAGCGCGTTGTCGAGCCGGAAGTCGCCGTGGACGAGCCGGGCCGGGGCGTCGTGCGCGGGCAGGGCCGGGAGCCGGTCCGCGAGCCGCGCGACGAGCCGGTCGTATTCGGGCAGGTCGCGCTCGGTCCCGGTGGCGTGGATCGCGTCCCGCGACGCGTCCCACTGCCTGCCCCAGCGGCGCAGCTGCCGCTCCATGTACCCGTCCGGACGGCCGAAGCCCGCGAGCCCGGCCTTCTCGACGTCCACGGTGTGGATCGCGGCGAGCGCGGCGGCGAGCGCCTCGCTGAGCCCGCGCGCCCGCTCCGGGGTGACGTCGGGGGCCTCCTCGGGGGTGCGCAGGACGCGGCCGTCCACGAAGTCCATCAGGTAGAAGCGCGCGCCGATGACCTCCTCGTCCTCGCACAGCGCGAGCGCCGTAGGGACGGGGACGCCGGTGCCGTGCGCGGCGAGCGCGGACAGCACCCGGTGCTCGCGTCCCATGTCGTGCGCGGTCGGCAGGACGTGCCCGAGCGGCGGACGCCGCAGGACGATCCGGTCGCGGTCGCCGCCGTCCAGCGTGATCGCGTAGGTGAGGTTGGACCGTCCGCCCGCGATCACCTCGATCCCGGTGATCCGCCCGGACCCGGGCAGCTCGCGGGCCAGCCAGGCGGCCAGCCGGGGCGCGTCGATGCCGGGCACCCCGGCCGGGAGTTCAGCGTCTGCCGTCATGAGGCCCTATTAGAACGCGGCTCGGTTCCCCTGTGAAGCCCGCTCCGCAACCGCTGTGAGGTCCGCCCCGCCACCGCTGTGAGGCCCGCCCCGCCACCGCCCCTCGGCCCCACCGGGATCCCGGCGGGAGGCCGTGGCGCCCCGGCCGGATCCGGCCGCCGCGCGCATCACCGTTCCCGGCCGTCCCAGCAGCCCGTCACCTGCGTGTTCGTCACCGTGCGAGGAGTGACGCGCGGCTGATGGACGCGGGTGCGCGCAGGAATGTCGCCCTCCCAGGTGAGAGCTGACTCCGGCGGGGGTAGTCATCAGCGCACAAGGCACGAAAGCCTAATAAAGAGCCATCCAAACCGGCCCAGAGCGGGCCGACCGGACGCAGGTCCGGCCGGGCACGAAGGCAAGGACCGGACCGACCGGGGCCGTGACACGCGCCCCATTGGGGGGGACGCACCGTGGCCGACGCATGGCTGCCCGCAGCCGTCCGGCTGCCGGCACGACAGGACGGCGGCGCCCTGCGGGGCGGAGCCCCCCGGGCCGTCTGGCTGACCAGCGGATCCGATCCGCGCGCCGTGTCGGCGCGATCGCTCGCCGCCGACCTCGCCAAGATCGGACGCCCCGCGCACCTGGTCTGGAACCCGCTCTCGGGCGAGCTCGTCCAGCAGATCCCGATCCTCCGGGCGTCCCTCGCGCTCGCCGAGGACGGCCCCGGGGCCGACTCCGGACCCGCGCGCGAGGGCCGGATCTGCACGCAGATCATGGTCGTCGGGGAGGCCCGCGAGCCGTTCACCGGCGGCCCGCTGACCGGCCTCGACCCGATCCTGCGCTGGCTGGACGGCTGGGGCGTCGCGCGCCGCTGGCCCGCCGGGCCGCCGCTGCCGACGCCGCAGTCCTACGAGTCCCGCCGCGAACGCCGGGCCTGGGCGCGCGGCGGGCACTTCGGCGCGTCCCAGGTGCCGGACGTCGTCCGGCCCGACCCGGGAGGCATCGACGTCCGCCGCCTCACCGGCCCCGAAACCGCGCTCCCCGCACTCGCCCGCCCGCGCCCGGCCGCGGGTGAAGACGGGCCGCTCGGCAACGGCTCCCGCAGAACACTCCTCACCCGCGCGGCCCCTCCCACGCCCCCGCCGGCCCCCCGCCCCGTCCCGGTCAACGCTCACTAGGAGAGGTCCCCGCCGCCGCGCTCGCACCGCCACGGTCACGCCCCGGCCGTCGCCCCGTCCCGCAGGCCCCGTCAGGCCGCGGCGGAGGCTGAGGTGACGAGGCGGCGGACGAGGGCGCAGCCCGTGCGGAGTTCGGCCCGTCCCGAGACCGCGCCGTACCCGATGACCAGCCCGGAGAACCGCGCCGGACCGGCGTGGTGGTGCTCCAGGACGTCCAGCAGGACGCCGTGCCGGACGGCCTCGGCGGCGATCGCCTCGGCGCGGCCCGGCGGCAGCGACACCACCAGGTGCAGCCCGGCGGTGTCGCCGACCAGCGGCAGCCCGGCGAGCTCCTCGGTCACCACGGCGCGGCGGCGGGCGTACTCGGCGCGCATCCGGCGGAGGTGCCGCTCCAGGTCGCCGCGCTCCAGCAGCAGCCGGACGGCCTCCTGGGACACCGCGGCCGTCCGGTCGGCGAGCTCGATCCGGCGGCGCGCGACGGCCGCCGCCAGCTCCGGGCGGGCCACCAGCCAGCCCACCCCCACGTCCGAGGTGAGGATCTTGGCGGTGGTGCCGAGGTGCACCACGACCTCGGGGTCCAGGTCGAACAGCGCGGGCAGCGGCGCGACGTCGTAGCGGAACTCGCCGTCGTAGTCGTCCTCCACGACCAGCGCGCCGGTGCGCCGCGCCCACGCCAGCAGCGCCTGCCGCCGCGGCACCGGCAGGACGCCGCCCAGCGGGTACTGGTGGGACGGCGTCGTGTACACCATGCGCAGGTCGTCGGGCAGCGCGTCCACGACGAGGCCGTGCTCGTCGACCGGGCACGGGACGGGCGTCATGCCGCGCGCGGTCAGCACCGTCCGGGCGCGGGCCCAGCCCGGGTCCTCGACGCCGACGCGGTCGCCGGGACGCAGGACGGTCGCGGCGAGCAGGTCCAGCCCGTTGCCGATGCCGCGGGTGACGACGACGGCGTCCGCCGCGCAGGACACCCCGCGGCTGCGCCGCATGTGCTCGGCCAGCGCCGCGCGGAGGGCGGGCCGCCCGCGCGGGTCCGGGCGCGCGGACGGGACGGCCGCCGCCGCCATCCGCCACGCGCGCCGCCACGCCGGGCCGTCCAGGCCGCCGACCCATGACGCGCCGGGCCGCAGATCGATCACGCCGTCGGGCACGGACCGCTCGTGCGGCTCCGGGCCGTCCCAGGCCGGACGCGGCGCCGGGACGATCTCGGTCACGTACGTGCCGGACCCGTGCCGTCCCTCCAGCCAGCCCTCCGCGTACAGCTGCCCGTACGCCTCGGTGACCACCGTCCGGCTGACGCCGAGCGCCGCCGCGAGCGCCCGCCCGGACGGCAGCCGCTCCCCCGCGACGATCCGTCCGTCCCGCAGCGCCGCCCGCAGCTGCCCGGCGAGCTGGGCGCCGAGCGGCTCGGCCCGCTCCCGGTCCACGGTGAGCGGCAGGTCGAACATCGCCAAAGTGGTCTCCCGGAATCGCTCTGAAGTGGCCCTTCTTCCCAGTCCACTCGCCTCCTAGCGTATTTCCATGAGCCCAACGAACAGCGCGCCGGCCCCGGACCTGTCCAGCACCGACCGCACCCGCCTCGGCCGCAAGCGCGACCGCGGACGGGCCGAGAGGGCCGACCTCCACGCCGTCCTCGACGCGGGGTGCGTCTGCCACATGGGGATCGTGGTGGACGGCTCGCCGCGCGTCCTGCCCACCGCCTACGGACGCGACGGGGACACCCTCTACCTGCACGGGTCCTCCGGCGCGTCCAGCCTGCTGGCGGCCCCGGGGAGCGAGATCTGCGTCACCGTCACGCACGTGGACGGCCTGGTCCTCAGCCGCTCGGCCAACCACCACTCGGTGAACTTCCGCAGTGCGATGATCTACGGCGTCCCGCGCCTGGTCACCGGCACGGACGAGAAGCTCCTCGGCCTGCGCGCGGTCGTGGAGAACGTCGCCCCCGGCCAGTGGGACGCCACCCGCGCGCCCACCCGCAAGGAGATCGCCGAGACCGCCGTCCTCGCCCTCCCCCTGGACGAGGCGTCGGTCAAGATCCGCGAGGGCGCCCCGGGAGACGAGCCGGAAGATCACGCGCTCGACATCTGGGCGGGCGTCGTCCCGGTCCGGACGACCTACGGCGAACCGGTCCCCGATCCCGCGCTCCGGCCGGGCATCCCGGTCCCCGGGCACATCCTGGCCACGTTCCAATCCGGATGACCCACCGCCCTCCGAGGGGCCGTATGGTGAACCCATGAATGAGCGGCTCGTATGGGTGGACTGTGAGATGACCGGCCTCGACCTGCGCAACGACGCGCTGATCGAGATAGCCGCACTGGTCACCGACAGCGAGCTGAACATCCTCGACGAGGGCGTCGACGTGGTGATCAAGCCGCCGCAGGAGTCCCTCACCCAGATGAGCAAGATCGTGCGCGACATGCACACCTCGTCGGGCCTGCTGGACGTCCTGCCCGGCGGCGTCACCCTCGCCGAGGCCGAGCAGACCGTCCTGGACTACGTCCGCAAGCACGTCCGGGAGCCGAAGAAGGCCCCGCTCTGCGGCAACTCCATCGCCACCGACCGCTCCTTCCTGGCCCGCGACATGCCCGCCCTGGACGGCCACCTCCACTACCGCATGGTCGACGTCTCGTCGATCAAGGAGCTTTCCCGCCGCTGGTACCCGCGCGCCTACTTCGCCAGCCCGGAGAAGAAGGGCGGCCACCGCGCCCTCGCGGACATCACCGAGTCGATCGTCGAGCTCCGCTACTACCGCGCGGCGGTCTTCGTCCCGCAGCCCGGCCCGGACTCCGAGCACGCCCGCGCCCTGGCCGACGAGATCCTCTCCCAGGCCTGACCGGGACCGCTCCGGAAATCGGGGGCGCGACCACCCCCCGCGAACCGCTACACTGATTCTCGCCGGGCAAGCCCCGGTCATGGTGGGTGTAGCTCAGCTGGCAGAGCACTTGGTTGTGGTCCAAGATGTCGGGGGTTCAAGTCCCCTCACTCACCCCAGCTCCGAAGGGGCCGAATCCGGGAAGATCGGATTCGGCCCCTTCGTCTTTTCTCCTTACTTCGGCATCAGGTCCGGGTCGAAGGTGGCCGCGGCGAGCTTCATGACGTAGGGCGCCTCCGAGCCGTCCTTGTTGCCCGTGGGGTTGATCGAGTAGACGGCGACGCGGCGCAGGTCGCGGGTGGCGAACATGCCGCTGGTGTAGCCGGGACGGGAGCCGGTCTTGCCCCAGACCGTCACGCCGTTCGGCAGGGTCAGCCTCATCAGGCCCGCGCTGAAGCAGGCGTGCCCGGTGTCGGATCCCATGTTGCAGTGGGAGCCGTCGGCGTACTTCACGTCCGGGACGGTGAACATGGCGCCCATCATGGAACGCGGCACTACGCGTCCCTGGAAGATCGCGCGGATGAAGCGGGTCAGGTCGTCCCCACTGGAGATCACTCCGCCCTCGGCCCACGGATAGGGGCTCTGCTCCGACACGTCATGCAGGACGGTCCCGCCGTTCTCGGTCACGGCCACGTAGCCGTGCGAGTGGCGGCCGGGGAGGCGCGGGTCGCGGCGGTCGAGGACGTAGGTGGAGCGGAGGTTCAGCGGCCGGAGGACGCGCTGCCGCACCTCGTCGGCGTAGGAGCGTCCGGTCGCCTTCTCGATGAGCATTCCGGCGACGTAGTAGTTGAGGCCGTTGTAGCGCTGGCTGGTGCCGGGCGGGAAGTCCATGGGCGTGGTCATCGCGTCGGTGACGATCTGCCGCGGCGTCCAGCTGTCGAAGCGGTGGTCGACGAACCAGCGGTTCGGGTCCCCCTGCGGTTCCCCGAGGTGGCCGCTCGTGGGCAGGCCGCTGCTGTGGTCGAGCAGCTGCCGGACAGTGACCCGCGGATACTTCGCGGGCAGCAGCCCCGGCATGTAGTGCTGGACGCTCTGGTCGAGGTCGATCCTGTGCTCGGCGGCGAGCTGCAGGACGACCACGGCGGTGAACACCTTCGAGATGCTGCCCGCCCGGAACGTGCCGTCCAGCGGCACGGGCGTCCCGGTCCGGACGTTCCCGACACCGGACGTCCCGCTCCACTGCCCGGCCGGTCCGGTCACCTTGGCCAGGGCTCCGGTCACCGTCGCGTTGGGCAGACCTCCGATGGCGGCTCGCAGCATCGCCGGGTCCAGCGGCGGAAGCGGATCGGCGGGCCCTGTCCGCGTGGCGGGCTTCCGCGTCGCCGTCGTCTGCGCCGCCGAAGCGGCCGCGGTCCCCACCGCCACGGATGCCGCCAGGACGGCCGCAGTGAGCACCAATGGGCGTCTCATCCCCGTTTTCCTCATGTGATCGAGTAGACCGGTGGACACCCCTCCGGGCCGATACCACTGGCTGCCGTCTTCGGGGTGGCCCTGGCACCACCCCCGGGAGGCACGGGAAGGTGGCGGGGCCGTGGTGGTAGTGGGGCCCTTGGGGTCAGGGTGACGGCCCGTGGCTGCGGTTACACATGGACAGGACGCATCGTTCCGCAGCGTTCGGGCGACCGCCGGGAGGGGTCGCCCGGAGCGTGACAGCGACGGAGAGAACACCGTGACCAACCCCGTGACCGTGGACCTGATGGACGCCGACCTGCTGCGCGACCCGTTCCGGGGGTACTCCCTGCTGCGCGAGCGGTCGCCCATGGTGCAGGTCGCCTTCGGCGGGGCGGGGTCGCCGCTGTGGCTCGTCACCCGCTACGAGGACGTCCGGTCGGTGCTGGGCGACCGGCGGTTCGTCAACAGCCCGGCGAACGTGCCGGGGCTCGGGCTGAAGGACGTCCGGGAGGCGACGGTCCGGAGCGTGGGCATCGCGGACGAGTACGTGCCGTACCTGCTCGGCACCGTCCTCGACGTCGACGGGGACGATCACCTGCGGCTGCGGCGGCTGGTCGCCAAGACGTTCACGCCCCGGCGCGTCCAGGAGATGCGGCCCCGCGTCCAGGAGATCACCGACGGGCTGCTCGACCGGCTGCCCGCCGGCGACGGCGTGGTGGACCTCGTGGAGCACTTCGCCTACCCGCTGCCGATCACGGTGATCTGCGAGCTGGTCGGCATCCCCGAGGAGGACCGCGAGCTGTGGCGGGTGTGGGGCGCCGCCCTGCTCCGCCAGGACGAGCCGCAGGGCATGGGCGCCGCCGTCGCGGGCATCGTCGACTACATCCGCGAGCTGATCCCGCGGCGCCGCGCCGAGCCCGCCGACGACCTGCTCACCGCGCTGATCCGGGCGCACGACGAGGACGGCTCGGCGCTCAGCGGGTTCGAGCTGGTCACGATGGTGCTGGCGCTCGTCCTGGCCGGGCACCAGACGACCGCGCACCTGATCGGGAACGGGATCGTGGCGCTGCTGGACCACCCTGACCAGCTCGAACGGCTGCGCGCCGACCCGTCCGGGCTGATGCCGGGGGCCGTCCACGAGCTGATGCGCTGGTGCGGGCCGGTGCAGGCCACCCGGTTCCGGTTCGCGACCGAGGACGTCGTGATCGGCGGCCGGATCCTGCGGAAGGGCTCGCCCGTCCAGGCCAGCCTCGTCTCCGCCAACTTCGACCCGCGCCGCTTCGACGACCCGCACCGGTTCGACATCACCCGCCAGCCGGACGGGCGCCGCGAGGCCCATGTCGGCTTCGGGCACGGCATCCACTACTGCCTGGGCGCGGCCCTCGCCCGCCAGGAGGCCGAGGTCGCGTTCACCGCCCTCCTCGCGCGGTACCCGGAGCTCTCCCTGGCCGTCCCGAGGGACGAGATCGCCCGGACGCGGGTGCCGGGCGTGTGGCAGCTGGGGGCGCTGCCCGTCCGGCTCGGCCGGGCCGTTGATCAGGAGTAGGTGCTGATCGTGATCAGGGCGCCGATGCTGCTCGCGCCCGCGCCGAGGAGGATGAACACGACGCCCATCACGGTGCCCACTCCGAGGAGGTTCTCCGGGCGGGCGCGGTCGGGACGGGCCGGGTCGTAGACGACGGTCACCTGGTCGCCGGGACGGGAGCGGGCCGGGTTCGTCCCCACGTCGGACTCGGTCTGGACGAACGAGCCGTCCAGCGTGTGGAAGTGCAGGACGGGGTAGTAGTTGCCGCCGGTCTGCGACCCCCGCTCGAACTTCAGCCGGTCGACGACGCCGGGGACGCGGTGCCCGTGTCTCCGCAGGTACCGGGTCTTGCGAATGCTGTACACGCCCGCCCCGGCGAAGAGCAGGCCGAAGAGGATGAACGCGGGCGGAAGGTACTGGTGCGTGCTCATTTGGGGCGCTTCGTCGAGATCATTGCGGGCCAGTCTCCCGCACCGGCCTCCCCCCGGCCAGCGAGCCACGACCGTCCGGCGACCCGCCTCGGCCGAGGAACCGCAATCGGCCAGTGCCGGACGGCGTTCTTACGCGTTCGGTTGAAGGTTGTTGCGAGTCGGTTCGGATGTCGTGTGCGGTGGCGTGGGGGGCGCGAGACGACGGATGAACTGGGCAAATGCCTCCGATCGGTCGTGTGGCGGGGCCTCGGGAGGCGCGGACGGGAACCGTGCGTCCGCCGGACCCCGTGGTATCCGAATGATCGTCGGGTTATGCTCCTGCCCTGCACTGCCCACCGTGAACGCGACCACCGGAGACGGGATGAGCGTGGACGAGACGGCCCCCCTTCGCGTACTGGTGGTGGGCGGTGACGCCTCCGCCAGAGCGGACGTCGCCCGCCTGCTGTCGGCCAGCGACGAGCTGAACGTGGTCGCCGAGGCCGAGCAGGCCGCCGCGGCGGTCGAGCTGGCCGGCCGGCTGCGGCCCGACATCGTCCTGCTGGACGCGTCCGCCGCGCGTGCCGGACGCACCGCCGAGCTGGCCCGCGCCGCCCGCGTGTTCGTCCTCGCCGGACCGGACGACCCCACCGCGGTCGACTCGGCCGTGCGCGGCGGCGCCTGCGGCCACCTGGTCCCGGGCGCGTTCACCGCCCGCGACGTCCTGCGCGGCGTCCGGGACGCGAGCCGGATCAGCATGGGCCTGTCCGCCCGCGAGTCCGAGGTGATGGACCTGATCGCCACCGGACGCTCCAACGGCGAGATCGCCCGGCAGCTCTTCCTCAGCGAGAAGACCGTCAAGAACCACGTGAACCGGATCTACGCCAAGCTCGGCGTCAGCTCCCGCGCCACCGCCATCGCCTTCTGGCGCGGCATGGTCAGCGTCCTCCCCAGCCGCGACTGACCCTCGCGATCGCGAAGGGCCCTCCTGTGCGCGTTGTGATCGCGTTCTCCAGGCCGCGGTGGTCCCTCGGGGCGACGTGATCAACGTCCTTCGGGGGCGCGGATGGCGGCGTTCCGGGGGGTGGACGGCCCGGGGGCGTGGGGTTGGATAAACCGATTCGCGCAGGGGGGCGAGGCCCTGCTAATCTCTGTCTCGTCGCCAGGGAGGCCGCAGAGCAGCCCGGAACGACAACGCGCCGTTAGCTCAATTGGCAGAGCAGCGGACTCTTAATCCGCGGGTTCGGGGTTCAAGTCCCTGACGGCGCACCCGCTACGAAAGCCCCGGGCTCGTTTCGACGCCCGGGGCTTTCGCGTTTTCTTCGTCGAGCACCCGTCCCGCCGGAAGCGTTCCTGGTTCACTGGAGGGCACCCCGCCCCGGCGGGAGGCGACCGCCGCCGCGGTGGACAGGGGCGAGGCGATGGACGACTACCAGGCGATCGTGGTCCGCAATCCGGACCACCGCGTCGTCGCCCTCTACGGCGACCTCGACGCGGCCAGCATGCCGGCCCTGGAGGCCGAGCTCTTCTGCCAGCTGACCGAGAGCGACCTGCCGCTCGTGGTGAGCCTGGACGGGGTCGCGTTCTGCGACACCGGATGCCTGCGGTCGCTGATGCAGGCCGTCCGGCACGCGGACGCCGTGGGCTGCCGGCTGGCCTTCTGCTGCCGGCTCGAAGACCTCCTCCGCGTCCTGCGGGACGGGCGGATCACCCGGTACCTGGGGATCTGGCCGACCGTCGAGGAGGCCGTGGAGGCCGTCCTCCGCCCGTGACCCCGGCCAGGTGAGGCGGGGCGGGACGTCCCCGTTCAGGTGCGGAGGCGGTCCAGGTGCGGGAGGACGGTCCGGGGGGTCAGCGGGAGGTCGCGGAAGCGGACCCCGGTGGCGTCGTGGACGGCGTTCGCGATGGCGGCCGCGGTGCCGACGATGCCGATCTCGCCGATGCCCTTGGTGCCCATCGGGTTGAGGTGTGGGTCGTGCTCGTCCAGCCAGACGGCCTCGATGGACGGGACGTCCGCGCTGGTCGGGACGTGGTACTGGGCGAGGTCGGTGTTCAGGAAGCCGCCGTCGCGGTCGAGGACGGACCGTTCGGTGAGCGCCATGCCGACGCCCATCGTCATGGCGCCGACGAACTGGGACCGGGCCAGGACGGGGTCGACGACGCGTCCGACGGCGTAGACGCCGAGGAGCCGCGCGACACGGATCTCGCCCGTGGCGCGGTCCACGCGCACTTCGGCGAAGTGCGCGCCGAACGCGTGGCGGGAGTAGCCGGAATCCTCCTGGACCTCGGCGGTGGTGTCGGCGGACGCTTCGCGCGCGGTGGGGTCGGCCAGCAGCTTCTCGCACGCGCGCACGATGGCCGTGCCCCAGCTCGCCGTCCCCATCGAGCCTCCGGCGAGGGGTGCCTTGGGGAGGTCGCTGTCGCCGATCTCGACCGTTACGGCGTTGGGCTGGACGTCGAGGGCTTCGGCGGCGATCCGGGTGAGTGCGGTGCGCGCTCCAGTGCCGATGTCCGCGGCGGCTATCCGAACGGTGTAGCGGCCGTTGGATTCGCGGCGTGCCGTGGCCTGACTTCCGCTTCGGTACACAGGGAAGGTCGCGGCGGCCACACCCAACCCTTTTCCTTTGTGGGCCTCCCAGCCGAAGCGGCGAGCGCCTTCGCGTAGGCATGCGATGAGGTTGCGGGAACTGAAGGGGCGTCCTGTTGTGGGGTCGGTTTCGGGCTCGTTGCGTATGCGGAGTTCGATCGGGTCTATGCCGAGGGTCGTGGCGAGTTCGTCCATGGCGCATTCCAAGGCGAACATGCCTGGGGTCTCACCGGGGCCGCGCATCCAGGACGGGCTGGGCACGTCCAAGGCGGCGAGGCGTCCGGCCATACGGCGGTGCGGTGCCTGGTACATGACACGGGACGGGTTGGTGGAGTCCTCGGTGAAGCGGCTGACGGTGGAGGTCAGCTCGTTGGCCTCGTGCGCGATGACGGTGAGGCGTCCGGTGGTGTCCGCGCCGAGCCTGACGCGCTGGACGGTCGGCGTCCGGTAGCCGGTGATCGCGTACATCTGCCGACGGGTCACCGCGAACCGGACGGGACGTCCGACCGCGCGCGACGCCAGCGCCGCGACGACGACGTTCGGACGGGCCGTCCCCTTCGACCCGAACCCGCCGCCCACGTGCGAGGCGATCACGCGCACGTTCCGCTCGTCCAGGCCGAGGAGCCGCGCGAGGGTGGCGCGGACGCGGCTCGGGCCCTGGTTGGCGTCGTGCACGGTCAGGCGGGTCTCACCTTCCCAGTAGGCGAGAGTGGCGTGCGGTTCCATCGGGTTGTTGTGTTCCGCTGGGGTTCGGTAGGTCGCGTCCACCTTGACCGGGGAGTCGGCGAACGCGGCGTCCGGGTCGCCCATCTCGACCGGCGCACCGTACGGCTTGTCGTCCTGGGACTCGGCCGGGGTTCTCAGGTCGAGGCCGGGAGCGCGCTGGTCGCGGTACACGACGCGGAGGAGGCGGGCGGCCTCGTGCGCCGTCTCGCTGGTCTCGGCGATCACCACGGCGACGAGCTGTCCCCGGTAGGAGACCTTGCGGCTCTGGAACACGGCCAGCTCGCCCTCGCGGGGATCCCTGGTGAGCCGCGGCGCGTTCTCGCAGGACAGGACGGTCAGGACGCCCGGCATCGCGAGCACCACGTCGGCGTCCACCTCGTCGATCTCGCCGCAGGCGATGGTCGAGAGGACGGCCGCGGCGTACGCGACGTTCTCGGCCGGAAACTCGTAGGCGTACCGGGCGGCGCCGGTCACCTTGTCATAGGCCTCGATACGGGTCACGGCGTTCCCCCTGGCAGGTCGGAAAGGGTTCGGGGCGGGTCACGCCAGCTCTCCGAGGGTGCGGACGATCAGGTTGCGGGCGAGCGGGATCTTGTATCCGTTGTCGCGCAGCGGTTCGGCGGCGGCCAGCTCGGCTTCGGCGGCGCGGGTGAAGGCGTCCTCGGTGGCGGGTCCGCCGCGCAGGGCCGCTTCGGCTCGGCGGGCGCGCCACGGTTTCGCGGCCACGCCGCCCAGGGCGATGCGGCAGTCGCGGACGACGCCGTCGGTGACGTCCAGGGCGGCGGCTATCGAGACCAGGGCGAACGCGAACGACGCGCGCTCACGCACCTTCCTGTAGGTGCCGGGCATGGCGAGCGGCGGGACGTGGACGTGCGTGATCAGATCGCCCGGGCGGAGGGTCGAGTCGCGGGCCGGATCGTCGCCGTAGAGGCCGTCGAGGTCGGTTTCGCCTCGGCCGTGGATGCGGACCCTCGCGTCCAGGGCGGCGAGCGCGACGGCCATGTCGGACGGGTGCGTCGCGACGCAGTCCTGCGTGT
Source organism: Spirillospora sp. NPDC052269 (assembly GCF_040679435.1). Classification (NCBI taxonomy): domain Bacteria; kingdom Bacillati; phylum Actinomycetota; class Actinomycetes; order Streptosporangiales; family Thermomonosporaceae; genus Spirillospora; species Spirillospora sp. NPDC052269. The sequence continues at coordinate 56,965 of NZ_JBFAUU010000009.1, forward strand.
GGCCGAGGACAGCGAGGTTCTCGTGCTCGCCTTCACGCGCGGGGCATCCCGTCCCGGGCTCGCGGCGGTTGCAGGGGCGCGTGACGTCCTGGAAGTAGGGGCAGCGGGTGCGTTGCAGCAGGTTCCCGCCGACCGTCGCCATGTTCCTGATCTGGCCGGACGCGCCTGACAGCACCGCCCGCGCCAGCATGGGGAACCGCTCGCGGACGACCGCGTGCGCCGCGAGATCCGAGTTCCGGACGGTCGCGCCGATGAGCAGCCCGTCCCCGTCGGTTTCGATCTGGGCGTGGGGCAGGTGCGTGACGTCCACGATGCGGGACGGGACGGCGACGCCGAGGCGCATGAGGTCCACCAGGTTCGTCCCGCCGCCGAGGTAGGCAGCGCCTTCGGTGTGCTGCGCGACGGCCTCGTCCGGTGTCGCGGCTCGCTCGTACGCGAAGGGCCTCATTCGGCCGCCCTCCTGATGGCCTCGACGATGTTGACGTAGGCGCCGCAGCGGCACAGGTTCCCGCTCATGCGCTCGCGGATCTCCTCGTCGGTGAGCTCCGGGGGCTCGGCGAGATCGCCGGTGACGGCGCTGGGCCAGCCGTCCTTGGCCTCGTCGAGCATCCCGGCCGCCGAGCAGAGCTGGCCTGGCGTGCAGTAGCCGCACTGGAGCGCGTCGGCCTCGACGAAGGCGGTCTGGAGCGCGGACGGCCCGTCCTCGTCCGCCAGGCCCTCGACGGTGGTGACCCGCGATCCGTCCGCGGCGACGGCGAGGACCAGGCAGGCGTTCACCCGGCGCCCGTCGAGCAGGACGGTGCAGGCTCCGCACTGGCCCTGGTCGCAGCCCTTCTTCGGCCCGGTCACGCCCAGCCGCTCGCGCAGCAGGTCGAGCACGGACGTGCGGGTGTCCACGGCGATCCGGCGCGTCCGGCCGTTCACGACCAGGCTGACCTGGGATTCCTCCGGCATGCCCGGAAACCTACCCACGATCCCGCCGGATTCTCGCGCCGATCGGCGGTGATCGTCCGAGTGTCGTTCGGCCTTCGTGGTCTCAGAGCTTGCGGAGCCAGGTGTTCAGGCGGTCGGCGGCGGACTCGGCGAAGTCCTGGAGGGCCTGCCTGACATCGACGGGCTCGGGGGGCGGCTCGGTGAGCCGCGGGTCGTCCTCGGGGATGCCTTCGAAGCTCTCCCAGCCTTCGTCGGGACGTCTCTGGAAGCCGCTGAAGGACCGCCCGTCCCGCGTGAACTGGATGGCCCCCTCTCCACCGGCCCGGTCATGCCACTTCACTCGCTTGATGGGACCGGATCCGTCGTCCAGGAGGAAGCGGAACTCGCCTCCGCTCTCCTGGAGGTCACGCCACGCCATGCGCTGGGAGTAGCGGGTCACGAACCGCTGGGGTTCACCGTGCGGCTCGGCGCGCTGGTCCCGCTGCTCGCCCCTGACCTCGAACGGCTCGCCGGAGTCCGCCCTCTGCCCTCCCCCAAAGAACTTGTCCATGTTGGGAGTGAACAGGATGCCCGTCCTCCCACCGTCCCAGTGGTGCCACTCCAGCGTGGAAGGCCGGGGCTTCATCCCTGTGTCGAAGTAGAACCGCAGCGGCGGCCCTGGAGACCACTCGCCGTCCTTCGGCCGTATCCGGGTGGCGAACTCGAAGGCGTGAACGGTGGGGTCGCCCCAGTACAGGCGCTCGGCGGCGCCGGGGTGCCGGACGTCCTCGATCAGGAGGGCGATCAGGCTCAGCCCCGCCCGCGCGTCCTCTCCCACCCGTAGTTCGAGGACGTTCGTGCCTCCGCGCAGGGTGTCCCCCGGTATGGCGACCGGGAGCATCTGCGGGACCTCCCTGCCTCCTGGGAGACGGAAGCGTGAGACCAGCGGCTCGCCGTTGACCAGAACGTCCAGTGGGGCGAACCCGGGGCGCGACCCGTCCTTCTCCACGACCGCGCGGATCTTCAGCGTCGCCTCGTCCGGGACGTCGTCCGAGGACCCGTCCGGAGCCTCGTCCACCTGGAACTCCACCCGGACACTCTGCCCAGCGCCGAGCAGCCCGGGACTGGTCAAGGACGGAACGTCTCCAACCTGGAGGACGGCGTTGTGCGTACACGGCGGGGTGCAGGTCGCGAACTCGACAAAGGCAGGTTTCAGCGCCATGCCCTCGGATCATGGCAGGTCTTTGGCCATACAGATAGAAAAGGTGAGCTTTTGGTATGCCGGCAGGAGAGGGATGTGCCGGTATCCCTCCCGCTCGTACATGCGGACCGCATCGGGTTGCCTCGGGCCCGCGGTAGTGCGGGGTGGTGGTCAGAGGCGGCCGCGGCGGCGCTTGGGGCGGAGGCGTTCGAGCTGCCACCAGGCGAGGACGGTGAAGACGAGGCCGAGTCCGGCGAGGACGCCCATGTCCAGGGCCCAGGTGTTCAGGTGGGGCAGCCAGACGCTGTCGGGCTTCAGCGTCGACGGGATGATGTGGCCGAGGTCGACGGTGGCCGCCGCGGCGGCCAGGCCCCAGCGGGACGGGGCCAGCCAGGCGACCTGTTCGAGGCCGGGTTTGCCCGCGAGGCGCACCAGGGCGCCGCAGAGCACGAGCTGGGCCATGGACAGGACGATCAGCAGCGGAAGGGTCTTCTCGGAGCTGTTCACCGACGCCGACACCAGCAGGCCGAGGGTCATCGCGACCAGGCCCAGCAGGCCGGTGGCGAGGACCAGCTCCAGGAACGGGGAGGTGAAGACGCCGGACGGGGGCAGCTTCACCCCGGCGAGGCCGATGCCGACCAGCACGACGGCCTGGAGGGTCGTGATCAGTCCGAGGACCAGGAGTTTGGAGGTGAGGTAGACGCCCGCGGAGAGGCCGGCGGCGCGTTCCCTGCGGTAGATCGTGCGTTCCTTCACCAGCTCGCGGACGGCGTTGCCGGTGCCGACGAAGCACGACGCGAAGATCAGCACCATCAGCTTGGACGCCGCGTCCGCGTTGCTGCCGGGCGGCCCGGTGAGGCCCTTGGGGGCGGGGATCGCGGCGATCAGCCCGCCCATGATCAGCGGCATCAGGCCGAGCAGCACCAGATAGGAGCGGTCGGAGGTGATGACCGACAGGTAGCGGCGGCACAGCGTGGAGAGCTGGGCGAACTTGCTCTGGCGCGGCGGCGGAGGAGCGGGCGGAGTGGCGTCGGTCGGCTCGACCGCGCCGCCCATCCCGTGCCCCACGTACCGGGACCAGCGCGGGGACGTGCGGAACTCTCCGGCCCAGTCGCGGTCGGGCTCGCGGTCGAACGCCTGGAACACCTCGGCCCACGCGTTGGCGCCGAAGTGCCGGAGCCCCTCCTCGGGCGGGCCGTAGTAGGCCATGCGTCCGCCGGGGACGAGCACCAGCAGCCGGTCGCACGTGTTGAGGTTCTCCGTGCTGTGGGTGACGACGATGACCGTCCGGCCGTCGTGCGCCAGGTCCCCCAGCAGTTCCATGACCGTCTTGTCCAGGCCGGGGTCGAGACCCGACGTCGGCTCGTCCAGGAAGAGGAGCGACGGCTTCGTCAGCAGCTCGAGCGCCACCGACACGCGTTTGCGCTGGCCGCCCGACAGCTTGTCGATGCGCGTGCCGGCATGCGGGGTGAGGCTCAGCTCGGCCAGCACCTCGTCCACCCGCCGCTCCCGCTCGTCCCGCCGGGTGTCCCCGGGGAACCGCAGCTCCGCCGCGTACAGCAGCGCCTGCCGCGTCGCGAGCTGGGTGTGCAGGATGTCCTCCTGCGGCACGAGCCCGATCCGGTGCCGGAGCTCGTCGTAGTCGGCGTACAGGTCACGGCTGTCGTAGCGGACGGTCCCCTCGGTGGCGGGCCGCGTCCCGGTCACCGCGCCGAGCAGCGTGGACTTGCCCGCCCCGGACGGCCCGATCACCGCGACCAGCGACCGCTCGGGAATCGGGAACCCGACCCCGTCCAGCAGCACCTTGCCCTCGGGCGTCCGCACGGTGAGGTCCTGCACGAGCAAGGACACGTCGCCCGTGTCCACGAACTCCCGCAGCTCGTTCCCCACCAGCCGGAACGTGGCGTGCCCGATCCCGAGCAGATCCTCCTCGGTCAGCACCGCCCGGTCGATCCGGACCCCGTTGACGTACGTCCCGTTGTGGCTTCCCAGGTCCCTGATCTCGGCACGCCCGACCCCGGTCACCCGCAACTCGGCGTGGTACCGCGACACCACCAGGTCCGGCACCACGACGTCGTTGTCCGGCGACCGTCCGATCCGCACCGCCTGAACGTCCGCGCGGACGTCCCGCCCTCGCCCGAACCCACCACCTCGCGCGGGTTGCCGGGCCTCCGGACCGGCGAGGCTTTGGGCCTCGGCGCGATTGGAGCCTTGTCTGGGGGTCGGGTCCGGGGCGAGTCGTTTGTCTTCTGCGGGACCGGCGCTCCTCGCGCGGCCTGGGGGCGGGGGTTGGCCGGCGCCCGGCGGCTGGGGTCGGCCTTGGTCCTGGGGCGTCGGTGGACGGCTCTGGCTCGGGGCGGGTTGTGCGTTGCGGGCGCGTCCCGGGTCCGCGGGGCGGGGTTGCGGGAGTTGGAAGACGTGGCTCGGGTTGCGGTCGACGCCGGGTCTCGGGTCGGGGGGCTGGGCGGCCGAGCAGGCGAGCGGGGCGCCGTCGACGGCGTTCCCGAGGTGGAAGAGGTGGTCACCGTCGAGCGTCATCCGCTGGACGCGCCGGCCGTCGAGGAAGACGCCGTTCCGGCTGCCCGCGTCCTCGATCGTCCACCCGTCCGGGCCCGACCGCAGGATCGCGTGGTGCCAGGAGACCCGGGCGTCGGTCAGGACGATGGCCGACTGCGGGTCGCGCCCGACCCCGTAGGTTCCGCCCGGACGCAGCCTGTGGATCCGCTCCCGTGTCCGGACGACCAGGAGCGGCGGTGCCATGGACCCCGCTGAGGGACCGCCCGCCGTCATGCCCGGAGTGTAGGACGTCGTACCCGCCATTGACAGGACGCATTCGGCGGCTTTGCATGAGTTCATGCCGACCGGAACAGGCCGCTCCCCGAGGACACGGGCGCGCCCGGTCCGGCCGATCACTCCCGCCCCAGCACCCCGCTCCGCCTCGACATCGTGCTCCGCCCCTGATCACGTCCCCCGTCACTCAAGAGCGCTGCCGCCTCCGGTGTCGATCGCGCCACGCTCAGGGGGCGTCCTGAACCGCCCTCCGCTCGTCGCGTCGTGGGGCCGGGGTGGCCGGGTGTGGTCGAAGTCGTCCCCGCGGGTGGATGTTGCGGCTCCCGTCGTTCGAGTCTGGTTCGGGCCGTTTGAGGACGGGGTGGGGATGTCGATGAGGGTGGTCGGACGAGTGGGTGTGCGTGGGGTCGGCGTGGGCGCGACGGGTGAGACGCGCCAGGTGGGGGCTCGTGGGGCTTCCTCGGTGGGGAGGTGGGGGGCGTGAGCGCGGCGGTCACCCGGGTGGATCGGCTGCCTCGGCCCCGGCGGCGGCGGTGGCCGATCGTGCTCCTGGTCGTCCTGGTGGCGCTGGTGCTTCTGGCGGTGGTCGGGGACCGGGTCGCGCTGTGGGTCACCGAGGACACGCTGGCCGGGCAGATCAAGAAGCAGGGCTTCCCCACCAAGCCGGACGTGACCATCGAGGGGTTCCCGTTCCTGACGCAGGTCGCGGGGCGGCACTTCGGGGACGTGCGGCTCAAGGCGAAGAACATCCCGGCCGGGCCGGTGAGCGTGACGCGGCTGGACGTGCGGGCGACGGACGTGCGGCTGAAGTCGAACTACCAGAGCGGGACGCTCGGCGAAATCACGGGGGCCGCGTATGTGGGGTTCGGCGATCTCGCGAAGGCGGGCGGGAGCGGGCTGGACCTCCAGGCGGACGGCCCGGACAAGATCAAGGCCAAGGTCGGGGCGTTCGGGCTGGACGCGACGGCGATCGCCTCGGTGACGAAGGAGGGGAACAACATCCGCGTGAAGGCGCTCTCCGCCGAGGGGTTCGACCTGGGCGGACTGGGTGATGATCTCGACTTCACGGTCCCGGTGAACGGGCTTCCGCTGGGGATGCGGTTCGACAGCCTGTCGGTGACCGGATCCGGGGTGATGTTGCGGGTCAGCGGCTCACAGGTGAAGTTCGGGTAGCCGGACGGAGCGTCCTGAGCACGGACGGGGTGCTGCTAGAGTTATCCCTGTTGCCAGCGAAGACTGATGACAAAGCGCCGTTAGCTCAATTGGCAGAGCAGCGGACTCTTAATCCGCGGGTTCGGGGTTCAAGTCCCTGACGGCGCACCCGCTTTCCAGACGAAGTCGACGTTCTTTCGAACGTCGACTTTCGTTGTTTCCGGCCTTCTTCTCGCGCGGCAGTCCACCTTGTGCTTGTTGTGGACTATGGGCGGCTTGCCGGGCCGGGCCGTTCGTGTGCGGAGTCCCGGGGACACGTACGCGGTCGGGCAGGTGAGGGAAAAAGCTGATCATGGCGGGCCTCCTTCCGGTAGATCACTGTTTCGGGGACTGTGTCGGGTCGCAGATCTTCGGGTATGGGAGCTTCGGATCGGGTCGCGGCGGGCGTGCTGGTGATCGGCGTGCTCGCGGCGGGGTGCGGAAACGTCGACGCCCGGTCCGCCGGTCCGCCGAAAAACGCGGCCAAGGCTCCCGGTGTCCGCGGGGCCGATCGGTTCACGGTCGTCGGCACCGGGGACTTCCTTCTGCATTCGGTGCTCATCCAGCAGGCGGCCTCCGATGCGAGGCATCGCGGGTACGACTTCATGCCGATGCTCGCCCGGCTCAGACCCGTGATCAGTCAGGCGGATCTGGCGGTGTGCCACATCGAGACGCCGCTGGGCTCACGGTCGGGGCCGTTCAGCGGGTATCCGGTGTTCAACTCGCCGCCGCAGATCGTGAAGGCGATCCGGAGGCTCGGGTACGACACCTGCTCCACCGCGTCCAACCACGCCATCGACCAGGGGGCGCGCGGGGTGCGGCGGACGCTGGACGCGCTGGACCGGGCGGGCATCGGGCACGCCGGGACGGCCCGGAGCGCCCGCGAGGCCGAAAAGATCGACATGCGGGACGTCAAAGGGGTCAAGGTCGCGCACCTGTCCTACACGTACGGCACGAACGGGATTCCGACGCCGGCCGGAAAGCCCTGGCTGGTGAATGACACCCTCAAGCCTTCCCGGATTCTCGCCGCCGCGGCACGGGCGAAGCGCGCGGGGGCCGAGGTCGTGGTGGTCAGCCTTCATTGGGGCGAGGAATACCAGCACGCGCCCACCGCCGAGCAGCGGCGACTCGCACGGAGGCTGTTGAACTCCCGGGACGTCGACCTGATCCTTGGCGACCATGTTCACGTGGTCCAGCCATTCGAGCGCTTCAATGGCAAATGGGTCGCCTATGGGATGGGCAATCAGGTCGCCAATCCGTCCGCGAACACCGAGTCGACCCACGAGGGGCTGGTCGCGCGGTTCACCTTCAGCCGGGACGCCCGGGGACGGTGGAGGGCCCAGCCGTCGTTCGTGCCCACGTTCGTCCGGCCGGGGCCGCCCATCAGGCTCCGGACGTTGACCACCGATTCATCGCAGCGGCGCGTGGTCGAACGAACGAAACGGGTGGTCCGGAGCCTCGGATATGACGTTCCGCTCGCACCGGATCCGATGGACGGACCGCCTTCCGCCCAGCGGAACGGCGCTCCCCCGCGGGTGACCTCGCTCTCAAAACGGTGACCCGGCGTCCGGTCAGGACATGCGGGGCGAGGACGAGAGGTGCTCGCCGACCTGGCGGACCAGGACGGCCATCTCGAAGCTGATCTGAGCGGGGTCCACCTCCGCGTCGCTGAGGACGGTCAGGGAGGCGCCCTCGCCGGCCGCGGTGACGAAGAGGAGGGCGTCCCGCATCTCGATGATCGTCTGGTGGACCTCACCGGCGCCGAAGTGGGTCTGGGCGCCGCGGGCCAGGCTCTGCAGGCCCGCCGCCAGAGCGGACAGGTACTCGGCGTCCTCGCGGTCCAGTCCGGCGGACGCGCCCATCAGGATGCCGTCCGCGGACTGCAGGACCGCCCGGGTCACGTGCGGCACACGGCGGACCAGCCCCTCGATCAGCCAGTCGAGCCGGTCGTTCGGTTCGCCCCGCTGCGGCGTCACGGGAGTTCCTCTCGTCGGGGGTCGGGCTCTCGGTTCGGGCGGCGCGGGCGCCGTCACCGAACGTCGCCACATGCTCGCACCACCGGTACAACAAGATCCACAAAATCAGACAAATGATCAAATCAGCGGCTATGGTGGCCCGAGTTTTCGTCCCCCGCCCCCGTCCCCCGCCCCGTCCCCCGCCCTGTCCCCCCGCCCCCGCTCGCCCCCCGCCCGACGCTCCCGACGCTTGAGAGACGACACCGTGAAGAGCTCTCGACGACGCTCGATCAAGTTCTCGCTCTACAGCATGCTGGTCATCCCCCTGGTGTCCCTGGTCGTGCTCTGGGCCTTCGCCGCGCAGAGCGTCGCGAACCAGGCGATCGACCAGCGGCACATCGACACCGCCAACAAGATCTACGGCAACGCCGTGCAGCCCATGCTGATCACCCTGGCCCAGGAGCGCCAGGAGTCGGTCGTGTGGATCGCCGCCCACGGCAGGCAGCCGCGCACCGCGATGGACGCCGTCCGGCAGCGGATGGACGGCACGATCGTCCAGATGAACAAAGCGGCGAAGTCCGGCTCGTTCCAGAACACGCTGACGCCGCTGATGAGGCAGCGGCTCGCGACGCTGATCGACAAGCTCAACCGGATCAACACCGTCCGCGGGCAGGTGGACTCCGGCGCGTTCAACAAGCTCGCCGCGTTCAACGCCTACAACGACGTCCTCGACTCGCACTTCCGGTTCATCTACCTGCTGGTCGCCGAGAACGGCTACCAGCAGGCGTACCACCTGACCGGCATGTCCCGGGCGATGGAGCTGGCCGGACGCGAGGCCGCGCTGGTGGGCGGCGTGCTCGTCAGCGGCGGCCGGATGAGCACGGACGAGCGGGCCGCGATCGCGAAGCTGGTCTACGAGCGCCGCTACCTGGAGGAGTCCAGCCTCTCGGAGTTCAACGAGGCCAACGGCGCGCCCTACAAGGAGGCGCTCGGCTCGCCCGCGGTGAAGAACTTCGTCGCGGTCGAGGACAAGGTGCTCTCCGTCCCGACCAAGTCCCGGCTGAAGATGAACCCGGCGACCTGGCAGACCGGGGTCGGCGGCTACCTCCAGGCGATGGACGGCGCGCTCAGCAAGTCCCGCGTCACGCTCGCCGCGGACGCCAAGAAGACCTCCGACGACACGCTGCTGCGGCTCGCGCTCATCGGCGGCATCGGACTCGCCGCGATCCTGCTGACCGCGCTGCTGATGCTGCGGTTCGGCCGCCGGATCGTCCGGGAGCTGCGCGGCCTGCAGACCGCCGCGCACGACCTCGCCGACCAGCGCCTGCCGGACGTCGTGACCCGGCTGAAGCGCGGTGACGACGTGGACGTCGCGGTCGAGGCGCCGTCCCTCACCGTCGGCCGGTCGGCCGAGGTGGAGAGCGTCGCGGAGGCGTTCTCGACCGTGCAGCGCACCGCGATCGAGGCCGCCGTCGGCCAGGCGAACCTGCGCAAGGCCGTCAACGGCGTGTTCCAGAACCTCGCCCGCCGCAACCAGTCGCTGCTGCACCGCCAGCTGTCCATGCTGGACACCCTGGAGCGCAAGGCCGGCGACCCGGACGACCTCGCGGACCTGTTCGCGATCGACCACCTCACCACCCGCATGCGCCGGCACGCGGAGGGCCTCATCATCCTGGCCGGCGCGACGCCGGGCCGGAGCTGGCGGAACCCGGTCGGCATCCTGGACGCGCTGCGCGGCGCGATCGGCGAGATCGAGGACTACGCGCGCGTCGAGGTCGTCAGCGACGCCGAGGAGGGCATCGACGGCGCGGCCGTCGCGGACGTCATCCACCTGCTGGCCGAGCTGATCGAGAACGCCGTCACCTTCTCGCCGCCCAACACCCCCGTCGAGGTGGACGCGGGCATGGTCGGGCGCGGGTTCGTCGTGGAGATCCAGGACCGCGGCCTCGGCGTCAGCCCGGACAAGCTCGCCGCGCTCAACGAGCGGCTGAGCCGCGAGCCGGAGTTCGACCTGTCCGGGGGCGAGCAGCTGGGCCTGCTGGTCGTCGGGACGCTGGCGCACCGGAACGGCATCAAGGTCGTCCTGGAGCCGAACTCCTACGGCGGGCTGAAGACGATCGTCCTGCTGCCGCACTCGATCGTCGTCTCCGCCGACCGCATCGGCCGTCCGGACGAGCCGTCCGAGGCGCCGGCCGCCCCCGCGCCCGCCCCCGCTCCTGCGCCCGCTGCGCCCGAGCAGACGTCCGCGGACACCGCGGGGTGGGTCGAGGTCGCCCCGACCGGACGGCTCACGCCTGCGACGACCGGCTGCATCGGCGGCTGGGGTGACGGATCCGAGGAGCACGGCACTGCGGGGGTGGGCGGACCGTATGCCGGTGCGCACGCCGCGCCGCAGTCGAGCGCACAGGAGGCGCGGCCGTTGGGAGTGCACGAGTCTCAGCCGTCCGGCGCACATGCCGCCCCCCAGACGGGCGCGGGTGGTTCCGGGGCCTATCCGGCGGGTCCGAGCGGGGACGCCGGGACGCACGCCGGGATGCCCCGGCGTGTGCGCCGGGCGAGCCTGGCCCCGCAGTTGCGGGACGCCGAGCCGCCCGAGCCCGCCGCCGCCCCGCAGGACGATCCGGGCCGTGATGCCCGGTCGCCGGAGCGGGCGCGGTCGGTCATGGCGTCCATGCAGAGCGGCTGGCGACGCGGACGGGCCGAACCGGCCCAGCGGCCGGAACCTCCCGCGGGCTGGAACGACGACGAGGTGGAGCGATGACGGAACCGGCGATGACCGCCGAGCAGGTGCGCCGACTGCTGGACGGCCTGGTCGCGCAGGCGGGACCGAGGGGCGGCGGCGCGGTCGTGCTGTCCGCCGACGGGCTGATCGTGGCGGCGTCCTCCGGCATGGGCCAGGAGGACGCGGAGCATCTGTCCGCGCTGGTCGCGGGCGTGCAGGGGCTCGCGCGCGGGGCGTGCCGCCGGTTCGCCGGCGGGGCGCTGATGCAGAGCGTCATCGAGATGGACTCGATGCTGGTGTTCATGGTCCCGGCCGGGGAGCACGCCTACCTGGCCGCGCTGAGCCCGGCCGAGGCGGACGCGGGGGCGGTCGCGTACGCGCTGGCCGAGACCGCCGAGCGGCTGGCGGAGCGGCCCCCGGTGATCCCCCGGCTGTCGGGTTTCGGCGTGAGGTGACCCTGCGTGAGCGATGACCGCTGGCTGGACGAGGACGCCGGGCCGATCTTCCGGCCCTACACCGTCACGCGCGGCCGGACCCGGCTGCGCGACGACAGCCTCAACCTGATCTCCCTGCTGGAGGCGACCGGCCTGCCGGCGCCCCGGCGGGCCCGCCTGGATCCCGAGCACCGCCGGGTGCTGGCCGTCTGCGCGGAGCCGATCACCTTCGCCGACCTGTCGTCCGAGATCGACCTGCCCGTGGGCGTGGTCCGCGTCCTGGTGGACGACCTGCGCGAGGAGAACCTGCTCCGGGTGCTCCGGCCGACGCCCACCGGCGACGTCCCGGACGAGCTCGTACTAAGGAAGCTGCTGCATGGACTACGCGCACTCTGACACCGCCGTCCACGAGCCCGCCGCCCGCCGGCCCGGCGGGCGGCAGCCGACCGCGGCGAAGATCCTCATCGCCGGCGGGTTCGGCGTCGGGAAGACCACGATGGTCGGCTCGATCAGCGAGATCCGTCCGCTGCGCACCGAGGAGCTGCTCAGCGACCGGGGCGCGGGCGTGGACGACACGACCGGCGTCGCGGAGAAGACCAGCACCACCGTGGCCATGGACTTCGGCCGGATCACGATGGGCGGGGGGCTGATCCTCTACCTGTTCGGGACGCCCGGCCAGCAGCGGTTCTGGTTCATGTGGGACGAGCTGGCGCTCGGCGCGGTCGGCGCGGTCGTGCTCGCCGACGTCCGCCGGCTGGCCGACAGCTTCGCCGCCATCGACTACTTCGAGGACCGCGGCACCCCGTTCATGGTCGCGGTGAACTGCTTCGACGGCGCCGAGCGCAAGGACCCGGCGGACGTCCGGATCGCGCTGGACCTCGACACGGACGTCCCGCTGGTGATGTGCGACGTGCGCAGCCGCGACTCGGCCAAGGAGGTGCTGATCAGCATGGTCGAGCACGTCCTCACCCGGATCACCGCCGCGCGCCGCTGACCTGTTCCGGCCGGCCCTGCCCCCGGCCCGGAGAGACCCCGGAAACCCCCGCTGAGAAGGAGACAAGCGTGAGCGGAAAGCTCGCTGGCAAGGCCGTCCTCATCACCGGCGCCTCGCAGGGCATCGGCGCGGCGACGGCGCGCGCGTTCGCCGGGTACGGCGCGCGCGTGGTGGTCGCCGACATCCTCGAGGACGCCGGGCGCGAGACCGTCGCCCGGATCGAGAAGGACGGCGGCGAGGCGCTGTTCGTCCGGACGGACGTCACGGTGGGCGCGGACGTCGAGGCCGCCGTGGCCGCGACGGTCGCCGCGTACGGCCGGCTCGACGCCGCCGTCAACAACGCGGGCGTCGAGGAGCAGGGCTCCGCGTTGCACGAGGTCACCGAGGACGCCTGGGACAAGCTCGTCGCGGTCAACCTCAAGGGCGTCTGGCTGTCGATGAAGTACGAGATCCGGCAGATGCTCGAGCAGGGCGGCGGCGTCATCGCCAACATGGCGTCCGTCGCGGGCCTGGTCGGCCTGCCGCTCGGCATCTCCGACTACTCGGCCACCAAGGGCGGCGTCATCTCGATGACCCGCACCGCGGCGATCGAGTACGTCCGCCAGGGCATCCGCATCAACGCGGTCTGCCCGGGCGTCGTCCGCACCGCCCTCCTCTCCGCCGCGATCGAGGGCGGCATGTTCACCGAGGCCGAGGCCGCCGCGCTGCACCCGTCCGGCGTCCTGATGAACCCCGGGGACGTCGCGGAGACCTTCGCCTTCCTCTGCTCGGACGAGTCGAGGCACATCACCGGCCAGTCGATCGCCGTCGACGCCGGAATGTCCGCCGGCTGACCCCGGTTTCCCCTCTCGGAGGCCCCGCCCGGCACGCACCTGCCGCGCGGGGCCTCCGTCGTTCCCGCGACCGCGCCGGTTAAGCAACCTTGGTTGACAGTTGGATTTAAGCAACCTAGGTTGCTTGTATGAGCGAGGGCGAGGACGAAGGGTCCGCCGAGCGGGACGTCGGGGCGGAGCTGGCGGCCGTGGTGGCCATGCGGAAGCTGGCCGACCGGATGGAGGACGCGGCGGTCGAGAAGGCCATGCGCAGCGGGTGGAGCTGGTCGGACGTGGCGCAGGCACTCGGGGTCACGCGGCAGGCCGTCCACAAGAAGCACGTGCGGCGGCTGATCGACGCGGGGGTTCAGTTGCGGAGGAGAAAGTGATGACACGGACATACGTGGACTCGGTGCTGGTGCGGGCGTCCGAGGAGGCGCGGCGCATGGGGTCGCCGCTGACGGAGGCCGAGCATCTGCTGCTCGCGCTCACCGCCGAGGCGGAGGGGGACGCGCCCGGCCTGCTCTCCTCGGCGGGGTTGGACCGGCGGGGCGTCCAGGACGCGCTGCAGCGGGAGTTCGAGCACAGCCTCGGGACGGTCGGGGTCTCGGTCGCGGACGAAGAGGTGCTGCGGCCCCGGGAGTCGAGGCGGGCGCCGTCCGGCATCGGGGAGTCGGGCAGGCGGGTGATCGAGACGGGGATGGCGAACTCCCGGAAGAAGGACCTGGGGCCCGCGCACATCCTGCTCGGGATCCTGGAGCTCAAGGTCGGGACGGTTCCGCGCGCGCTCGCGCTCGCCGAGGTGGACGTCGAAGGGCTGAAGGCCCGGGCGCGAGCGGTGGTGGACGGGACGTGAGCGAGGCCGTCCTCGATGTCGACGACCTGCGGATGCGGTACGGGACGAACGACGTGCTCCGCGGGGTGACCTTCCAGGCGCACCGGGGCGAGGTGCTGGCGATGCTCGGGCCGAACGGCGCGGGCAAGTCGACGACGATCGAGATCCTCGAGGGCTTCAGGACGCGGTCGGGCGGACGGGTCGACGTGCTCGGCGCGGATCCGGCGCACGGCGGCGAGGAGTGGCGGGCGCGCGTCGGGATCGTCCTGCAGTCGTGGCGTGACCACGGGAAATGGCGGGTCGGCGAGCTGCTGGCGCACCTCGGGTCGTACTACCCGAGGCCCTGGGACGCGGCGGAGCTGATCGCGATGGTCGGGCTCACCGAGCACGCGGACCGGAAGGTGCGGACGCTGTCCGGCGGGCAGCGGCGGCGGCTCGACGTGGCGATCGGCGTGGTCGGACGTCCCGAACTGCTGTTCCTGGACGAGCCGACCACCGGGTTCGACCCCGAGGCGCGGCGCGAGTTCCACGAGCTGGTGCTCGGGCTGTCCCGGACGGACGGCACGACCATCATGCTGACCACGCACGACCTGGCCGAGGCGGAGAAGCTGGCCGACCGCATCGTGGTCCTCGACGGCGGACGCGTCGTCGCGGACGGCACGGCGGCCGAGCTCGCCGAGCGGATCGCGGGCGAGGACGAGGTGGCGTGGACGCTGGACGGGCGGCGGCACGTCCGATCGATGCGGGACTCGACCCGGTTCGTCCGCGCGCTGTTCGCGGAGCACGGGGACGAGGTCCAGGGGCTGGCGGTCCGTCCGTCCTCGCTGGAGGACACCTATCTGTCGATCGTGCACCGGGCCGAGGGGAGAGCGGGATGAGGACGATCCGGGTGGGCATCGCCCGCGGGCTGATCGAGCTGCGCCAGGCGTTCAGCGGATCCGAGCTGGTCAACCAGCTGCTCTGGCCGGTGCTGACGCTGGCCGCGATCTTCTTCTACCGGAACCGGGAGTTCCGGCACACCGGGATCAGGCTGGGCGAGCTGGTGCTGCCGGGCGTCCTCGGCATGTTCGTCGCGCTCGGGATGGTCCTGGTGATCCAGTACCTGACCGTGGAGCGCGAGGACGGCACGCTGCTGCGTGCGCGCGCGACGCCGCACGGCATCCGCGCGTACTTCGTCGGGAAGCTCGTCATGACGTCCGGGTGCGTGGTCGCGTACCTGGCGATCCTGCTGGTGCCGGGCGCGTTCATGGTGGACGGCCTGCGCCTCGGCTCGGTGTCGTCCTGGTTCACGCTGGCCTGGGTGCTGGCGCTCGGGCTGGTCGCGACGCAGTCGGCCGGGGCGGCGCTGGGCGCGCTGGTGTCGGGCCCGCGCGCCGCCGGGCTCATCACCCTGCCGGTGATGGCGGTGATCTCGATCTCCGGGGTGTTCTACCCGATCACCGCGCTGCCGGGCTGGTTGCAGCAGGTCGCGCAGGTCTTCCCGGTCTACTGGCTCGGCCTCGGGATGCGTTCCGCGCTGCTCCCGGACGGCATGGCCGCGGTCGAACTGGACCACTCGTGGCGGCATCTGGAGACGTTCGGCGTGCTCGGCGCGTGGGCCGTGGCCGGGTCGCTGCTCGCGCCGGTCGTCCTGCGCCGGATGGCCCGCCGCGAGTCGGGCGCGCGCGTCGCCGTGTACCGGGAGAAGGCCCTCCAGCGGGCCGGATGAACGACGACATGCGGCGGGCGGACCCCTGTCGGGCGACCGCCCGCCGCACGCGGGTCATGCTCGGATCAGCCGATCACGCGTGGCTCGCGGATCAGAAGGCGCCGGTGCCGTTGGGGGTGCCGAGGCCGGTCGGGCCGTCCCAGCCGGTGCGGGCCTTGCACAGCTGCGACGGGGAGCAGGAGCCGTTGCTGCCGCTGGTCACGTCGAACAGGGACGACGTGTGGGAGTAGGGGTAGTTGTTGTTCACCGAGGACGCGTTGCCCGCGAGGCCGTACACGGCCGCGATGAGCGGCGCGGACACGCTGGTGCCGCCGAAGACCATCCAGCCGGACTGGCCCTGGTAGGCGGTGCTGTCGTAGACGGCCACGCCGGTCGACGGGTCGGCGACGGCGGAGACGTCCGCGACGGCTCGCCTGGAGCAGCCGGTGTTCGCGCCGGCCTGGCCGGTCAGCGCGGTGTTGTAGGACGAGCAGCCGCTGCCCGCGCCGCTCCACGCGGTCTCCGTCCAGCCGCGCGCGTTGGTGGAGGTGCGCAGCGAGGTGCCGCCGACCGCCGTCACGTAGTGGGACGAGGCCGGGAACTCGACGCCGTAGCCCGAGTCACCGGTGCTGACGGTGATCGCGATGCCCGGGTGGTTGTAGTACGAGCCGTAGGACGAGTCCGGCGCGTCCGAGCCGCCGTAGCTGTTGCTCACGACGTTGGCGAGCCTGGCCGCGGTGTTCTCGGCGGTGCCGAGGTTGGCGAAGGTCGGGGACGTGGCCTCGACCAGGACGATCTTGCAGTTCGGGCAGGCCGCGGAGACCATGTCCAGGTCGAGCGAGATCTCCTGGGCCCAGCCGCCGTCGACGGGCGGCGGGGTGTTGCCGCCGGTCTGGTTGACCTTCTTGAAGCATCCGTTGGCCGTGGTGCAGGGGCCGAGCCCGTACTGCGACCGGTAGACGTTCAGGTCGGCCTCGGCCGTCGGGTCGTCGTAGGCGTCGACGATCGCGACGGTCTGGCCCGTGCCGGCCGTGGAGGACGGGAGCTTGTACGCGCTCTGCAGGTTGGCGGGGCTGAGGCCGCTGGGCGCCGCCAGCTCGGCCTTCAGGGTCTTCTCGGAGACGGCCACGTCGTTCCGGACGATCGCGTGGCAGTGCGCCTGGCCGGCGCGGACGGTGGCGCACGAGTGGTGCGTCCCGGCGGGAGCGGCCGGGATCGCCGGGCTCGCCGAGGCCGTTCCGAACGGGGTGCTGAGCACGGACGCCGCGGCCAGGATCATCCCGGTCATGGCGTAGCGCAGCGGGGGTCGCCGCATGGGCTCTCCTCCTGAAGCGGGGGGACAAGGGCGGCGCGGATGGGAGACGCGCCGCCGCGAGAATCACACGAGAAGCCCGGGTGCGAATAGGCCTAAACCGGGCGTTTCTTCTCTTCTGTCACTGGTCGCCAGCGGGGCGTGCGGGCGACTGTGACAGGCCGCCAAAGTTGCTCGCTTGAGCAAGCGGCAGGGATTTCCCCCTTGCGGTCCAGCGGGCAGCATGTGAGCGTGCTCAGCTCAGACGATCTTCGCCGCCTGTCCCCCGGCGAGCGCGCCGAACTCCTCCGCGAACTGATCCTCCTCAGCGATGAGGACGACCCCCTCGCCGTGCCGAGCGTCAGGCTGCGGCGGCGGATCGCCCTCACCGTGCTCGTCGCCTGCTGCGCCTGGCTGGTGCCCTGGACGGTGATGCTGGCCTTCAGCCTCCCGTCGCACTACACGGCCGGGCAGTGGCGGATCGCCTGGATCGGCTTCGACGTCGCCCTGACCCTCGCGCTCGCCGGGACGGCGTTCGCCTCGTGGCGGCGGCGGCAGGTCGTCGTCCTCGGCCAGCTCGTCAGCGGCACCCTGCTGGCCTGCGACGCCTGGTTCGACGTGATGCTGTCGTGGGGCACGGGCGAGTTCCCGCTGAGCCTCGCGACCGCGCTGCTCGCCGAGCTGCCGCTGTCCGGGCTGCTCTTCTACGGGGCCCGGCACGTGCTGATGACGACCTTCCACAGCATGTGGATACGCGAGGGCCGGTCCGGCCCCGAACCGCGGCTGTGCGATATCGGCATCTACGCGATCGAACACCGCCGACACCCCCGTCCGCACGACCTGCAGGACCAACGGGACCAGCGCGACCGGCATGGCCTGCGGAACCAGCGCGACCTGCGGGACTAGCGGGGCTAGCGGGCGGGCTGGGCGGGCTGGGCGGGCTCGGCGCGTTGGGCGGCGACGGCCCTGGCGACGGCGTGGAGGGCCGGGAGGGTGTCGGCGTTGTCGAACGAGTAGAACGTGGACCGGACGATCACGACCTTGCGGACCGGATCCACGTAGATGAGCTGGCCGCCGAGGCCGCTGGCGTAGTAGCCGTCGGTCCCGTCGATCCACCACTGCAGGCCGTAGGACGGGCTGACCCCGGACGGCGTCCGCACCCGGTCGATCCAGGCCTCGGGGACGACGCGGCGTCCGGCGACGCGTCCGCCGTCCAGCATCATCTTCCCGAACCGGGCGAAGTCGCGGTCGGTCGCGTAGATGCAGCAGTAGCCGAGCGCGTGCCCGTGCGAGTCGGTGCCGACGTGGTCGGTGTCGGCCATGCCGGTCGGCTCCCAGATGCGTTTCTGGAGGAAGCGCGTGAACGGCATGCGGTACGCGTTCGCGACGACCTGCGCGAGGACCGCGCTGTTCAGGCTCGTGTAGTTGAACCTGCTCCCCTGCGGCCAGGCGGTGTGCCGTCCGGCGGCCCACTGGACGGGCGTGCTGAGGCCGAGGCTGAACGCCGGGTGCATGGCGATGTCGTCGGTGTTCTCGTCCCAGGCGATGCCGGACGACATGCGCAGCAGGTTGTAGAGGGTGACCTTGCCGTAGTCGGCGTTCGCCAGCTCGGGAATGTACGTGGCGACGGTGTCGTCCAGGGAGTGGATCCGGCCTTCGGCGAGCGCGATGCCGACCGCGTCGCCGGTGAAGGACTTGGCCATCGACCAGGACTGGAAGCGGCTGTACTTGCCGAAGCCGGGCGCGTACCACTCGGTGACGACCTTGTCGCCGTCCAGAACGAGGAAGCCCTGTGTCCCTGAGCCGATCAGGTAGTCGTTCAGGGTCTTCGTCGTGCCGTTCGAGGTGTAGGTGACGTGCAGGTCGCGTTGCGCGTCCACCAGTCCGACCGGCCTGGACGACGGCTTGAGCGGGACGAACCCCGGCACGATCGAGAGGATGTCCGGCGGCTCGGGGCTCGCGCCTCGCCCGGTGTCGGCGTGGGCGGCGGCGCCGGACGGGACGGCCAGGGCGAGGACGGCGGCGGTGGCGAGGGACGGCATCCTGCGGCGGCGCATGGCGGCTCCCGGGGTGTGGCCCGCTGGCGGATCACCCGGACCGTAGACCGCGGAGTCCCCCGCGACAACCGGTGTCCCGGCGGCCCGTCCGGTTCACTGAACAGAAATGTTCTTCTGACGTCGGGATCCGTCCGGACAGGGACTCGCACGCCTGACCGGAATCGGCCGAAGCGTCCCCTCTTGACGACATGATCTTGCGGGTCTTAGATGCATCTGCGGTGCACGCGGTCCTTCGCACTGGGCGGTGCGGGGACCAAGGCGGGCCCGGGGACACCGTCCGCGCGACGACCGCCGCGCGGAGTTCCCTTCGTGCCGGGAGTTCCCTTGTCCCTGCTCAACACCGCCGCCCATGGGCGCCGCGCGCCCGTCTGGCTCGCGGCGATCGCACTCGCCGGAGCCGCCGTGGCCGCCGCCCCGGTGGCCGCCTCGTCCGGCGACGACGCCCTGCCAGCGCCGCGTCCGCACGCGACCGACTTCACCTACCTGGGCGCGTCCGTGACGCCGCCGACCCAGGACAACTGCGCGTCCGTCGGCCGCCGCTGCTTCACCCCCAAGGCCCTCCAGAACGCCTACAACGTCGGCCCGCTGCACGCCAAGGGCCAGGACGGCCGCGGCCGCACCATCGCGATCGTCGACTCGTTCGGCTACGACCAGGCCGAGGCCGACCTCAAGGTCTACAGCCAGCAGTTCGGCCTGCCGCTGATGTGCGGCATGCCGGACGTCGCGTGCACGCCGGGCATGCCGTCCATCACGCGCCTCAAGCAGGGCAGCCGCCCCGTGGACCAGCCGCCGCCCAGCAACGGCACCGGCCAGGAGGACAGCAACGGCTGGGCGCTGGAGGTCGCGCTCGACCTGGACATGGCGCACGCCATGGCCCCCGGCGCGAACATCGTGCTGGTGTCCACCCCGACCGCCGAGACGTTCGGCACGCAGGGCTTCCCGCAGATGATGAACCTGGAGCAGCAGGTCGTCGACAACGGCATGGCCGACGTCATCTCGCAGAGCTTCGGCGCCGGCGAGGAGGCGTTCCACTCGACCGCGTCGCTGGAGAACCTGCGGCACGCGTTCAAGTCCGCCGCGTCCAAGGGCGTCACCGTCCTCGCCAGCTCCGGCGACGACGGGAGCGAGAACGGCTTCAAGGCGCCGGTGAAGAACCCCGCCGCGATCCCGCACGCGTCCGTCGGCTGGCCCTCGTCCGACCCGCTGGTCACCGGCGTCGGCGGCACCTTCCTGTGCCTGGACGGCGCGACCGGCACGCACGTCGACAACAGCGGCGCCCCCGCGGCCTGCTCGACGTTCCCGGGCCAGCGCGAGGTGGGCTGGACGTTCGCCGGCGGCGGCTTCAGCCACGTGTTCGCCAAGCCCGCCTACCAGAACACCCTTCCCGCAGGGTCCACCCCGATCGGCTCGATGCGCGGCGTCCCGGACATCGCGTCCCAGGCCAGCTCGGCGACCGGCGTCCTCGTCCGTGACACCGCGCCCGGCGCGACCGGCATCAAGTGCCCGAGCGGCGACCCGTGCAGCTCCGGCTGGTACGTCGTCGGCGGCACCTCCGCGTCCACCCCGCAGTGGGCGGGCCTGGTCGCCATCGGCGCGCAGATCGCCGGCCACCCCCTCGGCCAGATCAACCAGTCCCTCTACGACCTGGCCAACGGCCCCGACTACGGCGCGTACTTCTACGACGTGACGTCGGGCAACAACTCCAACCCCGACTACCCGAACATCCCGGGCTACCCGGCCACCAAGGGCTGGGACCCGATCACGGGCCTCGGCACCCCGAACGCCGCCACCCTGATCCCGGCCCTGGCCGCCCACTCCTGACCCCATCCCCTCCCCAAGGTCCCGGCGCGGAGTCTCCCAGCTCCGCGCCGGGACCACTCCCTCCGGGGAGCCACGGACCCCTGACCGGATGCGGTCAGGGGTCCGTTTCTTTCGCGCTGGATGGACGGCGGGTCACTCCCCCTCTGACCGGGTCACCAGGAGTGGCCGCCTCCGCCGCCGTCGCCGTGGCCGCCTCCGCCGTGGCCGCCGCCGCCGGACCAGCCGCCGCCGTTGTCGTGGCCGCCCCAGCCGCCCCCGCTCCTGCGGTAGCCGCCGGACGACGGTCTCGACCTGTGTGGCGCCGGACGAGTCCGGCGAGGCGCCACGTATTTCCCGGCGAACATGTGGCGCAGCGCGCTGAACCGGTCCTCGGCCTGGGCCGGGTCGCCGGTGTAGGAGTACCAGGACGGCAGCGTGTCGTTGGCCGAGCGGGCGCGGTGGAAGGCCACCATCCACAAGCCCGCGTCCCAGGCGGCGTGGAGGGCGAAGTGCCTCTCGTCGCCGGCGGTGTCGTCGTCCTCGCGCTGGTACCACAGCAGGTTGATGAAACCCTGGTGGCGGATGCTCAGCTCCTGCCCCACGCGCGTGAGGGGGCTCACAGGCCGGAGCCACGCGAACACTACGGCGATGACGACGAGCGCGGTCCCGGTCGCCGCGAGATCGCCGTACCGGCCGTCCGCCCAGGCTTCGACCACGATCAGGACGGCTCCGACGATCCCCACGAGCCAGCACGCGGGCAGGACGATCCGCCTGAACCGGGCCATCCAGGAGCGCTGGTACCGGCGTCCGCGCTCACGGCTCGCTTGAAGAATCTGCTGCTCGACCGGCTTGAACCGCGCCCGCTTCTCCGCCCGGACCTTGGCCTTTGCCGCGCCTCCCGACAGGGCCGCCTTGACGGCCCGCTTGGTTTTCTTGGCCCGCGGCGGCTTGACCGGTTCGGGCTCGTCCGGCCCGACCTCGACCGAGCCCCCGACGTCGGAGAGCACCTCCATGAAGGCCCGTTCGTAGTCGAACTCAAGAGCGTCCGTCGCGGAGCCGACGCGGGTCACCATGACGTGCCGACCGTCGTCCGCGATGCGCACATGCCCCCGGACGGCCAGGTCGAGCGCCAGAACCGAAAGCGGGTCGCCCGGTTCGGCCACGTTCGGGATGCTCCCGATCTCGACCGGAGGCGCCTCCTCGCGCGTCACGAAGGGGCGCAGCCCCTGACGCCGCCACCCTTCGACCAGCAGCAGGCCGCACCCACCGAGCCCGAACAGCAGCGCCAGCCCTAGCGCCACCAGCCCGGGAACACCGACCTTCCACGCGAACCCGTCGGATCGCTGGTTCCGGATCGTCCCGGACGGGAACTTCGCGCGGACGGTCAGCCCCTCCCGCGCGCCCATGCTCTGCCCGAACGCCGCGCTCCCGCCGCCCGTGTTCCACATGCCCTTGCACGGCTTCATCGCGCCCGCCGGACCGGCCTGGCAGCCGAGCGACCGGTATGCGGCCGGCCCCTTCAGCACGACGGTCGCGACGTCGATCGGGACGGACCACTCGGTGCCGATCGCGTTCCAGTCGAGCGTGTCCGAGGCGACCACGTTCCGGACGTCGTAGTCGATCATGTAGTGCCGCACCCCGGACACCGCCGTCGCCGGATCCCCGATCCGGACGTCCAGCAGGTTCTTCTTCCGCGTGATCCGGCTGACGGCGGGCGCGTCGGCGCTGTGCACCCGCACGTCGCCGATCTTCACCCGCTTCGTCGGGATCTCCCGCTCGATGCCATGCCGTCCTGGCGAGTTCCCGAAGTCGTACCCGATGTCCTCGTGGACGTTCAGCACCCCGTCCGCGCTGAGATCCAGGCTGACCGCATACGACCGAACACGTTCCGAGGACGGGGGCGCCGCGGGCGAGGCCGCAGCCGATGCGGAAGCGCCGAGAACGACCGAACCGGCGACCAGAACGCAGAGGGGGAACCAGCGCATAGCCCTGGAATTACCAGAAGAGACAACGTTCCGGAAGCGGTATTCGCCCCCGCCGTCCGGCGCCACCCCACGCCCGTCAGAACGAGCGACCGCCCCCGTCGTCCGGGGAGGCGGACGGCGGGGGCGGGCGTTCAGGGGACCGCTGGGAGCGGTGGGGTCAGGCGCGGGCGCCCGTCGTGGGGTCGAGGAGCAGCTTTCCGGCACGCGCGTGCCTGAAGTCGAACAGCCCCTTCAGGCCGGCCGAGCGCGTGTCGAAGGAGTGGTCGCCGATGCGGCCGAGGCCCCAGTTGTCCTCGATGAACCGCAGCACCGACGTCTGCTCGCTGTAGGTGTGGTCGACGTGGTTCACCTTGCTGAAGGGCGAGATGACCAGCAGCGGGAGACGCTGGGACGGGCCGCAGCGGTCCTTGTAGCCGCCGGCCGCCGCGGGGGCCTTTCCGCACAGCGCGGAGTCGACCGAGGCGTCGTCGGAGCCGTTCAGGAGACGCGGCTTCTGGTGGTCGTACCAGCCGTCAGAGTCGTCGTAGGCGACGACGACCGCGGTGTCCTTCCAGAACTTCGACTTCTGGATCGCGTTGATGTAGTTGACCAGGAAGCGCTGCTCGTCCAGCGGGTCGGAGTAGCCCGCGTGGCCGTCCTGGTAGGCGCCCGCCTTGACGAAGCTGACCGACGGAAGGTTGCCCGCCTGGAGCGCGGCGTCGAAGTCGGTCAGGTCGTACTGGTGGTTCGCCTGGTCCTGGTGGCCGATCTTGGCGACCGAGGTCGGCGGCAGGTGCTTCTCGTTCGCCGTCGACTTGTAGTACTGGAACGGCTCGTGGTGCGGGATGTAGTCGGTGGACGCGATGCCGCCGACGTTCGGGTGGCTGGCGTCGCAGGCCGCGTAGGAGCCGTTCTTGCCGGTCGGCTTGAACCCGCCCTGGAACCAGCCCCAGGTGACCTTCCGCTTGTTCATCAGGTCGCCGACGTTGCGCCCGTCGAACGCGCCCAGGTTGTTGGTCGCGGTGTGGTTCTTCGCCGAGCAGTCGTCGAACGCGGGCTGCGGGTCGTTGGTCATCGTCCCGACGCCGTCCTTGTCGGGCGACTGGACGACGTAGGAGTCGGTGACCGGCTGGTGGGTCTTGTTGTCCACGGCGCGGATGCCGTGCGTCTGCCCCGAGACCAGGTTGATCGCGCCGGGCGAGGACGGGCCGAACACCGTGTCCCACGAGTTGTCGCTCATGGAGTAGTGCTGCGCGTAGTTCCACAGCGCGGTGACGGTGTTGCCGTCGTAGTAGTCCATGACCAGGCCGGGCTCACCGAAGATGACCGGCTGCCCGGTGCACTTGTCCTTCTCGGTGGACTGGACGAACTTGTCCATCCTCCCGCCGTTGAGCGCCTTCTGCTCACTGCCGTAGGTGTGGTCCTGGTCGCAGGTGAGCGCCTGCTTCGGCGTCAGCCGCTTCGGGTCGTACTGGTTCGGGTTGTGCGTGAGCAGGCTCTTGGTCAGGCCGTTCACGCGCGGCGTCCTCCGCGCGGCGGTGAACTTCGTGCCGTCGGTGTTCGCCGCCTTCGGGTACGTGCCGAAGTAGTGGTCGAAGGAGTTGTTCTCCTGGAACAGCACGACCACGTGCTTGATGGGCGTCGCGGTGCTCGTCCGGGACGCGTCGGTGAACGTCTCGGCCGCCGTCAGGGACGTGCCGTGCCCCGCGGTCGTGCCGCAGGCGGCGGCGGTCGTGAGCGCGAGCGCGCCGGCGGCGACCGCGATGGCGGAGCGCCTCCTGGTCCAATTGCCGGGGGTCATTCTTCCTCCTGAACGGGTCGCGGCCGCCGACCTTCTCACAGGGGGTCGAAGCCGTTCGCCGAATTGATCTCCGGGCGGTACCCAACCAGCGCGGGGCGACGAACTCAAGGGCCGCAGGTGACACGCGGGTGACCAGCACAAAACGGGCAGATGACTCTTCGAGGAAGGTTAGCGAAAGGTTAATTCGGCAAGCGAAGTTCTTACCTTCCGCAACGTGCCGGCGGGTCAGGTGAGCAGCGCACGCCCGAGGAAGTCGCCGCCGTCACGGACGCCCGGCAGGACGAGGAAGTACCCACCGCCGAACGGACGGACGTAGTCGACGAGCGGCTCGTCCTTGAGGCGGTGCTGGACGGCCTCGAACTGGGACGGGATGTCGCGCTGGTAGCAGGTGAACACCAGGCCCATGTCGAGGTCGCCCGCCGCGTCCACGCCGCGGTCGTAGTTGAAGCCGCGGCGCAGGATCCGGCCGCCCGCGGACTGCGCGGTGCGCGGGTTCGCGAGCCGGATGTGGCTGGTCAGCGGGATGATCTTGCCGATCGGGTCGGCGGTGAACCTCGGCGGGTCGAACTCGCCGTTCCCGTCCAGCGGCGCGCCGGTGTCGCGGGCGCGGCCGATGATCCGCTCCTGCTCGGAGATGCCGACCCGGTCCCAGAACTCGACCAGCATCCGGATCAGCCGGACGACCAGGAACGTGCCGCCGTCCGCCGTCCAGACGAGGCGGCCGAGGTCGGCGGGCGCGGGATTGGCGGTGCCGTCACGGAATCCGAGCAGGTTGCGCGGGGTGCCGGACGGACGCGGCGGGCTGACGAACCCGTCGATCCTCCAGCGGATCTGCGCCGCGCCGCGGGTGTGCCGGGCGATGTCGCGCAGCGCGTGCACGACCGTGTCCTCGTCGCGCGCGGACAGCTGGAGGCTGAGGTCGCCGTGGCACCACGCCGGGTCGAGCGCGTCGTTCGGGAAGGTCGGCATCGTGGTCAGCCGCGCCGGACGGCGTGCCGCCAGCCCGAACCGCCCGTCGAACAGCGACGCCCCGACACCCGCCGTGACCAGCAGGTTTCCCCCGGGGACGGCCGGTCCGAGCACGCCGGAGTCGGTCGGCGGCGCGGTGATGCCCGCGCCGTCCGGGACGCCGCCCGAGGTGAGCGCGCGCGCCCGGTCGGTGATCGTCCGCATCAGGTCGGTCAGCTCGCGCCGGTTCTCCGCGATCACGTCGAACGCGACGACGGCCGTCCGGGGCAGCGGCGACTCCTCCACGCCCGCCTGGTGCACGCCGTGGAACCCGCGCAGCGCGCTGCGCTTCTCCGCCTCCGGCGCGGCGGCCCCGGACACGGACGCGGCGGCGGCACCGCCCACACCGGCGGCGAACGCCCCGCGCAGAAACGATCGGCGATCGGTCACGTCACCCTCCGGGACACCGTGCGAAAGGAACGGTCATGAAGTCGTGGAACGGTCATGAAGTGCGGCGGGGCGCGGCGATCTCGGCGACAGGGGCCAGCAGTTCGAGTGCCTGGCCGGTCGTGCCGTTCAGGCGGCGGCGCTCGGCGGCGGACAGCTCCGACAGCGACGTATGCCCCTTGAGCTGCGCGTCCAGGCGGGCGAGCCACGCGTCCACCTGGGGCAGCGCCGCGTACCGGGAGCGCAGGACGGGACGCAGCGAATCGAGCACGAGCCGCGTGCCCTCGACGTTCGCCGCCGCCGTCCGCAGCGAGGTGCCGCTGCCCTGGTCGGCCTCGCCGGTCAGTTCGAACCGGAGCGTCCCTTCGAGGATCTCGTGCGCGCGCAGGGGAAGGTCGGCCGGATCGATGCGCTGCTGCGGCAGATCGGCCTGGAGGGCGCGGACGTCCTTGTCGAGCCGGTCGGCGACGCGTCCGAGCGAGGACGGGCTCTCGCCGTGCCACAACCCGTACTCGAGCCGGTGGAAACCCGTCCAGCCGGAGTCGTGGACGCCGCCCGGCAGCCCGTCCGGACGTCCGTTGATCTCGCCGTCGAAGTCGCCGAACGTCCCGTACGCTGCGCCGAGTCGCTCGTACGCGAGGTGCGCGGGCAGCCAGGCCCGGCGCGCCTCGCCGACGTCGCCGGACGCGACCGCCGAGCGCAGCGTCCCGGTCAGCCCGGCGACCTTGCCGACGCCCGCGGTCACCTTCGTCCAGTACGACGACACCGCGTCCGAGAGGTCGCTCGTGCTCACCGCCGGGACGGCCGGTCCGCCCGCGCCGCCGCCGGTGATCCGGACGAACGTCCCGGTGCGCGGGTCGCCCGCGCTGTCGTCCGAGCAGCGCAGCGCGTACTCGCCCGCGCCCAGGGTCACCCGCATCGACCGCGTCACACCGGGGCCGAGCCCTTCGAGTTCGGCGTGCACGGCTCCCGCCCGGTCCACGAGCCTGACCTCGGCGATCGCGTTACCGCTGTTGCGGACGAGCAGCGTCTGCGCCCCCGCGTGCGCGTGGTCCCAGCCCGTCCCGCAGCGTCCGATCGCCGCCTCCAGGACCGTCCCGGACGCGTGCGCCCCACCGCCGGACATCAGCTCCTGACCGCCCACCACGGCCGCCGCGACCACGCCGGCGGCGACGGCCGCACCGGCCAGCGGCACCCACGGTCGCATCGGGACACTCCATCGACGAGCGGACGAACGCGCACACTCTAGCCCTCGTCCGGCCCGGCGGACGCTCGTCGGACTTGGACGGAAATGCCCGGTTCGCGACGGCCCGCCACGCCCGTCCCCACAGGTGAACACGGGTGGACGAGCCGGTGAACACCTCGTGCCGCGACGACCGGCCCACCCGCCGACCTGCGCTGACCCCATGCGAGCGCGGGGATGCGCAGCGTGGGGGGTGAGTTCGCGTCGCCGACCGTGATCATCTAACGTCGGAGCCCATGGCGTGCGCGGTCATTTTCGCGATTACGTGGTGTCGCGCGGACGGGGTGCTGCATCCTACGGAATGTGTCCGAACGCTCGACGCGACGTCGCGGAGGGCCGGTCGCGCGCGTCCCGTGACCCCGTCGACGCGCGTCGACGTGAACCGGTTCGAGCGCACGCCGCCCGCCTGACCCCGCCCCCCGAGGACCCGATCCATGTCAGCTCCCGTCCCCGCAGGTCGCAGGGGTGATCACGCTCCGCTGGAACGCGCTCTCGCGGTGTGGCTCGTCGCCGTCGTCGTGTTCGGCGCGGCCTGGCTGTACGGCGTCTTCAAGGCCGGGGACGTCCTCCGTCCCGTCGTCGCCTGGGCGGGCGGAGCCGCCGCGCTCGCACTCTGCGTGACGATCGCCCTCGCCGCCTACTACGCCGCGCTCGCGTCCCGCGTCCGCGAGGCCGCGCGGGCGGAGACCGGCGGCGCGGCGCCCCTGGAACGGCAGATCGCCGAGATCGCCGACTCCACGCTGCCCGCGCTGCTGCACCGCGTCGCCTCGGGCGCGCCCGCCGACACCGCGCTCGGCGAGATCATGCCGCCCGCGGACCCGGGGCTGCGCCGCGTCCTGCAGCTCACCGCGCACGACGCCGCCGCCCGGCAGCGCGACGCCGCGTCCGCGCTGGCCGTCGTCGACGGCCTGGACGCGGAGGTCGACCGGATCGTCGGCGAGGCCATGCCGGTGATCGTGGCGCGCATCCGCCGGGACCGGGTCGGGCCCGAGACCGTCCTGCCCGAGGTCGGCGAGCCCGAGTCCCCGCAGCTGCGCCGCCTGCTCGCCCGCGTCGTCGACGACCTGGCCACCGGGGAGCGCGGCAGCGCCGCCGCGATGATGTCCTGCGCGAACGCCGCCGCCCGCATCCAGGCCGCCTGCACCCGGCTGCTCGGCGACCTGCGCGACCTCGAGCACCGCTACGGCGACGACCCGGTCTTCCACGACCTGCTCGACATCGACCACGAGGTCTCCCAGGCCGGACGCATCGCTGACTCCATCGCGCTGCTCGCGGGCGGACGCTCCGGACGCCGCTGGACCAAGCCGATCGTCATGGAGTCGATCCTGCGCGGCGCGATGGGCCGCATCCACGACTACCGCCGCGTCAAGCTGCACTTCACCACGACCTCGGCGATCGCCGGGTACGCGGCCGAGGGCGTCATGCACTGCCTCGCCGAGCTCATGGACAACGCCGCGACCTTCTCCGCGCACAACACCGACGTACACGTGTACGTCGAGGAGGAGGACGCGGGGATCGTCGTCACCATCGAGGACAGCGGCCTCGGCATGCGGCAGCGCGAACGCGCCCGCGCCGAGCGCCTGGTGAACGAGCCGTCCGACCTGACCGCGCTGCCCGGCACCCGCCTCGGCCTCGCCGTCGTCGGCCGCCTCGCCGCCAAACACGGCCTGCGGATCAGCTTCCGGCCGTCCTCGCGCGGCGGCACCGCCGCCATCGTCCTGATCCCCCGCCAGCTGGTCACCCAGCCCCGCCAGGACCTCCTCCCGCCCGAACTGCGCGAACCGTGGGACGGCTCGTCCCGCCCGGTCCTCGCGGACACGGGCGCCGACCCCCTCGCCGAACTGATCGCCGCGCCGGACACGCCGGAGGAACTCCTCTCCGCCCCGTCCCCGGTCACGCCGGTCACGCCGGTCACGCCGGTCACGCCGGTCACGCCCCTGAACGTCGCGTCGCCGGACGACGGTTCCGACGACGGGGACGACTCGTTCGAGCTGCCGCAGCGGCAGCGTGGCGAGACGCTGCGGAAGTGCCCCGACCCGGTCCTGGCGGAGGTGCGCCGGGACGAGGGGCGTCCCGCGCCCGGCGAGCGGTTCGCGGCGTTCCGGTCGGCGACCGGCGGACCCCGGACGGTCGCCCGCGACACCGGAGGGCACCCTGCCCCCCAGGCGCCGCAGAGCAGGACCGCGCCGGACGCCCTGGAGAGCATCGCCACCCAACGGAACGACGGCCCCGCCGAAGCGGACGGCACGCCGCGCTCCGCCCCCATGCCGGACGGCTCCCCGTCGTCCGCCGCGCCGGACGGCGAGGAGGGCCTCCCGGAGGG
Organism: Spirillospora sp. NPDC052269; assembly: GCF_040679435.1. Classification (NCBI taxonomy): domain Bacteria; kingdom Bacillati; phylum Actinomycetota; class Actinomycetes; order Streptosporangiales; family Thermomonosporaceae; genus Spirillospora; species Spirillospora sp. NPDC052269. Next base: position 86,372 of record NZ_JBFAUU010000009.1, read on the forward strand.
CGACGCCGCCCTCGACCCCTCGTCCGCGTCCGGCGACGGCGCGGCGTCCACCCCGCCGGACGCCCCGGCTCCCGAGCCGGACCGGGGGCGGTCGTGACCGCCCGCGCACCCCAGCGCCCGCACGGCGGACATCCCCGGGTCCGCCCGGCACAACAGATTGGAGGCAGGGGCGGACGTCCCGTGGCGTTCCCCCCGCGATCCCGATGAGTTCCGAAGAACGCGACCTGAGCTGGCTGCTCGACGGACTGCGCGACCGCACCCCCGGGGTGCGGCACGTGCTGGTGCTGTCCAAGGACGGGCTGAAGATCTGCTTCACCGGCGACCTGGACGTCGACCGGGCCGACCAGCTGTCCGCCGTCGCGGCGGGCGTGCAGAGCCTCTCGCTGAGCGCGTCCGCCGAGTTCGGCACCGGCCTCGGCGTGGGCCAGTCCATGCTGGAGTTCGCCGGCGGGCTCCTGCTGATCGTCCCGGCCGGGGAGGGCGCGCACCTGGCGGTCGTCGCCACCGAGGACGCCGACGTCGGCCTGGTCGGCCACTCGATGAACGAGCTGGTCGAGCAGATGGGCTCGTTCCTCACCGCCCCGCCCCGGCACGCGGCGCGGCGATGAGCGCGCGGCGGCACGAGCGCGAGGACCCGGACCGGTACTTCACCATCACCGGGGGACGCCGCGACGCGTCCCTCGACCTGGTGGCGCTCGTCGTCGCCGAGATCGGCCCGCTCCCCGGCATGTCGTCGGAGCAGGTGCGGATCCTGCGGCTCTGCCGCGACGCCCCGGTCGCGGTGGTCGAGCTGTCGGCGCACCTGGCGCTGCCGGTGAGCGTCGTGCGGATCCTGTTGCGCGACATGCTGGCGGACGGCCGGATCACCGTCCGCCACCCGGTCTCGGCCCCCGAACCCGAGCAACTCCCCGACCTGGAAACCCTGAAGCAGGTGCTCGTTGGACTCCACAACCTCTGACCCGCCCGTCGCCGAGACGTCCGCCGCCGCGGAGATCCCGCTGCGCGGCACCGCCGCCGACGGCCTGAAGATCGTCGTCGTGGGCGGGTTCGGCGTCGGCAAGACCACGATGGTCGGGTCGGTGAGCGAGATCCGCCCGCTGTCGACCGAGGAGCTGATGACGCGGGCGGGCGAGGGCATCGACGAGGCCGACGCCGTCCCGGAGAAGACGACCACGACCGTGGCGTTCGACTTCGGCCGCATCACCCTCAACGACCGGCAGGTGCTGTACCTGTTCGGCGCGCCGGGGCAGCAGCGGTTCTGGTTCCTGTGGGACCAGCTGTTCTCCGGCAGCCTCGGCGCGGTCGTCCTGGTGGACACCCGCCGCATCGAGGACTCCTGGTACGCCATCGACCGGCTGGAGCACCACCGCATGCCGTTCGTGGTGGCGGTGAACCGGTTCGCCGACCGCGGGCCGTCGCTGCCGAAGGTCCGCGCCGCGCTCGCCCTGGACGAGCACGTCCCGCTGGTCGAGTGCGACGCGCGGCTCCGCGAGTCCAGCAAGACCGTGCTGATCGAGCTCGTCCGTCACCTGACCAGGCTGCACGACCGTCCCGCCGGAGAGGACGCGCGATGACCGACCCCGCCCCCGAGTCCGCCGCGCCGCTCCACCCGGGGCACCCGCGGCCCGTCCGGCTGTACGGCCCGACGATCGCCGACGACCCGGCCGAGCTGTACCGGTCGCTGCGCGAGCGGTACGGGCCGGTCGTGCCGATCCTGCTGGACGGCGACGTCCCGGCCTGGTTCGTCCTCGGCTACCGCGAGGTGCACCACGTCACCGCGAACCCGCAGCTGTTCGCGCGCGACTGCCGCCGCTGGAACGCCTGGGACCGGATCCCGGACGACTGGCCGCTGATGCCGTACGTGGGCTGGACGCCGTCCATCATGTTCGCCGAGGGCGCCGAGCACCAGCGCCGCGCGGGCGCGGTCGGGGACGCCCTGGACGACTTCGACCGCACCGAGCTCGGCATGATGGTCGGCCAGGTCGCCGACCGCCTCGTCGACACGTTCGCCGGGCACGGCCACGCCGACCTGATCGAGCAGTACTCGCACCAGATCCCGCTGCACGTCGTCGCGCGCCTGTTCGGCCTCCCCGAGGCCGACATCCCCACGCTGGTCAAGGACGTCGCGGACTCCCTCGACGTCGACTCCGACCCCGTCGCCGCGCACCAGCGCATCCACGCGCGCATGGTCCAGCTGGTCGCCGACAAGCACCGCGAGCCGGGCTCGGACGTCCCGTCCCGGCTCCTCGCCCACTCCGCCGGCCTCACCGACGACGAGGTCGTCATCGACCTGCTCATCGTCATGGCCGCCGCCCAGCAGCCGACCGGCAACTGGATCGGCAACGCCCTGCGCCTGATGCTGGTGGACGACAAGTTCTCCAACACGATGCAGGGCGGCCGCGGCAGCGCCTCCCACGCCCTCAACCAGGTCCTCTGGGAGGACACCCCGACGCAGAACTTCATCGGCCGCTGGGCCGTCCACGACTGTCAGGTCGGCGACCAGCGCGTCCGCCGCGGCGACCTCCTCGTCCTCGGCCTCGCCGCCGCCAACCGCGACCCGGGCGTCACCCCCCGCGACTTCGGCGGCCCCGTCGCCAACCGCGCCCACATGTCCTTCGGCCACGGCGAGCACGGCTGCCCGTTCCCCGCCCCCGAACTCGCCGAGGTCATCGCCAAGACCGCCGTCGAGGTCCTCCTGGACCGCCTCCCCGACATGGAGCTCTCGGTGGCCCCGGACGCCCTCGAATGGCGCCCGTCCGTCTGGATGCGCGGCCTCTACTCCCTCCCCGTCAAGTTCACCCCCACCGCCGACCTCCCCCTAGACCTCCCCTAACCCCCCAGCACAGACACCACGCCCCCGCGCGGGCGCCCTCCCCTACGCGCTTCATGCCCACACGAGCGCAGCACGCCCGCGCGGGCGCACAATCATGCGCGGGAGGGCGGTCCCTCCGCGCGGGTGGGGTTACTACGCCCGGCGCGGAGGGCGCTCTGCGCCCGTAGCGCCGGGCTCGGGTTCTAGGCGGTCGGGGTGAAGACCAAGGGGAGTTCGGCGGGGCCTCGGGTGAAGAGGCCCTGCTCGGTGGGGGTGTGGCCGTCCGCCACGCGGACGTCGGGCATGGTGTCCAGGAGCTGGTTGACGCCGACCTCGACCTCGGTCTTGGCGAGGAGGGCGCCGACGCAGAAGTGGCGGCCGAGGGCGAAGGCCAGGTGGTCGGCGGCGGCGGAGAAGGCGGTGTCGGCGGAGAGGTCGTCGCGGAAGAGGTCGAACGCGTCGGGGTTCGCGTAGCGGCCGGGGTCGCGGTTGGCGGCGCCGATGAGGGCGGTGACGGTCCTGCCCGCCTCGATCGTGCCGCCGGCGATCTCGACGTCCTCGGACGGCTGGCGCATGATCATGTGGACGGGCGGGGTGTGGCGGAGGGTCTCGGCGAAGGCGCGCGGGATCAGCGTGCGGTCCTTGCGGACGGCGTCCAGCTGGTCGGGGTGGGTGAGCAGGTTCGCGAAGACGGCGGAGATCGCCTTGTCGGTGGTCTCGCCGCCCGCGGCGAGCAGCAGCGAGACGAAGGACTTGATGTCCTCGTCGCTCATGGCGGTGCCGTCGATCTCGGCGGAGCAGAGCGTGGACAGCAGGTCATCGCCGGGGTTCGCGCGGCGCTCCCGGATGATCGGGATCATGTACTCGGCCAGCTCGACGCGGGTGCGCTCGCCCGCCGCGGCGACGTCCGGGTCCTGGGTGAGGTTGCCCAGGAACGCGATGATCGAGGTGTACCACTGCTGGAACCGGGCGTGGTCGGCGCGGTCCAGGCCGAGCATGTCGACGATCACGCGGATCGGGAAGTGGGTGGAGTACTGCGCGACGAGGTCGACGTGTCCGTCCCGGCGGAAGGCGTCGATGAGCTCGGCGGAGTTGCGCTCGATCACCGGCAGGAAGCGGGACTCCAGTTCGCTGCCGCGGAACGCGGGCGCGACCAGGGCGCGGCGGACGGCGTGCTCACGGCCGCTGAGCTGCAGGATCGTCCGGCCGTGGACGGGTTCCAGCTGCCAGTCGTAGTTCGCCGTGGTGAAGACCTGGTCCTTGAAGACCCGGGTGACGTCCTCGTGGCGGGAGACGATGTAGCTCTGCATGGGCTCGTGCCACAGCAGCGGCGCCTCCTCCCGGTAGGCGGCGTAGGCGGCGTAGGGGTCGGCCGCGAACTCCGGCGACAGGATGTCGGGAACCTGCGGGGCGGTGGTCATGCTCGTCCTCGCTCACGTCGTCACTGTGGGTCGTCGTGAGCGAGCCTAGGGAGCGCCCCAGCGCCGGTCCATACCTAAATGATCAAGTTTGTCCGGACTCCCGGTGGACCGCAGGTCTAGACCAAATTGCGATGTGGACGGGGTCATCCGCGAAAATCTGTTCGCTGTACTCACTTCCGTCCCACCGCCGGCGAACCACACCGGCGACGGACGGGACCACGGGAGGACGAAGACAACGATGAGCGCCGCTCTGGCCAATCCCCGCCGCACCCGGCTCGACACCTGGCCGTCCCAGGGCAACCAGGACCACGAGTCCGAGCCGACCGCAGCCCCGGTGGGCTCCGCGACGCCCGCGTCGGACGAGGAGAAGTCCGCGTCCTGAAGCGGCACCCCGGGGTCCGTCCCATGCCGGACGGCCCCGGGGCATAGCGCCGCCCCGCCTCCCCTGAATCCCCGCCCGCGCGGCGTGGGGTTCTTTTCGTGTGCCCGGGAGCCCTGGACTCGTCCGGAGATCCGCTGGCGCGGAACGCCGGCGTCCGATATGCCGTCCATGTCACTGGGGACGGTTCCCCGCGAAAGGGGCGGGCGTGCGGCGGAGCGAGTTGTCGCGGGCGGAGCGGCGGGTCTGGCGGGCGTTCGCGCGGGGCGAGGAGGTCGACTTCCGCGTCTCCCCCGACGAGGACGCGTCGTCCGGGGCGTCCTGGGGACCGGAGCGGACCGTCCGGGCGTCGGTCCTGCGCGCCCTCCTGCTGGACGGCCCGCGACGGGACGGTGAGATTTCGGCCCTGCGTGTGAGCGGCGTCCGGATCGTCGGGACGCTGAACCTCAGGTACGCGACCGTCGAGCATCCCATCCGGCTCTGGGGCTGCCACTTCGAGCGCGTCCCGACGCTGCACGGCGGCCACCTCCGGAAGGTGAACCTGAGCAGGTCGTACCTGCCGGGACTGGAGGCGGCGACGATCCGGGTCGCGGGCGTCCTGCGCCTCACCGACTGCGTGGTCTCCGGTCCGATCGAACTCGGCGGCGCGCAGGTCGACGGGGTGCTCTTCATGGAACGCGCCCGTCTCGGCGAGCCGGACGTCCGCCTGGAGAAGGACATCCTGCACCTCAACCACACGACGTTCAGGGACGACGTGTGGGCTCCCGGCCTCCAGGCGCACGGCCGGATCACACTGCGCGGCGCCCGTATCGCGGGCATGCTCAACCTCGAGGACGCCGTGCTGAGCAATCCGGGCGACACCTGCCTGGACGGCAAGACGGCGACGGTCGAGAACGACGTCCGGTGCAACCAGCTGCGCGCGCACGGGCGGGTCAACCTGCGCGGCACGAGGATCGGCGGGCAGCTCAGCCTCTGGCACGCGAAGCTGTCGAACCCGGGCGATGTGGCGCTGCGGGCGAGCGGCTGCACGGTCGGCGAGATCTGGTTCGGGGGCGGCGGCACCTCGATCGAGGGCCTGGTGAACCTGCGCCGCACGTCCGTCAGGCTGCTGAACATGCCGCCGCACATGTGGCCGGAGTCGGTGTACCTGGACGGGCTGAACTACACCTCGCTGACGCCCCGGCTGCCCGCGCGCGCCCGCATCGAGGTGTTCCTGCGGGACAAGGCCGGGTACGTGCCGCACTCCTACGAGCAGCTCGCGGCGTACTACCGCCGGGTCGGGGACGAGAAGGGCGCCCGGAACGTCCAGATCGCGAAGCACCGGCACTACCGCCGGACGCGCCCCTGGTACGGCCGCGTCTGGGGATACCTCCAGGACTGGACGATCGGGTACGGGTACCGTCCGCTGCGCGCGGCGGCCTGGCTGGCGGCGCTGTGGGCGGTCGGGGCGGCGGTGTTCGCGACGCACCACCCGCCGCCGCTGAAGGCGGACGAGCACCCGCCGTTCAACGCGTTCGCGTACTCCCTGGATCTGCTGCTGCCGATCATCAGCTTCGGCCAGGAGGACCGGTTCGCGCCGCACGGCGGCTACCAGTGGCTCTCCTACGCGCTGATCCTGGCCGGGTGGACGCTGGCGTCCACGACGATCGCGGGGGTGAGCCGGGCGCTGAACCGCCAGTGAACCCCGCGGCGGGCCGGGGCGGGCATGATGGGAGTGCTGCATCGTCCGACGACCGTTCGAGCCCGGCCGGGGAGCCTCCTGATGGATCCGATCACGATCGCCGTTCTGACCGCCGCGACGGGGAAGGCCGTCGAGCTGGCGGGTGAGCCCGTCCGGAACGGGACCAAGCAGCTCTACGCGCTGATCCGGGGCCGGTTCAAGGACGACGAGGAGCTCGCGAAGGCCGAGCAGGCGCCGGACGGGCCGGAGAAGGCGCGCGTCTTGGAGGGCGTCATCCGGCGGGCCGTCGACGCCGACCCCGAGGTGCGGCGGGAGGCCGAGGCGCTGGAGGCGCTGATCAGGCAGGCGATGGAGGCGAACCAGGAGTTCTGGCGCGAGCTGGAGGAACTGCGCGCCGCCGTGCACGCCCAGCCGAGGCAGACGTCCTCGAACAACTTCTACGGGCAGGCGCAGAAGGTCATCCAGATCGAGTCCAACAGCGGGATCATCAACTTCTGACCCCGGCGGCGCGAGTGGCGCTGGGGACGTACTGACGCAAAGCGGGATGTGCCGCGTACGCTCGCTGAGGTGAGCGTGGTGCGTCGCGACGCCCGGCGTCGCTGGGCCGTGGTGGTGGCGTTCGTGGCCGCGCTCTGCGGCACGCCGGTCGCGCTCGCCGCCTATCCGGCGTCGTCGTCCGGACGGAATCCGGCGGAACAGATGCGGCGGGCGCTCGCCTCCGGGACGCGCGCGCACGAGGGGCTCATAGAGGTCACCGGGTCACTCGGCCTTCCGAACCTTCCCGGGTTGGACGACGCGGCAGGCGCGCTGCACGGGACGTCCCGCATGCGCTCCTGGTACGACGGGACGCGTCGCTGGCGGGTGGCCGAACTGTCCACGACGGGTGAGCGCGACTACCTCACCCACGGCGACGGCCTCGACATCTGGGATTACGAGCTGAACCAGCTCACCCGCATCGCCGGACGTCCCGTGGTGCGGCTGCCCAATGCGACCGATCTGACGCCGCCCTCGCTGGCTCGTCGTTTACTCAAGCTCGTGCGCGCGCAGGACAAGGTGACCGCGCTGCAACCGCGTCGCGTCGCCGGACGGTCCGCCGACGGTTTCCGCATCACCACGGCCGACAAGGACACGACGATCGGTGCGGTGGACGTGTGGAGCGATCCGTCCTCGGGTGTTCCGCTGCAGGTGGACGTGGTGTCACGCGGGGCGCCGCGTCCCGCGCTGACCACGCGGTTCCTGGAGTTCGCGGCGAAGCGTCCGGCGGCTTCGGACGTGGCGCCGCGTCCGGCGCGCGGGCTCAAGCGCGTCACGGTCGACGCGCCCGATCTGCTGTCCCGGCTGGTCACGTTCACGAACCTGCGGCTGCCGGACCGGCTCGCCGGACGCGAGGCGATGCCCGGGACGGCGTCGGTCGCGAGCATCCGCGGCTACTCGGGCGGGTTCGCCTCGCTCGCGGTCGCGCCGCTACCGCCCCGGTACGGGCAGCGGCTGGTCGACGCGGCACAGGAGGCGGGTGCGAACACCACACCGCTGCGGCCGCCGGCGGGACGCGGCGGCGAGTTCCTGATGCTGACGACGCCACTGCTGAACGCGATGCTGTTCCACGCGGACGCGGGAACGACGTTCCTGCTGGTCGGAGCCGTCCGGCCGGAGATCCTGAAGACCGCGGCCGCGGAGCTCACGCCGTGATCGCCACGCACGGGCTGACCAAGCGGTACGGACGTGTCGTGGCCGTCCGGGACGTGGACCTCGCGGTCGGCGAAGGCGACCGGTACGGGCTGCTCGGGCCGAACGGGTCGGGCAAGACGACGCTGGTCAGGATGCTGCTCGGGCTGGTGTTCGCGACCTCCGGGGATATCGAGGTGATGGGCCGGCCGATCCCGCGCCGCACCGGCGAGGTGCTGCCGCGGGTCGGCGCGATGGTGGAGGGGCCGGGCGCGTACGGGCACCTGTCCGGACGCGCGAACCTGGCGCTGCTCGACGCGTCCGGGCCGGGGCGCGGGTCCCGCCGGACGCGCCGCCGCCGCGTCGGCGAGGCCCTCGAACGGGTCGGGCTCGGCGGCGTGGACGACCGTCCGGTCAAGGCGTACTCGCTCGGCATGCGTCAGCGGCTCGGCCTGGCCGCCGCGCTGCTGCACGAGCCTGAGCTGCTGATCCTGGACGAACCGACCAACGGCCTGGACCCGCGCGGCATCCGCGAGGTCCGCGACCTGCTGCACGCGCTGAACGCCGACGGCACGACGATCCTGCTGTGCAGCCACCTGCTCGGCGAGGTCGAGGAGCTGTGCACGCGCGTCGGCGTCATGGACCGGGGACGACTCGTCCTACAACGGGACATGTCCGATGTGCGCGCTCTGACCGGGCGCGTCGAGGTCCGCACCCCGGACGCGGCGCGCGTCGTCGCCCTGCTGGACGGCCGGGTCGAGCACCGCGACGGCGACCGGCTGCTGGTCAAGGCCGCCGACGCCGCCGAGCTGAACGCGCGCCTGGTCGCGGACGGCCTGCGGATCACCGAGATCCGGCCGCAGCGGCGCACGCTGGAGGAGGTCGTCCTGTCCCTGACCGGCACGAGCGCCGACCGCTTCGACCGCCCCAGCGCGGACGTCGAGCGGCCCGGTGAGGAGCGGGTGTGATCCGGACCGAGCTGGTGAAGATGCTGCGGCGCCCCCGGACGTGGGTGTCACTCCTGCTGCTGTGCGGGCTTCCGGGGCTCGTCGCGGCGTTCCTCGGGGTCACGAAGGTCGCGCCGCCCGCCGGGCAGGGGCCGGCGTTCCTGTCGGCCGTCCTGACGAACGGGACGCTGTACCCGGCGGCGGCGCTCGCGATGGTGCTGCCGCTGTTCCTGCCGGTGTCGGTCGCGGTGGTCGGCGGGGACTCGGTCGCGGGCGAGGCGGGCTCGGGGATGCTGCGCTACCTGCTGCTCCGTCCGGTCGGCCGGACGCGCCTGCTGGTCGCCAAGCTCGCCGCGCTCGTCGGGTTCGTGATGATCGCGGTGGTCGCGGTGACGCTCAGCTCGTACGCGATCGGCGTCGCCGTGTTCGGCGCGAAGCCGGCCTCGGCGGTGACCGGCGCGAGCCTGGTGACCTCGATGTCCGGGACGGGCCTGACCACGCCGCAGGTGCTGCTGCGCCTGGCCTGCGCGATGCTCTACGTCGGTGTGTCGATGCTCGGCGTCGGCGCGATCGCGCTGTTCCTGTCCACGGTGACCGACTCCGCGCTCGGCGCGGCGCTGGGCGCGCTCGCCGCGCTCGTGACCAGCCAGATCCTCGTCTCGCTGGACGCGGCGGCGGCCGTCCACCCGTACCTGCCGACGCGCTACTGGCTCGCCTGGATCGACTTCTTCCGCGCCCCGGTCCTCTGGCACGACATCCAGCGCGGCCTCGCGCTCCAGGCCGTCTACGTCGCGGTGTTCCTCGCCGCCGCCTGGGCCAACTTCGCCACCCGCGACGTCACCAGCTGACCCGCCGGAGCGAGGCGCAGTCGGACGGCGCCGGGATCGCCATCGGGTCGCCGCCGAGGGCTCGCAGGACGATGCCGCCCACGAGCGGGTCGGACGGCAGGTCCTCGTGGGAGGTGGCGGCGTCCGGGCAGATCTCCTGGAGGACGACGTTGATCGCGCCGTCCAGCCGGGCGGACTCGGGCGGCGTGACGACCTGGTCGCGGGTCGTCCATACCGACATCCACTCGGGGCTGTCGCCGACGCGGTGGCCGAGGCCGCGCAGTAGGGAGCTGCTCGGGACGAGCTGCCGGCACGCCGTCGGGCAGGCCCCGGGCGACAGGGCCGCGCCCGCCGCCGAGACGTCCGCGCCCTGGTGCGGGGAGCCGAGCGTGACGATCCGCCGGGCCTTGTGCGCGCCGTCGTGGTCGCGCGCCCACAGCCGCGTGACGACGCCGCCCGCCGAGTAGCCGACGACGTCCACCGAGGGCGCGCCGCCGCGCAGCAGCGCGTTCACCCGCCTGTCCAGGGCGTTCGCCTGTTTTCGCAGGTCACCGGTGCCGTCGCCGGGAGGGGCGACGATCACGGTGCGGCGGCCGACGCGTTCGAACCGCATCGCGAGGGCGGCCAGCCCGTCCGTCCCGCCGCCGTAGCCGGGGACGAGGACGACCGGGCCGGGCGCGGACTGGTCGGCGGCGGGGCCCGCGTGCCGCCCGGCGCGGGCGAGGGCGAGCCGTCCGGCCACGACCAGCATGATCATCGTGATGAGCGCCGTCATCCCGCCGACGTACCAGCGCCGTCGCGGGCTGAGTCCGGCAATCCACCACACGCGTCAGATATACCCACCCCGTGATGCCCCTTACTCTCAGACCATGGCGTATCTGCTCTCCCTGAACATCGCCCATTCGCGCGACAACCCCTGGCAGAACTACGACGGGACCGGCATCGACAAGCGTCCGGTCGACGGGCCCGTCCGTGTCGAGGCCCCCGGACCGCGCGGCACCGGCGCCGTCGGGCTCGCGGGCGACCGCGTCCACGACCTGCGCCACCACGGCGGCGATGATCAGGCCGTCTACGCGTACGCGCGCGAGGACCTGGACGCCTGGGCCGCCGACCTCGGCCGCGACATCCCCGGCGGCTCGTTCGGCGAGAACCTCACCACGTCCGGCGTGGACGTCAACGCCGCGCTCATCGGCGAGCGCTGGCGCGTCGGCCGCGACCTCCTGCTGGAGGTGTCCGCGCCGCGCATCCCGTGCCGGACGTTCGCGGGCTGGATGGACGTGCCCGGCTGGATCAAGACCTTCACCGCCCGCGCCCTGCCCGGCGCGTACTTCCGCGTCCTCGAGCCCGGCGACATCGCCCAGGGCGACGAGATCACCGTCGAGGACCGCCCGTCCCACGAGGTGAGCATCGCGCTGGCCTTCCGCGCCCTCACCCTCGAGCCCGAGCTGCTCCCCCGGCTCCCGGACGCCGGGGACGCGCTCCCGGCGGACACCCGTGAGATCGTGGCACGCCGACTTTCCCGATCGGAATGATCGACAGCCTCCGCGGGTTGGCCGGTGAGGGGTACACCGACGCAAAGGGAGCCACATATGCAGTCGACGGCGATCGTGATCCGCGAGCAGGGCGGACCCGAGGTGATGCGGCCTGAGCAGGTGGACGTGCCGTCCGAGGTCGGAGCGGGTGAGGCGCTCGTCGAGATCGCCTACGCCGGGGTCAACTTCCTCGACATCTACCAGCGCGAGGGCCGCTACAAGATGGACCTGCCCTTCGTGCCGGGCAGCGAGGGCTCCGGACGCGTCGTCGCGGTCGGCGACGGCGTCACCGCGGTCAAGGCCGGCGACCGCGTCGCGTGGGAGAGCGTGTCCGGCTCGTACGCGCGGCACGCCGTCGCCCAGGCCGCGCGCCTGCTGCCCGTCGCGGACGGCGTGGACGACGCGCAGGCCGCGGCGCTCCCCCTCCAGGGCCTGACCGCGCACTACCTGGCGACCGAGTCGCACCCCATCGCCGCCGGGGAGACCGTCCTGGTCCACGCGGGCGCGGGCGGCACCGGGCTCGCGCTGACGCAGATCGCGAAGATTCTCGGCGCGACCGTCATCACCACGGTGTCGACCGACGAGAAGGCGAAGATCTCCCGCGAGGCGGGCGCGGACCACGTCCTGGTCGGCTACGACGGCTTCGACGCCCGCGTCCGCGACCTGACCGGCGGCCTCGGCGTCCACGCCGTCTACGACGGGGTCGGGAGGAGCACCTTCGACCGCTCCCTCGCGGCCCTGCGCCGCCGCGGCACGTTCGTCCTGTTCGGCGGGGCCAGCGGGGCCGTCCCGCCGGTCGACCCGATGCGCCTGAGCGCGGCGGGCTCGATCAAGTTCACCCGTCCGACCCTCAAGGACTTCGTCGCCGACCCGGCCGAGCTCCGCTCCCGCTACGGCGACGTCCAGGACTGGGCGTCCCAGGGCCGCCTGAACGTCCGCGTCCACGCCGAGTACCCGCTCGAGGACGCCGCCCAGGCCCACCGCGACCTCGCGGGACGCGGCACCATCGGCAAGCTCCTCCTCCGCGCCAACTGACGTCGAGGGCGGACGGGGCCTACGACCCGTCCGCCATCTCGAGCAGGTCCCAGCGGTTCCCGGCGATGTCCAGGAACACCGCGACCCGTCCGTACGGCTCGTCCCGGGGCTCGGTGACGAACCGGACTCCGGCCGCGACCATCCGCTCGTGCGTCGCGTCGAAGTCGTCCACGTTCAGGAAGAAGCCGACCCGTCCCGCGGCCTGGTCTCCGACGGCCGCCTCCTGCCGCTCCCCGTCCGCCCGCGCGAGCAGCAACCCCGTGCCTCCGCCCGCCGGGCGGACCACCACCCACCGCTTCGGCCGGCCGTCGTTCGTGAGCGCGGGAGAGTCCTCCGCCAACTCGAACCCGAGCACTCCCACGAAGAACTCGATCGCCGGGTCGTACTCGTCGACCACCAGTGTCACCAGGTCAATCCGCATCCAGTGATCGTAAATCCGGTTGCCGGGGCCGCATCGGGCGGGTACTGATGCCGGGGATGACTCCTATGCACGCCGACGAGGCGACCATCACCGAAGAACTCGTCCACAGCCTGCTGCGCGAGCAGTTTCCCGCCTGGGCGGGGCTGCCGGTCCGGCGCGTCAGATCGTCCGGGACGGTGAACGCCCTTTTCCAGCTGGGCGACACCATGTACGTCCGGCTACCGCGCGTCGAGAGCGGCGTGAAGGGCCTGCTCAAGGAGCAGGAGTGGTTGCCTCGGCTCGCGCCGCGCCTTCCCGTGCCCATTCCGGAGCTGCTCGCGTGCGGGACGCCCGGCGCCGGATTCCCCTGGCCCTGGTCGGTGCACCAATGGCTGGACGGGATGCATCCCGCTCCCGCCGCGGATACGACGCTGGCGCTCGACCTGGCCGAGTTCATCAAGGCCGTCCGCCGCGTCCCCTACCCCGACGGACCGACGTCCTATCGGGGCGGGTCCTTGGCGAACGTGGACGCCGCGACCCGCGAGGCCATCACACAGCTCGACGCCGACCTCGACACCGGGCGCGCGACGGCCCTCTGGGACGAGTCGCTCAACGCCCCCGCCTGGGACGGCCCGCCGACGTGGGCGCACTCCGACCTCCTCCCCGACAACCTGCTGGTCGGCGACGGCGGGCGGCTCAACGCCGTCCTCGACTTCGGGACGGCCGGGCTGGGCGATCCGTCCTGCGACCTGATGCCCGCCTGGGCCGTCCTCTCGGCGGACGCGCGCGCCGCCTTCCGCGAGGCGCTGGACGTGGACGACGCGTCCTGGCTGCGCGGACGCGGCTGGGCCCTCTCCATGGCGCTGCTCGGGCTTCCGTACTACCGCGAGACCAACCCGTCCTTCGCCGCCATGTGCCGCCGCACGATCGACGCGGTCTTCACAGCCACGAGTAGTTGACGTCATTGAAGGCCGGGGCCGACGCGTCCGATATGGGGGCGTTCGGGGACGGGAGCGCGGCCAGCCGGGCGGCGATCGGCGGGTAGAGCGAGAGGGCGGCGGTCTCGCGGTAGGGCAGCCAGACGATCCGTCCGACGTCGTGGCCCGTGGGGGTCTCGTCGACCTCCTCGGTGGCGAGGGTGCGGCGGACGTCCTCGGTGACGTGCAGCCGGTAGACGAGGTGGAGCTTGCGCGGGGACGGCGTCGGACCCGGCCGGGTGACCATCTGGTCGACGGTCCAGAGGAGCTGCGGCGGGGACGCGTCGTCCAGGTCGAGGGCCAGTTCCTCGGCGAGTTCGCGGCGGAGCGCGGCCAGGAGGTCCTCGGCGGTCTCGACGTTGCCGCCGAGGACGGAGTGCAGGTCGGAGCCCGCTCGGCCGCGGCGGATGAGGGCGACCTCGTCCGCGCAGAAGACCAGGGCGCCGACGCGGACCTTGATGCGGGAGAACTCGGTCATCAGTCCTGGCCCGGGGTGATGAGGCCGGTCTCGTAGGCGACGATGATCGCCTGGGCCCGGTCGCGGAGGTCGAGTTTGGACAGGATGCGCGCGACGTGGGTCTTCACGGTGGCCTCGCTGAGGTGCAGGTGGGTGGCGAGTTCGGCGTTGGTGCGGCCGCGGGCCAGGAGGCGGAGCACCTCGAGCTCGCGGGTGGTCAGCGGGGTCAGGTCGCGGTGCAGGGTGGTGGCGTCGGAGCGGGTGGCGAAGCGTTCGACCAGGCGGCGGGTGATGGACGGCGCGAGAAGGGCGTCCCCCGTCCGGACGAGCCGGACGGCGGCGGCGAGGTGCTCGGGCGAGACGTCCTTGAGGAGGAAGCCGCTGGCCCCCGCGGCGAGCGCGGCGTAGACGTAGCGGTCGAGGTCGAAGGTCGTCAGCATGATCACGCGCGGCGGCGCGTCGTCGGACAGGATGCGGCGGGTGGCGGTCAGGCCGTCCAGCGCGGGCATCTGGATGTCCATCAGGACGACGTCCGGGTGCAGCGCGCGGACGGCCTCGACGGCGCGCGCCCCGTCCTCGACCTCGGCGACCACGTCGATGCCGGCGGCGGTGAGGATCATGCCGAAGCCGGTGCGGACGAGCGCCTGGTCGTCGGCGATCACCACGCGGGGCGCGGTCACCGGGCCGCCGGGAAGGTGGCGCGGACGCGGTAGCCGCCGGTCAGCGTGGACCCGTGCTCCAGCGTGCCGCCGAAGACGGCCAGGCGTTCGCGCAGGCCGAGCAGGCCGCGTCCGTTCCCCGAGTGGGACGTGGCGCCGCCGGCGGTGTTGGTGACCTCGATGGTCAGTTCGTCCGGGCCATGGGAGATGACGATGCCGACGCGGGCTCCGGCGGCGTGCTTGACGGTGTTGGTGAGCGCCTCCTGGACGACCCGGTACGCGGCCAGGTCCATGCCTTCGGGCAGGTCGGACGGGGTGCCGCTGACGGCCAGGTCGACCTTGACCCCGGTGGCGCGGACGCGTTCGGCCAGCGCCGGGACCTGGACGAGGCCGGGACGCGGCGCGAGGTCGGCCTCCTCGGGCTCGCCGTCCATGGTCAGCAGGTTCATGACGTGCCGGAGCTCGGTCATCGCGGCGCGTCCGCCGGACTCGACGGCGCGCATCGCCGACTCGGCCCGGTCCGGTTCGTCCCTCAAGACCATGCGGGCCGCGCCCGCCTGAACCACCATCACGCTCACATTGTGGGTCACGACGTCGTGCAGTTCCTGCGCGATGCGCGATCGTTCCCGTGCGACGGCGTGCCGGGTCGCCTCCTCCTGCCTCGTCTCCAGCTCCCGGACGCGCTGCTGCCAGGTGTGGATGGCGTTCGCGGCCAGGCCGACCGGGATCAGGAGCAGGAACGCGTACAGGGCCGGGTTCATCTGCGGCATGAACGAGTGGTGGAAGAGCACGAGCAGCAGGCCGTCCAGGGCGGCGGTGACGATCGCGAGCCGCTGGTGCGGGCTGTAGACGACGGCGCTGTAGGCGGCGACGACCAGGGCCGCCAACGTGTAGGTCGCGTTCAGGTAGACGCCCCTGTGGAACGCGAACGCGGCGATGGACACGACCCACAGCACACCGAGCGGGTACCGGCGCCGGGCCGCGATGGGCAGGGCGATCAGGAGGGCCAGCGCGTAATGCCACCAGAGTGAGGCCCCGTGGAGCATGCTGTGCCCGGGGTCCAGCAGGTGCCTGTGCGGCAGGTGCACGCGCGGCCCGAAGTCCGGTGCGGGTGGCGCGGGTGGCGCGGCCGGTGCGGCCAGCACGTCCGGCGAGTCGGGCGCGTCCGGCTGATCCGGCTGATCCGGCAGGTCCGGTTGGTCGTAGTCCAACGGGTGCGAGGCATCGTAGGACGCGTCCACGACGACGCTCAGCGTGCCCACGGCCAGCAGGACGGCCAGCACCACGTCCGCCACGACGGCCCAGCGGGACGTGCGCGACGGCGGGTCGGGCGTCACGCGCCAGAGCGCGTTCCAGAGGGCGGCCCGGCGGTCCGCGAGGACGGTTCTGCTCACCGGCTCACTATGACAAGCGATCCGAAACGGGCACATCCTCCCCGGGCACCGAGCGGACCGCCGCGCGGCGTACATCGCGAGGATGACCCGGATCGGAAATCGCCCGCGCGGCCGACCCGATCCCATCAGCGCGGCCGACGCGCCGCCCGGGCCGCGCTTCCTACCGTCTGGGCAACCCCAGACGATGAGGAGACGCCGTGATCGACATCCGCGCGGTGACCAAGTCCTACGACGACGGCAGGCCCGCCCTCGCCGACCTGAACCTGAGCGTGGCGGAGGGCGAGGCGCTGGCCGTGCTCGGAGCCTCCGGCAGCGGGAAGTCGACGCTGCTCAACCTGGTCGCGGGCCTGGACCGGCCGACCGAGGGCACGGTCACGGTCGCCGGGACGCGCGTGGACGACCTGTCCGAGACCGCGCTCGCCAAGTACCGCCGGGCCCGGGTCGGGATGGTGTTCCAGTTCTTCAACCTCCTGGACGACCTGACCGTCCTCGACAACGTGCTGCTGCCCGCGCAGCTCTCGCGCATGTCGCGCCGGGCCGCCCAGGACCGCGCCGAGGAGCTGCTCGGGAAGCTGGGCGTCTTCCAGCACGCCAAGGCGTTCCCCGGCCGGCTGTCGGGCGGCGAGCGGCAGCGCGTCGCGGTCGCCCGCGCGCTGATGAACCGTCCGCCGCTGCTCCTCGCCGACGAGCCGACCGGCGCGCTGGACACCGCGTCCGCCGCCGACGTCCGCGACCTGCTGACCGCGCTGAACGCCGACGGCCAGACGATGCTGCTGGTCACGCACGACACCGCGCTCGCCGAGGCGTGCGCGACGCGGACGATCGAGCTGGCCGACGGCCGGATCACCCGGATGGCGACCCGATGAGCGCGCTCGGCCGGATCGTCCGCTCGGGCGTGGCGCGCAAACGGGTGCAGACGCTCGTCCTGACGCTGACGACGATGCTGGCGGTGACCGCGTCGGTGATGGCGGCGGGGCTGGTCGTGGCGTCCCGGGCGCCGTTCGACCACGCCTTCGCCCGGCAGCACGGCGCGCACCTGACCGCGCGGTTCGACGGGAGCCGCGCCACGCCGGACCAGCTCGCCGCGACCGCGCACGCGCCCGGGGTGACGGCCGCCGCCGGGCCGTTCCCGGTGCTGACCCTGCGCCCGTTCTTCGGCGACAACGTCGACTCGGAGGGGCCTCCGCTGACGGTCGCCGGACGTCCCGCGCCGAACGGCCCGGTCGACGACGTCGACCTCGTCGACGGCCGGTGGGCGACGGCGAAGGGCGAGATCGTCATCGACGCCGACGGCCCGCCGTTCGGGGTCGGCCACAAGGTCACGTTCCGGCAGTCGCCGGGCCGTCCGACGCTCACCATCGTCGGACGGGCCCGGTCGATCGGCCGCAGCGCCGACGCGTGGGTCGCCCCCGTGCAGCTCACCGCGCTGACCTCGCACGCCCCCGAGTACCAGATGCTCTATCGGTTCCAGCACGCGGGGACCAACGCGGAGATGACCGCCGACCGGGCCGCCGTGACCGCCGCAGCGCCGCGCGGCTCACTCACCGGCGCGGGCTCCTACCTGACGATCCGGCACGCCGCGCAGCGGGAGACCGGGACGTTCGTGCCGTTCGTCGTGGCGTACGGAGTGCTCGCGCTCGTGATGTCGGTGCTGACGATCGGCGTCGTGGTGAACGCGGCCGTCGCCGCCGCCACGCACCGGATCGGCGTCCTGAAGTCGCTCGGATTCACGCCATCGCAGGTCGTGACCGGTTACGTGGGGAAGGCGCTGATCCCGGCCGCGATCGGGACGGGCCTCGGCGTCGTGTTCGGCAACCTGCTGGCCATCCCGGCGATGCGCCAGGAGGGCAACGCCTACCAGACCGGGTCCCGGACGGTCGCACCGTGGATCGACGTCGTGGTGCCCGCCCTCGCGCTCGCGGCCGTCGCGGTCACGGCCCTGATCCCAGCGCTCCGCGCCGGACGGCTCCGGGCGGCCGAGGCGATCGCGATCGGGCGCGCGCCGCGTCCCGGCCGGGGACGGACGGTCCGCCGCCTGCTCGGCCGGCTCCCGCTGGCGCGTCCGCTGAGCCTCGGACTCGCGGCGCCGTTCGCGCGTCCGGCGCGGTCGTTGGCGATGGGCCTGGCGCTCATGCTCGGCACGGCGGCGGTGGCGTTCGGGACCGGCCTCGCCCTCTCCCTGAACGGCATCCAGAACGGCCTGGACCGGGAAGAGTCCGGCGCCGTCATCGCCCGCACGCTCCCCGGCCCCGACGACCTCAGCCAAGCTCCTCCCCCAGGTCCTGGCCAGGGTTCCGGGCCGCAGGCCCCGGACGCCGGCCCCCCGCACATGCCGAAGCCCGCCGACCCGGCCGCGATCTCAAGGACGATCGCGGCGCAGCAGGGCACCCGTCGGTACTTCTCCACGTCGCAGGCGCGGGTCGACGTCGCCGGGGTGACCGGCGGCGCCCAGCTGGTCACCTACACCGGGGACGCGTCGTGGGCCACCTATCAGATGGTCTCCGGACGCTGGTTCCACGGCACGGGTGAGGCGGTCGCGCCGTCCGGGCTGCTGAAGGCCACGGGGACCCGGGTCGGCGACACCCTCACGCTGACCAACAACGGCAGGACGGCCCGGGTCCGGATCGTCGGCGAGATCCTCATGCTGCGCAACGACGGCATCGACGTGCTGACCGACGCGTCGTCCGTCGCCGCGCTCGACCTGGGCTCCGTCGGCGGCATGACCGAATTCTCCATCGACCTGAAGCCAGGCACCGACGCGGCCGGGTACGCCAGGACCCTGAACCAGAGCCTGCGCGCGATCGGCGGATCCGCCGAGCAGCACCTCCAGCAGGGAGGCGGCGCCACGGTCATCGCCATGGACACGCTCGCCGGGATGCTGACCGTCCTGCTGGTCACCGTGGCCGGGCTCGGCGTGCTCAACACGGTGGTGCTCGACACCCGCGAACGGGTCCACGACCTCGGCGTCCTCAAGGCGCTCGGGATGGCTCCACGGCAGGTCATCGGCATGATCATCACGACGACCGGGCTGGTCGGGCTGCTGTTCGGGGCGGCCGGGATCCCGATCGGGATGGCGCTGCACTCGATCGTCGTGCCGCTGATGGGCAGCGCCGCCGGGAGCGGCGTCCCCGCCGAGGACATGAACGTCTACCACCTGCCGCTGCTGACCGTCCTGCTGTTCGGCGGCGTCCTGATCGCCGTGGCGGGCACCCTGCTCCCCGCGGGCTGGGCCGCCCGGACCCGCACGTCCACGGCCCTGCGCACCGAATGACCCGCGCTCGATGACACGAATCAGACGTCCGCGCACCGGGCGGTTGCTAGGGCCAGCGGTGCGCGGCGTCCGGCGCGGGGAGGTGGGGCGGCAGGTAGCACATGGTGGTCACGTGCTCGTCCTTGCAGGTCAGGCAGAGGTAGGTGCGGTGGCCGCGCAGCCCCCGCCCGCGCTCCAGGCACGGCGGGCAGCCGCACGGGGACCAGCCGACGATCACCCGGCCGGGCCCGAGGCGGTGCCCGCGCGGGCACAGGAAGGGCACGTGCTCGGTCGTCACATCGAGCACTCTAATCGAACATATGAGCGAAAACACCAGCGGCCCGGCAGAACGCCGGGCCGCTGGGAGGTCAGGTCAGGTCACCGCGTCCAGTGCGGGTCGCGGCCGGACATCGCCAGGGCCCGCGCGAACACCGGCGCGGACGCCTCGATCTCGACCTCGTCGGCGAACCCGTCGTACTGCCGGTAGAGCTCGGCGTTCTCCTCCACCACCGAGAGGACGAACCGGGCGGCCTCGTCCGAGATCTCGAGCGTCTGACCCGTGGACGCCGCGACGTCCCAGCCGTGCACGGCCATCTCCTTGATCACCATGCCCGCGATGTCCTTCGCCGGGACGGTCATCTCCCCGAGGTCGATGTCGCCCTCCCAGACCTCCGGGTCGGCCCAGGCGGCGACGGCCCGGTCGAGCTGGGCGGCGTAGGCGACGGCCCAGTCCGGGTCGGCGGTGAAGTCACGCGCGGTCAGCTCGTCCGACAGGGCCTCCCGCCGAGCCCGGTGCTCCAGGCCGTGCGAGGTGTAGAGGACCCAGTGGTTCACCAGCGTCCGCAGGTCGAAGTCGGCGCACGTCGTCGTGTCGTCCCAGTGGCCGGCCGGGACGCCTCGGGCGACGCGCGCGGCCTCGGCGGCGCATTCCTTCATGTGCGAGTGCAGGTCCTTCATGACGACCACGCTACGGGCCCGCGACCTCCCGGTTCTTGGAGATTCGCGCCAGCTAGTCTGGTCCCCGTGGAGAACGCGGCACCCGGCGAAAGCACGGCGCACGACGAGAACGCGACATCCGAAGCGAGCGTGCCCGGCGAATCCGAGGCGCGCGGCAGGTGCACGACACCCGATGCGAACGCGGCGCCCGAAGCGAACACGACGCAGGGCGAGGGCGTCGCGCGCGGTGTCCTGTACCCGGGGCGGCATGTGGAGGTGGTCGAGACCGGACGGCACGCCCCGTCCCCCGAGGCCGCCCGGTTCGTCGAGCTGTACTGGCACGTGCGGTGGCGGGTGGACGAGCCGCACGACAGCAAGGTCCTGTCGTACCCGAGCGTCCACCTGGTGTTCGAGGATCCGGAGCCGAAGCTCTACGGCGTGGTCCGCGACCTGTTCGTGCGGCGGCTCGAGGGCGAGGGCCAGGTGCTCGGGGTGAAGTTCCATCCCGGCTGCTTCCGGCCCTTCGCGGACGGCCCCGTGAGCGCGTTCACCGACCGCGTCGTCCCGGCCGCCGAGGTCTTCGGCCCCGGGATCGTCGACGTCGGACGGAACATCCTGAAGCATCACGAGACCGCCGACCTCGCCTCCCTGGCCGAGGAGTTCCTGCTCGGCCGGCTGCCCGAGCCCGACCCGACGGCGGCCGAGGTCGCCGGGATGGTCGAGCGGATCACCGCGCGCCCGGACCTGTTCCGCGTCGACCAGGCCGCCGAGGTCCTGCACGTCTCCACGCGCACGCTGCAGCGGCTGTTCGCCGAGTACGTCGGCGTGACCCCCAAGTGGGTCATGCGCCGCGCCCGGCTCCAGGAGGCCGCGACCCGCGCGGACGCGGGCGACCCCGTCGACTGGGCCCTGCTGGCCACCGACCTGGGCTACTTCGACCAGGCCCACCTGGTCCGCGACTTCACCGCCACGGTCGGCGTCCCGCCCGCCCGCTACGCCCGCAGCGTCTGACGAGTCCGATCGAACCAGGAGTGGGGGACGCATGGCCCGAGCTGGGCTGACGGTGGACAAGATCGTCCAGGCGGCGGCGGAGATGGCCGACGAGCACGGGATCGAGAACGTGACGGTCTCGGCGCTCGCGCGCTCGTTCGGCGTCCGGGACGCGAGCCTGTACTCGCACATCCGGAACCTGGCCGACCTGCGCCGGCGCGTCGCCCTCAAGGCGGGCGACGAGCAGGCCGAGCGCATCGCCGAGGCCGTCGCCGGACGCGCCGGACGCGACGCCCTGGTCGCCTTCGCCAACGCCTACCGCGACTACGCCCGCGAACACCCCGGCCGCTACGCCGCCATGCAGATCCCCGTCGACCCGGAGGCCGCGAAACTCGCGCTGAAGGCGGCGAACGACCAGGCGGAGGGCCAAGCGGACGGCAAGGCGAAGGGCTCGCGTGGGGTGGAGGTCACGGCCGCGATGATGCGCGCCTACGACCTGCCCGACCCCGACCTGACCGACGCCGTCCGGCTGCTGCGCAGCACCTTCCACGGGTTCATCTCCCTGGAGGCGCACGGCGCGTTCGGGCATCCGCGCGACGTCCAGGCGTCCTGGGACAAGGCCCTGGAGGCCCTGCACCAGCTGCTCTCCACCTGGCCCAGAAGCTGACCCGGCCCAGGCGCTGAAAGGCCCGGCGCCACGGCATGGCTTGCCGTGACGCCGGGCTCGTCAGGTGGCCGG
The DNA here is from genome assembly GCF_040679435.1 of Spirillospora sp. NPDC052269. Classification (NCBI taxonomy): domain Bacteria; kingdom Bacillati; phylum Actinomycetota; class Actinomycetes; order Streptosporangiales; family Thermomonosporaceae; genus Spirillospora; species Spirillospora sp. NPDC052269. The sequence goes on from NZ_JBFAUU010000009.1 coordinate 108,473, forward strand.
CGGCGCGAGGGGCTCAGCGATCGCGCGTGGTGACCAGGCGGGCGAGGTCGCGGAGGTGGCCCGCGGCGGCGCTCTCCGGCTCGGCCGCGTCGAGTTCGGCCATGGCCTCCTCCAGCAGTTCGGACGCGCGGTTGCGCGCCCATTCGCGCCCGCCCGCGGCCTCGACGAGCTCGGCGGCGCGGGCGCGTTCGGCGTCCCCGAGCGGATGGTCCTGGTGGTAGAGGGCGGCGAGCTCGCGGCCCGCCGCCGTGCCGGACGTCAGGGCCGCGACCACCGGCAGGGACTTCTTGCGGCTGCGCAGGTCGGAGTGCGCGGCCTTGCCGGTGGTGCCCGGGTCCCCCCAGATGCCGAGAAGGTCGTCCACGAGCTGGAAGGCCAGCCCGAGCCGGTGCCCGAACGCGGTGAGCCGGGCGGCCCGCTCCGCGGTCGCGCCGCCGTAGAACGCGCCCAGCCCGCAGGACGCCCCGATCAGCGCGCCCGTCTTCCGGTCGGCCATCTGGACGCATTCGGACAGGTCCACGTCCGAGCGGCGCTCGAACGACATGTCGCTGGACTGCCCCTCGACCAGGTCCAGCACCGCCCTCGACAACACCACGACACCCTCGCCCGGAGCGGCGAGCAGCTCGAGCGCGCGGGCGAGCAGCGCGTCCCCGGCCAGGATGGCCGGACCCGCGCCGAACACGTTCCACGCGGTCGGACGGTGCCTCCGGGTGAGGTCGCCGTCCATCACGTCGTCGTGCAGCAGCGAGAAGTTGTGGACCAGCTCCACCGCGATCGCGGCGGGCAGCGCGGCCCGCGCCACGCCGCCCACCGCCTCCGCGCACAGCAGCGTGAGCGCGGGCCGCAGCGCCTTCCCCCCGTCCGCGCGGGCCGGACTGCCCTGCGCGTCCTCCCAGCCGAAGTGGTACGCCGCGATGTGGGCCATCGAGTCTGGCATGGTCCCGACGGCGTCCCGGAGACCGGGATCGATCAGGTCCCGGGCCCAGGTGAGCGTCTCCCCCGCCGGGGACCCGCCGGAGGCGCGGGCCGCCGGCCCGCGCGCCCGCCGGGCGGCGGGCAGATCGGCGGGACTCGGTGTCGCCGCGGCTGGGGGCACGGTCGCTACGGTGCGTCGGCGGGGCACGGTGGCCTCCTGGTGGGGGGTGAGGGGGACGGGGGGACGAGCGGTCACCGGTTGACTTCGACGTTCTCCAGAACACCGAGCGCGTCCGGGACCAGGACGGCGGCGGAGAAGTAGGCGGACACGAGATAGGACAGGACGGCGCGGTCGTCGATCCCGGTGAACCGGGCCGACAGGCCGGGCTGCAGCTCGTCGGCGAGGCCGGTCTGGTGCAGGCCGATGACGCCCTGGTCGTCCTCGCCGATCCGCATCGCCAGCACCGAGCTGGTGCCCTTGTCGCTGACCCGGATCTTGTCGCAGGGGAAGATCGGCACGCCGCGCCAGGCCATCACCTGCCGCCCGAACCGCTCGACCGACCCCGAGTAGACGCCCTGGCGGGTGCACTCGCGGCCGAACGCGGCGATCGTGCGGGGATGGGCCAGGTAGAACCTCGTCCCGCGGCGGCGGCTCAGCAGGTCGTCCATCGCCTCGGGCGTCGGCGGGCCCGAGCGGGTCTGGATCCGCTGCTTCAGGTCGGCGTTGTGCAGCAGGCCGAAGTCGCGGTTGTTGATCAGCTCGTCCTCCTCCCGCTCGCGCAGCGCCTCGACGGTCAGCCGCATCTGCTGCTCGACCTGGTCCATCGGGTCGCTGTACAGGTCGGCCACCCGGGTGTGGACGCGCAGCAGCGTCTGCGCGACGCTCAGCTCGTACTGCCTCGGGGCGGGCTCGTAGTCGGCGAACGTGCCCGGCAGGAGGGGCTCGCCCACGTGCCCGGACGCCAGCTCGATCTCGGCCTCGCCCTTGGCGTTGGTCGCCGGACGCGGCGTGTCGGCGAACGTCGCCAGCCGCTCGCGCAGCTCCGGATAGCGGCCGAGCAGCTCGCCGATCTGCTCGTTCGGCAGGACCAGCAGGGTCGTGGGCGTGATCGCGCGGTACGCGTGCTCCCACTCGCCGGGCGCGGGCAGCAGCGCCGTGTCGCCGAAGTAGCGGCCGTCGGCGAGCAGGTCGAGCACGACGTCCCCGCCGTACGGGCCCCGTCCGATCTTCTCGACCTTGCCGTGCGCGACGAGCAGCACCCGGTCGACCGGCCCGCCGGGCTGGACGATCACGTCGCCCGGCTCGTACTCGCGCTGGACGAACCGTCCGGCGGCATCGGTCAGGAGCGTCTGGTCGACGCCCGTGAGCTGCGGCAGTTCGGCCAGTTCGGCGGGGATCACGCTGATCGCCGCGCCGGTGTTGACGAACTCGACGATCCCGTCCCCGACGGTGTGCGCGAGGCGGCGGTTCACCCGGTAGGTGCCGCCCGCGACCTCCACCCAGGGCAGCAGCCGCAGCAGGTAGCGCGGCGTGATGCCCTGCATCATGGGCGCGGACTTGGTGGTCGTCGCCAGGTTCCGCGCCGCCCTGGTCGACAGGCTCAGCTGGTGGTTCCCGTTCCCGTTCGCGGGAGTGGTCACTGGGCCACCCCGATCTCCACGCTCTCCAGCACGGCGAGCGCGTCCGGCACCAGCACGGCGGCGGAGTAGTAGGCGCTGACCAGGTAGGACATGATGGCCTGCTCGTCGATCTGCATGAAGCGGACCGACAGGCCGGGCTGGACCTCGTCCTGGAGGCCGGTGCGGTGCAGGCCGACGACGCCCTGGGCGCCCTCACCGGTCCGCATGAGCATGACCGAGCTCGTCCGGGTCCGGCTGATCGGGATCTTGTTGCACGGGTAGATCGGCACGCCGCGCCACGCCGGGAGGTGGTGCCCCGCCACCTCGACCGGCTCCGGGTAGACGCCCTGCCGGCTGCACTCGCGGCCGAACGCGGCGATCGTGCGCGGGTGGGCGAGGAAGAACGCGGGCTCCTTCCACACCAGGGTGAGGAGCTCGTCCATGTCGTCCGGGGTGGGCGGGCCGGACCGGGTGTGGACGCGCTGCCGCAGGTCGGCGTTGTGCAGCAGGCCGAAGTCGCGGTTGTTGACCAGCTCGTTCTCCTGCCGCTCGCGCAGCGCCTCGATGGTCAGCCGCAACTGCTGCTCGACCTGGTCCATCGGCTGGCTGTACAGGTCGGCGACGCGGGTGTGCACGCGCAGGACGGTCTGCGCGACGCTCAGCTCGTACTCACGCGGCTCGGGCTCGTAGTCGACGAACGTGCCGGGCAGGACGGGCTCGCCCTCGTGCCCGGCGGCGAGCGCGATCTCGGCCTCGCCGTCGGCGCTCCTCGCCTTCTCCGGACGGTCCCGGAAGGAGGCGACGTGCTCGCGCAGGCCCTGCGCGCGGTCCATCAGCTCGCGGAACCGGGCCACCGGAAGGGACAGGACGGTCGCGGCGGTGACGGCCCGGACCGAGAAGGCCCACTCGCGGTCCTCGCCCTCCAGGGCGTCCGCGCCGAAGAAGGAGCCGTCGGCGAGGGTGCCGAGGACGGCCTCGCCGCCGTACTCGCCCTCGCCGACCTTCTCGAGCTTGCCGTGCACGACGAGCACGACGGTGTCGGCGTTCCGCCCGGCCGTGACGATCACGTCGCCCGGCTCGTACTCGCGCTGCTCGAACCGGCCGGCGAGCTCGCCGAGGACGTCCTCGTCCTCGTAGCCGCGCAGCACCGGCAGCTCGCCGAGCTCGAGGGGGATCACCTGGACGTCCGCGCCGGTCTGGATGAACTCGACCCGGCCGTCCCCAACGGTGTAGGCCAGCCGCCGGTTGACCCGGTACGCACCGCCCGCGCACTGCACCCACGGGAGCAGCTTGAGCAACCAGCGCGAGGAGATTCCCTGCATCTGGGGGACGGACTTGGTCGTCGTCGCGAGATTCCGCGCCGCGCCGGTCGCCAGACTCCGCTGCTGTTGGTCGGTCTGCTGTTCGGTCACGCTGGACACCACCGTTCCGGTACTTGTCGGCCGCCGAATGGCGCGCTCTCGCGCGCGGTCATCCTTGACCGACGCGTTGCCGGAGGATGGACCGCGTGCAGCAGTGACATTACCCAGCGTAATCACACTGACACAACGGAAGTATTACCTCACCTTGGGTAACACAAAACGCAATCCTTAGGTGACCCTTTGGCGCACCGACGCCGGATCGGCCCCTCGGACGCGCCGTCCCGGGCCCCGGGCCGGGTCGATCAACGACGAAGACCCGGCGATCACGTTCAGTGATCGCCGGGTCGCGGTGGGACGGGGAAGGGTCTTACAACCCGTCAGGAAGTTCGGGGAGCTGGACGGTCCGCTGCGAATCCTTGCGGCCGTTCGACGAACCGCCGGTTTCGTCCTCGTCGTCCGGAATCATCAGGAGCGCCTGGGTGGTCTGCGACTGACGGGTGATCACGCCGCTGGACAGCACCGTGTTGCGGTGCCGCAGCGCGCCGTTCTCCCGCAGAAGATCGTCGTTCTCCTTGCGCGCCCGGGCGAGTCGCCTGGACATGCGCGCGTAGAGGGCGAAACCGCCGAACGCGACGCCGAGGACGAAGCCCGCCAGCGGCAGGCCCACCACGCTCGGGAGCGCGAGGGGCGCCGCGGCCGCCACCACGAGCGCCACCAGCGCCGCGAGCGCGCCGAAGTGCTGCTCCGCCCAGTCGAGGGCCGCGTTGACAGGCTTGGGGATCCGCACCTTGGACTACTCCTCCGGAGGTGTGACGAGGACGGGCGTCCATTGAACGTTACCGTCCCGCAACCAGGCCCGACCCTGACACAGTGTGACGAACACCTCTCCGGGGATGGCGCATAAGATGCGAGCACTCCTCCACGCGCAATATCGTCGGAGGAATGAGCGAACACTTTGACGTCGTGGTCCTGGGCGCGGGCCCGGGTGGCTATGTCGCCGCGATCCGCGCGGCCCAGCTCGGCCTGAAGACGGCCATCATCGAGGAGCGGTACTGGGGCGGTGTATGCCTCAACGTCGGCTGCATCCCCTCGAAGGCGCTGCTCCGCAACGCCGAACTGGCCCACATCTTCACCACCGAGCAGGACAAGTACGGGATCAAGGTCGACGGCCCGGTGTCGTTCGACTACGGCGTGGCCTACCAGCGCAGCCGTCAGGTCTCGGAGAAGCTCGTCAAGGGCGTCCAGTTCCTGATGAAGAAGAACAAGATCACGACCTTCGACGGCCGTGGCACGTTCACCGACCAGAACACCCTTCAGGTCGCCAAGAAGGACGGCTCGTCCGAGACCGTCACCTTCGACAACTGCATCATCGCGGCGGGCGCGCACACCCGCCTGCTGCCGGGCACCCAGCTGTCCGAGCGCGTGGTGACCTTCGAGGAGCAGATCCTCTCCTCCGAGCTGCCCGAGAGCATCGTGATCGCGGGCGCGGGCGCCATCGGCGTCGAGTTCGCCTACGTGCTGCACAACTACGGCGTGAAGGTCACGATCGTCGAGTTCCTCGACCGGATGGTCCCGAACGAGGACGCCGACGTCTCCAAGGAGCTCAGCCGCCGTTACAAGAAGCTGGGCATCGAGGTCCTCACCTCCACCCGGGTCGACGCGATCGACGACTCCGGCGCGAAGGTCAAGGTCACGATCACCGGCAAGGACGGCGCCCAGAAGGTCCTGGAGACCGACAAGGTCCTCCAGGCCATCGGCTTCGCCCCGAACGTCGAGGGCTACGGCCTGGACAAGGCCGGCGTCAAGCTCACCGACCGCGGCGCGATCGACGTGGACGGCCGCTGCCGCACGTCCGCCGGGCACATCTACGCGATCGGCGACGTCACCGCCAAGCTGATGCTCGCGCACGCCGCCGAGGCCATGGGCATCGTCGCCGCCGAGACCATCGCCGACGCCGAGACCATGGAGATCGACTTCGTCATGGTCCCGCGCGCCACCTACTGCCAGCCGCAGGTCGCGTCCTTCGGCTACACCGAGCAGCAGGCCAAGGACCTCGGCTACGACGTGAAGGTCGCCAAGTTCCCCTACAGCGCCAACGGCAAGGCGCTGGGCATGGGCGAGGACGTCGGCTTCGTCAAGCTGGTCTCGGACGCCAAGTACGGCGAGCTGCTCGGCGGCCACCTGATCGGCCCCGAGGTCACCGAGCTCCTGCCCGAGCTCACCCTGGCCCAGCAGTGGGACCTCACCGTCCACGAGGTCGCCCGCAACATCCACGCCCACCCCACCCTGGGCGAGGCCGTCAAGGAGGCCGTCCACGGCCTCGCCGGCCACATGATCAACCTCTAGCGACCAGCCACCCCACGGCGCTCACACCTGGCCGTCCCCGCCCCGCGGGGACGGCCACGTGCGTCTCCAGCCCCCTCCAGGCCCCAACACAGCCCCCAGCCACCCGCCGGGGGCGTTCCCGCGTGGGCCACGGCCCCGCGCGCGGCGCGGAGGGCCAGCGCCGCCCGAGGCCGTCCTCCGGGCGGCGCCCAGATACCCCGCGGGGGGCGTTCCAGCGCGTGGACGGCGGGGGCGCGCGCACGGCGCGGAGGGCGCTCTGCGCCCGGAGTGCCGGGCTTGGCGGGGTGGGCGCAACGAATCGCCGGGCGGGGGGCAGTAGACGCAACGAAACTCCTGGTCAGCGCAATTTCGTGGGCTTGGGCGAAAGGCCCGGCGTTCCTAGGCTTTCGATCATCTGATGGCCCGTGGACTTGAGCAGGAGCGCGCGTCATGACCGTCACCCCGGCGATGGAGCCGACCCAGCAGCCGACCGCCGCACCGGCGTTCCCCGAGCGGACGGCGCTCCGGCGGCACTATCTGATGTGCCGTCCGGAGCACTTCGCGGTCACCTATGCGATCAACCCGTGGATGGACCCGTCCGCGGGGGCGAGCGCGGAGCTGGCCGTGGCGCAGTGGGAGCTGCTGCGCTCGGCCTACCTGGCGCTCGGGCACGAGGTGAGCCTGATCGACCCGCTGCCCGGAATGCCGGACATGGTGTTCGCGGCCAACGGCGCCCTCGTCGTGGGCGGACGCGCCTACGGGGCGAAGTTCACCTTCGAGGAGCGGGCCGCCGAGGGCCCGGCGTACAGCGACTGGCTGCGCGGGAACGGGTTCGCGGAAGTGCGCGACCCCGAGCACACCAACGAGGGCGAGGGCGACTTCCTCACGCTGGACCGGCTGATCCTCGCCGGGACGGGCTTCCGGACGGACCTGGCGGCGCACCAGGAGGCGCAGGAGTTCCTGGGCCGTCCGGTGGTCACGCTGCGGCTGGTGGACCCGCGGTTCTACCACCTGGACACGGCGCTGTTCCCGCTGACCGGGGACAACGTCGCGTACTACCCGGGGGCGTTCTCGCCGGGCAGCCGCGCGGTGCTGGAGCGGCTGTTCCCGGACGCGGTGATCGCGACCGAGGAGGACGCGGCGGTGCTCGGCCTGAACGCGGTGAGCGACGGCCGGAACGTGGTGGTGAACGCCGAGGCGACCGGGCTGATCAAGACGCTCGGCGAGCACGGCTTCGAGCCGATCCCGGTGGACCTGACGGAGCTGCGGAAGGCGGGCGGCGGCCCGAAGTGCTGCACGCTCGAGCTGCGGACCGGCTGACCCCGGTTCGTCCCCTTTGTCGGATGTCCGGGACGATGGGGCCATGCTGCTCGAGGACTCCCACGGCCACCTCCCGTTCGACGGCGCCGACAACGTGCGTGACCTGGGTGGACATCCGCTGCCCGGGGGCGGCGCGACGGCGTCCGGCCGGGTCCTGCGCGCGGACGCGCTGACCCGGCTGAGCGACGCCGACGTGCGCCGGCTGGCGGCGTACGGGGTCCGGACGGTCATCGACTTCCGGACCCCGATGGAGGTGGACACCAACGGGCGCGACCGGCTCCCGGACGGCGTCCGGACCGTCCACCTGCCGGTCGGCGGCGGCAACCTGAGCGGGTTCTACGACGTGATCGGCAGCGGCGACGCGGACCGGCAGCGGGAGGCGTTCGGGGACGGCCGCCTCGAGGGCCTCATGATCGACATCAACCGGACGTTCGTCCGGGACGAGGCGGAGCGCGGCCGGTTCGCCGACGCGGTCCGCCTCGTCGCGAGCGCGGAGTCGGGCCCGCTGCTGTTCCACTGCACGGCGGGCAAGGACCGCACCGGCTGGCTGGCCGCCGTCCTGCTGGCCGCGGTCGGCGTGGACCGCGCGACGATCATGGACGACTTCCTGCGGTCGAACCACTACCTGCGGCACACCACCCAGAAGATCATCGAGGCGATGGCCGAGCTGGGCCAGATGGCCGAGCCGGAGCTGCTGCGCCCGCTGCTGGAGCAGCAGCCCGCCTACCTGGAGGCCGCCTTCAACGAGGCGGACGCCCTGTTCGGCTCGTTCGAGGACTTCCTCCGCGACGGCCTGGCCCTGGACGCCACGACCCTCGACGCCCTCCGCGAGAACCTCACCTGACGGCCGTCCGGCGCACGCCACGAGAACCTCGCCGAGGGACGTTCCGGGAATCCGCGAGAATCTCACCTGAGGGCTGTTGACGGTTCGTCCGTCCCGGTCGATATTCGGCGCACAACCTGCCTTTCGGAGGAGGCGGTGCGTTGGACGGTGAGCGGGATCACGGGGGCGCCGGGCGGACGGTCGCGGGCCGCTACCGGCTGCGGGAGCGGATCGGCAGCGGCGGCATGGGCACGGTGTGGCGGGCGGACGACGCCGTCCTGCACCGTGAGGTGGCGGTCAAGGAGCTGACCGTCCTCGCGGGCCGCGCCGGGGACGGCGACGAGGAGCGGCGGGAGCGGTGCGTCCGGGAGGCGCGGGCGGTCGCGCGGATCGACCATCCGGGCGTGGTCCGGGTCCACGACGTCGTGGACGACGAGGGCCGCCTGTGGATCGTCATGGAGCTGGTGCGGGCGCCGTCGCTCGCGGACGTCCTGACGGCGCGCGGCCCGCTGCCGCCGGACCAGGTGGCGGCGCTCGGCGCGCAGCTGGCGCACGCGCTCGCCGCCGTGCACGCGGCCGGGGTCCTGCACCGGGACGTCAAGCCCGCGAACGTGCTGCTGCGCGGGGACGGCCGGGCGGTGCTGACCGACTTCGGGATCGCGGTGATCAGCGGGGACGAGCCGCTGACCCGGTCCGGGCAGCTGGTCGGGTCGCCGGAGTACATGGCCCCGGAGCGGCTGACCGGCGGCGGCGCGGGCCCGGCGGCGGACGTGTGGGGGCTCGGCGCGACGCTGGGCGCGCTGCTGGCGGGCCGGTCCCCGTTCCGGCGCGGCGACCTGCCCGCGACACTGCACGCGATCACGTCGGGGCAGCCGGACCTGCCGTCCGGGACGGGCCCCGTCGGCGAGGTGGTCCGGGCGATGCTGCGCCGGGATCCGGCGCGCCGTCCGTCCGCCGCGGAGGCCGCGCGGCTGCTGGAGACGGGCACCGGCCCGCCGCGCCGCCGCCGGGCGGCCGTCCTCGCGCCGGTGATCGCGACCGTGGCGGCGGTGATCGCGGGGACGGCCGCGGCCGTCCTGTTCACGCACCCCTTCGACCGGCACCATGCCGCCGCCCAGCCGCGCGCGGCGCTGAGCAGCACGATCACCGTCGCGCCGCCGAGCAGCACGCCGCCCTCGTCGCCGTCGTCGTCGTCCGCGCCGCCGACGCCCGACACGCCCGAGCCGTCCGGCCCGTCCCCGACGCATTCGGCGGCGCCTCCGCCGAGCCCCAGCCCGTCGCCCACGCCCCGGACGACGACCGTGTCGGTGCAGGTGGACGCCACGAGCGGCTGGCAGAGCACCGGCGTGAACGTGAAGGCGGGACAGCGGATCGGGATCGACTTCGTGAGCGGCGGCTGGACCGTCGACCACCGCTACTTCCCCGAGGTCGGGCCGCAGGGCTACGACTCCACGACCGACGCGCGGATCTACCAGGGCTGCAAGCTCGACCCGAGCCTGCACTACGGAGTGCTGCTCGGACGCGTCGGCGGCGGGGGCATGTTCGTGGTCGGGACGCGCACCTCGATCAGCGCGCCGGACTCGGGCGAGTTCCAGCTCCGCATCCATGACCAGGACCACTGCCTGGTCGACAACGCCGGAAGCCTGCTGATGCGGCTCACGTATATACCGTGAGGGGCATGTGGGAGCAGACGCGGAAACGCCTGAACGATGACCGGTACGGGTTCGGGCTCGCGGCCGCGGCGCTCTACCCGGACGTGCCGCGCGTCGCCGACACGACCCTTCTGGCGCGTCCTGGATGGATTCCGGACGCGCCGGTGCCCCTGGCGGACGTCCAGACGCGTTGGGTGCCCCTTCCCGACCCTCCCGCCGTTACCGCGCCCAGGGAGGGCCTGCCGGAGGGCTTCAACAGTTACGCGGACGCGATGGCCGCCCTCGCGCGCCCGCGCGTGTTCGAGGACAGGTCGTCCTACCGCCTCCTCGCCGTGGACGACCTGACACTCACTTTCGGACCCGCCCGCTACTTCGACGCGGTCAACGTGGGTGAAGCCGTCGCACACGAGCTCGCCGCCGACGTCCCGGGGCTTCCGGTGCGAACGGCCGTCGGCGACCCGACCGACCTGGCGCGGCGTCCGGCGCTGGTCGCGATCACGACGCTGACCGTCACGACGTCCGGACGGTACGTCCTGCACTGGCGCGATCCGGCGAGGGTCGCGCACGCGGGCGGGCTGCACCACGTCATGCCGGTCGGCGTGTTCCAGCCGCTGACCGGACGGGCCGCCGAGCTGGACCCGTGGTTCACGATGGTCCGCGAGTACTCGGAGGAGCTGCTCGGCGCGTCCGAGGAGTACGAGGACGGCTTCGACCAGGAGGCGTGGCCGTTCCATCGGCGGATGACCGGCGCGCTCCACGACGGCTCCCTGCGTGCGTCCTACCTCGGGCTGGGCCTCGACCCGCTGACGCTCGCCATCGACCTGCTGACCGTGGTCGTCTTCGAGGACGAGGCGTTCGACGCCCTGTTCGGCGCCGGACGGCTCGTCAAGGAGAACGAGGAGGGAAGCGTCCGGCTCGCGGATTTCGACGGGACGGTGCCCGAGCCGATGCAGCCCGCCGGCGCCGCCGCGCTGAGGCTCGCGTGGCGGCACCGGAAGGCCCTGGGCGTCAGCCCTCGGCGAGCGCCCTGAGCTCGGCCATCGCGTCGTCGAGGTGGTCGACCAGTTCGTCCGGGTTCGGGACGAGGTCGCGGCAGGACACCAGGCCCACGTGGACCGTCCCGTCGTAGGAGAACACCGTGATGTTGAGGCCGCCGCTGAGCCCGCTGACCACCGACAGCGGGTAGTACGCGAGCACCCGCGCGCCGCACAGGTACAGCGGGAACTGCGGGCCCGGGACGTTCGACACGATCAGGTTCAGCGGCCGGACCGGCAGCCCCGGCAGGACGCTCAGCGCCAGCCGCGCGACCGGCCCGGCGAGCGGCGCGGGCAGCATCCCGGTCAGATCCCGCACCCACGCCCCGGACGACCCGACGAACCTCCGCTTGGCGCACTCCATGTCGGCCCGGACGGCCGCGTACCGGTCGGCCGGGTCGGGGATGTGGACGGCCAGCGGCGCGGACATCAGCGACACCTGGTTCTGGCCGTCGTCCGCGTTCCCGGCGTCGTCGCGGCGCAGCGACACCGGGACGCCGGCGACGAGCGGGCCGTCCGGGAGCGCGCCGCGCTTGTCCAGCCAGGTCCGCAGAGCGGACGCGCAGACCGCCATCACCACGTCGTTCACGCTGCCGCCGAGCGCGACCCGGATCCGCTTGATCTCCGCCAGCGGCAGGTCGCCGAACGCGACCGCGCGGTGTGGCCCGACCGGCCCGTTGAACGGGGTCGGCGGCGCGCTGACCCGCGGCGCCTCGGGCAGCTGGTCGCGGCCGAGCGCGCCCTGCACGGCGTGCGTGACCCGCGCGACGCCGGGCAGCGCCGCCACACCCGGGACCTCGTCCAGGTGCGGGGCCGTCCGCGCCGCCGACAGCGCGGCGCGGAACGGGTGCACCGCCGTCCTCAGCAGGCCCGTGCCGACCCGCGAGAACGGGCTCGGGGCGCGCAGCGGCGCGGCGTCGTCGGCGGGCAGCTCGCGCGGCTCGGGCGAGATGTCCAGCAGCGCGGCGAGCGTCTCGGCGGCCAGCACGCCGTCGACCGCCGCGTGGTGCGCCTTGACGTACACCGCCGCCCGGCCGCCCGAGAGGCCCTGGATGAGCACCAGTTCCCACAGCGGACGGCCCCGGTCGAGCGGGCGCGCGTGCAGCGCGGCGATCGCCTCGGCGAGTTGCTCGTCCGTGCCGGGGGCGGGCAGCGTCACCTCCGACACGTGCCGGGCCGGGTCGAAGTCCGGGTCGTCCTCCCAGTAGGGGTTGTCGAGCCCGAAGGGGACCCCGGCCAGCCGCTGCCGCAGCGGTCTGGCCGCCAGGTGCGCGCGGCCGCGGATCAGTTCCGCGGCCGCGGCCACCGTGACCTTGCCGCCGGGCAGCGCGGACGGGTCGAGGATCCCGAGACCCGCGATGTGCGCGTGCGTGCCGCCGCTCTCGGCGTGGAGGAAGGTGGCGTCCAGGGTGGTCAGCTGAGTCATCTGCTGGTGTCCCGCTCTCGTCGCTGGATCGTGCGCCGGGCCCTGCTGGGGGTGGGCGGTCCGGCCGGCGCCGCCGTCGGGGCGCGCCGTCCGGGGCGGTGCCCCGCCTCAAGGAGTTATGCGGTACGGCACGGTAGGTCAATCCGGGAAGTCAGGAAGTAACGCCGACTTAACGGGACGTTTCACCCGCTTAACTTGGGCGCCTTCGGTCGGACGGGTGGAAATCAACTCGTTTCGAGCGTCCGCATCTGGTCAGATGCCCGCCCTGGCTAAGGTGGTGCGCCATGACCGCACGACCACTCGCGGATTCCGTCGAGGCCGGGTGGGCGAACGCCCTCGAGCCCGTCGCCCCCCGGATCGCCGCCATGGGAGAGTTCCTGCGTGCCGAGGTCGCGGCGGGACGCCGCTACCTGCCCGCCGGGAACAACATCCTGCGCGCCTTCCAGCAGCCCTTCGACGAGGTCCGGGTGCTGATCGTCGGGCAGGACCCGTACCCGACGCCGGGCCACCCGGTCGGCCTGTCCTTCTCGGTCGCCCCGGACGTCCGCCCGATCCCCGGCTCACTGATCAACATCTACCGCGAGCTCGGAAACGACCTCGGCCTGCCGCAGCCGTCCAACGGCGACCTCACGCCCTGGACGCAGCAGGGCGTCCTGCTCCTCAACAGGGCCCTCACCGTGATGCCCGGCAAGCCCAACTCGCACAGCGGCAAGGGCTGGGAGGAGGTCACCGAACAGGCCATCCGCGCCCTCGCCGCCCGGGACCGTCCGCTCGTCGCGATCCTGTGGGGCCGCAACGCCCGCAACCTGCGCCCGCTGCTCGGAAACGTCCCGTGCGTCGAGTCGGCCCACCCGTCCCCGATGTCGGCCAACGGCGGTTTCTTCGGCTCCCGCCCCTTCAGCCGGGCCAACCAGCTCCTCGCCGAGCAGGGCGCGTCCCCGATCGACTGGAAACTCCCCTAACCCCTGCGCTGCCCAGCCTCACGAGCCGTGCTTCCGGCGCCCGGACGGGCGCCAGGGGCACGGCTCGACTAGTCCTCGGTCTCGGGGAGGGCCTGGAGGAGTTCGGTGAACTCGGTGTTGACCGGGCCGCCCGGGGTCTGGATGACGGGCGTCAGGCGGCGCTCGCCGTGGGACCAGTAGACGCCCGGGGCGCAGGGGTCGTCGGCGGCGGCGTGCATCTCGGCGACCACCTCGGCGAAGACCGGCAGGACCTCTTCGACGGCCCGCGTCGCGATCGGGTAGATCAGCAGGGTGCTGTGGCTGGGGACGCCGACCAGCGCGCCGTGCTCGTTCGGGGACGGCAGGAACTGGTGGACCTCGGAGAGCAGGGCCGAGACGTACCGGCTGCCGGGCTTGGTGACCACGCGGACGTCGCGTCCGGGCAGCAGGGGCTGGTCGTGGATCTCGATGTCGGCCAGCTCGCGGTCGTGGGTGTTGGTCATCACGTAGCCGAGGCGGCGCAGGCCGAGCAGCCCGGCGCGGTCGCGGGTGAGCGGGCCGCCGTAGCGCGGGTGGTCGATCACCACGACGGCGTCGAAGTGGTCGCCCGCCGGGACGACGACCAGGCCCTCGCGGTCGCGGGGCGCGAGCTTGGGGACGATGCGCAGCCGCAGCAGCTCCCGGACGTCCCCGAACAGCTCCATCTCGCCGACGGCGCGGAAGGCGCGGTCGCCGACCTCGCGGACCCACTCGTCCACCAGGCTGGGCCAGCGGGTGCGGGGCTGGTCGACGCAGCGCTCCAGGACGGTCGCCGTGGAGGCGCGCGCCTGGGAGTGGCCGATCGTCAGGACCATCTCGGAGGTCGCGGCGTCCAGCCAGGCGCTCGGCGCGAGCACCGGGAGCAGGTCGCGGATCAGGGCGTGCACGTCGGAGGCCGCGTCGCGCGGAGCACCCGGACGGCCACCGCCGGTCATCTCTGGATCCATCCCGCAACCCCCCTTCACCGGAGCCCACCGCTGTCCCACACAGCTTCTCAGAGTCGGCCCCTCCCGCGCGATCCATCCGGCACGACCGTACGTGATCTTGATGGGCGGGGGTGGGGGGCAAGGTAGGTTGCAGGCATGTCGGAATACGTGTACCCGCCGGTGATCAAGGCGGCGCTCGGCCTGTTCAGGGCCCTGAACCTGAAGATCCGCCTTGAGGGGACCGAGAACATCCCACCCGCCGGGGGCGCGGTTCTGGTCAGCAACCACATCAGCTACCTCGACTTCATCTTCGCCGGGCTCGCCGTCCACCCCGCCGGACGACTTACCCGTTTTATGGCGAAAAAGGAGATTTTCGACCACAAGATCGGTGGGCCGCTGATGCGCGGCATGCACCACATCCCGGTCGACCGGGACGCGGGCGCCGCGTCCTTCAAGGCGGCGCTCACCGCGCTGAAGGGCGGCGAGATCGTCGGCGTGTTCGCCGAGGCCACGATCAGCCGCTCGTTCACCGTCAAGGACATCAAGAGCGGCGCCGTCCGGATGGCGGTCGCGGGCAAGGTCCCGCTGATCCCGGTCGCGATCTGGGGCCCGCAGCGGATGTGGACCAAGGGCCGCAAGAAGCGGCTGTTCCAGCGGAACGTCCCGGTCACCATCCTCATCGGCGAGCCGATGTACCCCAAGCGCGGCGACGACTACGACCAGGTCACCAAGGACCTGCGCGCCCGGATCTCCGAGCTGCTGGAGAAGGCGCAGCGCGAGTACCCCGACATCCCCTCCGGCGACGAGACCTGGTGGCAGCCCGCCTACCTGGGCGGATCCGCCCCCACCCCCGAAGAGGCCGAGGCCCTGGACGCCCAGGAGGCCGAGGAGCGCCGCGCCCGCCGCGAGGCCCGCGCCGCCGCCGAGCGCGAGAAGCAGGCCGCCGAGCAGGCCGCCGAGCAGAAGCAGGCCGAGCAGGCCGCTCCCGCTGAAGCGTCCGCGCCGAAGGAGACCCCCGCCGTCCCGAAGCCGGCGGACGCTCCCAAGGACGAGCCCGCTCCGAAGGACGCCCCCAAGGAGGCCGCGAAGGACGAGGCCGCCTCCGACTCCAAGCCCGACGAAGCGGAAGAGAAGTAAATCACTGGACGCGAACGGCCCCCGCTACCGATCATCGAGGGCATGACGGCATCACGAGAGGGACGCGGGGAGTTCCTGCACCTGGTCGTTCCGGAGGCCGCCACGGCCTCCGGTGACGACCTCACGCTGCCCGTGGTGCTGAACCTCAACGACGGCAACTCGCCCGCGGACGTGATGGACGTGCTGTCGCTGCGTCCGTTCGCGTCCGGGGAGCAGCCCTGGTCGCGGTCGACGCGGCTGGACGACGTCCGCAAGGACGCGCCGCTGCTGCCCGAGGGCGCGCGGCTGCTGCGGGTGGCACAGGAGAAGGACAAGAAGTCCGTCCTCGCCGTGGGCGAGGGCTGGACGCTGCTGGTGAACCGGTGGTCGCACGGCACCGCGTACATCGCCGTGTCGGCGGTGGACGAGGAGCTCGCCACGTCCGTCCTGGACGAGACGGTGAAGGACGCGACCGAGCCGCCCAAACCGGCCGAGACCCACGTGGAGATGGGGTTCTGGCACCTCGGGAGGCACGGTCCGCAGCGCACCGAGCGGCCGATCACGGCCGATCCGTGGGCCGACGTCCGGCGCAACTACACCGAGAACGTCGCGACCGCGCTCGACCGGGTCATGGCGCTCACACCGGGCGAGGTGAACGGGCGGATCCTGCTGCTGCACGGCCCGCCCGGCACCGGCAAGACGACGGCGCTGCGGGCGCTGGCGCGCGCGTGGAAGGACTGGTGCCGGTCGGACTGCGTGCTCGACCCGGAGGTGCTGTTCAGCTCGCCCAGCTACCTGTTCCAGGCGACGATGGGCGAGGACGACGACGAGGAGCGCGACTGGCGGCTGCTCATCCTCGAGGACTGCGACGAGCTGATCCGCGGTGAGGCCAAGCAGTCGGCCGGGCAGGGCCTGTCCCGGCTGCTGAACCTGACCGACGGGATGCTCGGGCAGGGCCGGGACGTGCTGGTCGCGATCACCACGAACGAGGATCTGGCGCAGCTGCACCCGGCGGTCGTCCGCCCGGGGCGCTGCCTGGCCCAGATCGAGGTCGGACGGCTCGGCCGCGCCGAGTCGGTCGCCTGGCTCGGTGACGAGGTGGACGACGCGGTCCGCAGGTCCATCGGCCCGGACGGCGCGACACTGGCGGAGCTGGCGGCTCTCCGCAAGGGAGAGCCGCGCCCCGCCGACGGCCCGGATGCCCCTGGCTCCGCGACCGGCTTCTACCTCTGACGACCCGGCGGGGGAACCGGACCGTGGACCGCCCCTCGCGGGGCCGTCCCGTGGGAGCGCCCCGCGGGGCGTTCTCCGGAAGGCCTCCGCGCGAGCGTCCCGCGGGCGTCCGCATGCGGACGTCCCGGGACGCCTCGACGAGGCGTTTCCCAAGGTGAAGGCTTCGGCAGGACCGTCTTCGGAACGTGGGGTCGTTCCGTAGGACCGCCGCGCCGCGCGGCTCCGGGACTCCCCACCCTTCGCCGCGCCCCCCGATCGAGCACCCCGGCACGGCAGGAACGGACGCGCGTCCGTTCCTGCCGCCATCGGGTGCCCCACGCCCCGGCCGACCCCCCGGCCGGATGCGCAGGTCTATGCCCCCGCGCACCTGCCGGTGCGCGGGGGAAGTCTGTTCCAGTGGTCCACAGGACGGCTGGTTCACAGGACGGCGCACCCGGTCCCCCGAGACCGGGTGCGTCCGCCTGTCGCCACGGCCCGGATCCCCCGATCCGGGCGCGGCCTCCCCGTTTCCGTCCCGGTCCCCCGACCGGAGCGGTCGTCCCCGGTCCCCCGACCAGGGCGCGTTGTGCGGGGCGTCCCGACCCCCGCCGGGACGCCTCCCCCGCGAACACTCCGGCCCCCGAGCCGGCGCGCTCTTTCCGCCTGACGCCCCGCTTCCCCCGAAGTGGTGCGTCGTTCTGTTGGACGCACCGATCCCCCGATCGGTTCGTCCGGATTTCGCCGCACCGGAGCCCCCGGGTCCCGGTGCGGGCGGCCCCGTCCCCATGCGGCCGCCGAACCCCACTAGTCGACGACCGCACGCCTGGTCGGTTTCGCCAGTCCGTACTGCCCGGCCGGAGCGCCCACCCACCTCGGGAGGAGAGGGTCCGTCCACCGGAACTCCCACCCCGCGAAGGAGCTCCGGTGACCGTGGCCCGTGCCCTGGTGGGCGGGGCGCTCTCGGCCGGTGAAAGAACTATCCCGCGTACCGGCCCCTACCTACATCCGGGATTCCACGGCCATCGACCCGTATACGTACGCAGCGGGACCACGTACCGAGTGCGGACCTCCGCCACGTAGGTGTTCACGAACCCTGAACGCACCCGGACGCGCCGGACTCGAACAGCCGCCTACACGCACCCCGCAGGCTGCGGAGATCCCGGACGGCACCGCCGAAGCCCACGCGAAGGTCACCGTCCGCCGCGCGCAGCCACAGTCCGTGCCGGTCGAGCGCCAGGGGACGGACCCGTCCGGGCTCAGCATCAGGGACGAGCCGGGCCAGCTCGGCGCGGTGCGCGGCGTCCAGATGCCCGAGCAGGGACGCCTCGACCGCGGCGAACGGATCGGGACGGGCGTCCCGGTACTCCTCGGGGCCGAGGTCGGCGGCGCCCCAGGCGTCGGTGATCTCGATCTCGGCGAGGTCCATGGTCAGGATCGTCCAGCCGGACGCGTCCGGATCGTCCGCGTCGGCGGCGAGATCAAGGAGTTCGGGGCGGGGGTGGAGGCGGGCGAGGCGGTCGGCGGCGGCGCGGCGCTCGCCTGCGGGGAGTTCGGAGACCCAGCCGTGCAGCCAGGCGCGTCCGCGCACCCGGTCGGCAAGCGGGACGGGCGCCACGTCGCTGATCCGGAGGGTCGCGGGCAGGTCGTCCGCGCCCGTGAGAGCCACCACAGTGGGCGACTTCCGGGGCATGAGGAGCAGCGGCGCGCCGTTGTCGTCAGTGACGTGCGCGGGCACCGGGTCGTAGGGGATGCCGGGGGCGACGAGCACCGCGCCCGCGATGCCGTAGGCAGCCGTCCGCGCCCGCTCGGCGGCCGTGGGCGTGTGTGCGCCGGTGATCGCCTCGTGGGCGTCCGTACTCACCTCGTGCATCGCGACCTCCTTGACTATGTAGGTTAGGCTTACCTAAGTAAGCATGTCCTAAGTCCGGAGGTCAATCCGTGAACAACACCGGGCCGAAGGTCCGTCTTTCCCGTGCGCTCGGCCTGCCGCTCACGCCGAAGGCCGTGAAGTACTTCGAGGCGCGTCCCTATCCGCCCGGCGTGCACGGGCGGGCTCGCAAGAACGAGTCCGACTACAAGATCCGGCTGCGCGAGAAGCAGCGGCTGCGCGCGCAGTACAACATCCGCGAGGCCCAGCTCCGCAACGCCTTCGCCAAGGCGTCCAAGGTCAAGGGCGCCAAGACCGGCGAGGCCCTGATCGTCGACCTGGAGCGCCGCCTGGACGCGATGGTGCTGCGCGCCGGCTTCGCCCGGACGATCTACCAGGCCCGGCAGTTCGTGGTGCACCGGCACGTCCTGGTCAACGGCAGGCGCGTGGACCGCCCGTCCTTCCAGGTGCGGCCCGGCGACGTGATCCAGATCGCCGAGCGCAGCCGCTCGATGGAGCCGTTCCAGGTCGCGGCGGCGGGCGCGCACGCCGAGCACGTCCCGCCCTACCTCGAGGTCGTCCACGACGCGCTGACCGCGCGGCTCTCGCGGCTGCCCGAGCGCGCCGAGGTGCCGATCACGTGCGACGAGCAGCTCGTCGTGGAGCACTACTCCCGCTGATCCTCCCGGGTCCGCCCCCGGTCACCCCTGGACAGGTGTCCGCCTCCATCGGTTAAAGTCAACCTAGCGATTGCTTGGCTTGGCTTCGCGAGCGCCGCCGCACCCCGGCCGCCGTCCGCACCCCCCGATGGAGGCACCAGGACATGATCGAGTTCCAGCCCATGACCGCGAACATCGGCGCCGAGGTCAGCGGCGTCGACATCGGCAAGCCCCTGGACGAGGAGCAGATCCAGACCCTGCGGGACGGCCTGCTGAAGCACATGGTGCTGTTCTTCCGCGAGCAGCACATCTCCGACGAGGAGCACGTCGCGTTCGCCAAGCAGTTCGGCACGGCGAACATGCCGCCGATGGACACCTCGGGCAGCGCCGTCCACATCCTGGACCAGACCGACCCCAAGGGCGAGGGCGGCGACCAGTGGCACAGCGACAACACCTTCATGAAGGTCCCGCCGATGGGGTCGCTGCTGCGCGCGGTCATGCTGCCCGAGGTCGGCGGCGACACGCTCTGGGCCAACATGTACATGGCCTACGACTCGCTCGCGCCCTGGCTCCAGCGCCTCTGCGACGAGCTGTACGCCGAGCACGACCTGACGATGTCGGTCAGCAAGGCCATCGACAAGGGCCACCGCATGGACCTGCGCGCCATGCAGGAGAAGAACCCGCCGTCCGTCCACCCGGTCGTCCGCATCCATCCGGAGACCGGGCGCAAGGCCCTGTACGTGAACCGGTCGTCGGTGACGCGGCTGATCGGGCTGTCCCGGCGTGAGAACGAGGCGCTGCTGCCGCTGCTGTTCGACGCCGTCCGGGACCCGCAGTTCCAGGTCCGGCTGAAGTGGCGGGTCGGCACGCTGTCGTTCTGGGACAACCGTCCCACCCAGCACTACGCGGTCGCCGACTACACCCAGCGCCGCAAGATGCACCGCGTCACGATCAACTGCCCCGAGGCGATCGACGACGGCGTCCCGAAGGGCCCGGACGGCGTCACCGGCGCGGACGCCCCCGCCGAGAAGGCCGCCGCCCGCTACCTCTGACCGTCCGGCCTACCTGGTCGTCCGCCCCGCCCGTCGTCCGTCCGCCCTGCGTCCACCCCTCAGGGCGGACGGCCGGCGGCCTCGCGCCCTGACCGGCCCGCCTGACCCGCACGGATTCCGGACGGACGAGTTGATCAGCGTGCGCGGGGCTACCTAGGCTCGTGCTCCCGTAGTCCCGCCAACCCTCTCGGGAGCACCATGCGCGCCTGGGGTCCCCCCACCGCCCTCGCTCTGGCCGCCGCCGCCACGGTCGGCCTCCTCTCCCCCGTCCCCGCCTCCGCCTCGGCGGCCACCGTGAAGGTCAGCCGGTACAGCGTTCCGTACGGCAGGTCGTCGGTGAAGGGCACCGTGTCCTGGTACGCCGACCGCGCGGTGTTCACGACCACGGAGGTCGCCGCGCAGGGCTGCCACGTGTTCGCGTACGTCGCCGGCGGACGCTCGAAGGAGCGGACCGTCCGGCAGATCTTCTGCGACACGACCAGGAAGCGGACCGTCACGCTGAAGGTGACCGCGCCGAACGTCGCGCTGGTCTCGCTGTACAGCTTCGACCTGAGCGGGATCAGCTCGTCCTGCTATCCCGTGCGCCAGGTCTGCGACCGGCCCGTCCTCGTCAAGCCGTAGCCGGGGACGGATGGCGGGCCCGGTTCGCGCCGGGCCCGCCGCCACGTCAGTTGGTCGGCTTCGCCGACGGGGTCGAGGACGGCTTGCCGGTGCCGGTCTGACCGTTCGGGCTGACCGGGATCTGGCCCGAGCTCGAGCAGTCGTTGCTCTGCTGGTTCACGCCGGACGGGAACTGCTGCGTCACCTTCCACGCGCCGCCGCTCTTCGCCAGCGACAGACGGATCAGGCTCCACGGGGCGGACGTCGAGCCCTGGTTGCTCTTCAGGGTGATGTCGGTCGCGATCGTGGCCGTCGCGAACTTCCCGTTCACGTCGCCGACGTACACCTTGCTCGTCCGGGACGAGAACGACAGGGACGAGTTGGACTTGAAGCTGTCGCTCAGGTTCGGCACGGTGCAGCGCTTGTAGAGGTCGAGCAGGTCGCCCGCAAGGAGCTTCTGCACCTTCTCCATCTGCCCCTGGTAGTTGGACGAGTTGTAGGTGAGCACCGCGTCCCCGTAGGCGGCCGCGGCCTTCTCCACGTCGTCCCGCGCGTGCTGGTCGCCCGACAGCTTCGACGCGCTCGTCCACTGCCAGATTCCCAGGCTGGCCAGCAGCGCGACCACGACCACCGTCACGATCGCGGCGTTGCGGCTCATCGAGAACCCACCGGAACCGGCGGCCGAGTCGAGGTCGATCGGGCCGCCGTCCGAGGACCCCTTCTGCGCGAGGACCTTGGGCTCGTCGGCCTCGTCTTCCCCCTCGTCCTCGACGATGGTGGGCTTGGGCTTCGGCTTGGCCTGCGTCGCGACGGGCTTCTTCGGCTTCGGCTCGGGCTCGGGTTCGGGCTCCTCTTCGAGGAGCTCGCCCTTCTCGATGGCCTCCAGCACCTCGTCCAGGTCGTCCTCGTCCTCGATGACCTCGATGACGCGGACGCGCCGCTTCCGCTTCGCCGCGGTCTTCGGCCGGGCCTCCTCCCGGGCCTCCTCGGCCTCGTGGTCGTCCTCGGCGACCACCTCCGCGGTCCCAGACTCCACCCCCTCGTCGGCGGTCTCGTCCTTGCCGGCGTTCCGGGTGGTCTTCGCAGTCACTTGGAGCACTCCTCGCGGGACTATGGACTCACTTCCTGCGGCGGCGGCGTGGCCGGGGCAGGCGGGACAGGCGGGACATCACGGGCACCGAGCCCATCATCACCCTGATCAACACCATCAGGGCGACAACCGGGGGGACGTACATTAGCCAAGCGGGCGGCCCGGAAGAAGGGCTTCCGCCATGGCCCGCGACGTTCTTGGCGTTGATGTCCGTCGGGCGGTCGAGCGCCGGATCGTGCGCCGGGAGCGTGTCTCCGGTGCTCTTGCCCTGATAGGGCTTCTGCGGGACGGCGCCGGGCACGCGTCCGCCGGGGCAGGTCGGCGGGGTCGTCACCTGCGGCTGCGGCAGCGGGTACTTGTACTCGAGCGCGGCCTGGGTCTTGAGCGTGAACATGAACGCCACGTTCAGCACGGTCTGGCCCTGGTTCTCGCCGATGATGCCGTTCAGCACCTTCTGCAGCGCGGGAGCCTTCTGGAAGATCTGCCCGAGGTGGGTGAGGACCGCCGGGTCGTAGCGCTTGAGGTGCAGCGTCCCGAGATTGTCGACCATGCAGTCGAAGTCGTCGCCACTCTTGTCGAGCAGGGTGTTGACCGAGTCGAGCAGGCCGGGGCCGCGGTCGCGCAGTTCGGCCAGGTCGCCGCGCACCTGGCTGAGCGCGCCGGTCAGGGACGCGAGGTTGTCGACGCCCTCGCCGAGCGCGTTCCGGTTCTGGTTCAGGACGGTCGAGATTCGGCTGAGGTCGTTGACCAGGCCGTCCAGCATCTGGGTGTTCTGCGCGAACGTCCCGGCGAGCTGGTCGCCGCCCTGGACGATCTGGCGCAGCGAGTCCTGCCGTCCGGACCAGCCCGCGGCCAGCTCGTGCGTGATGATCTTGGCGTCCTCGGGCTTGATCGCCTTGAGGGTCTGGAGGACAGCGGCGAACAGGTCGCTGTACTTCGGCGGGACGCTGGTCTTCTCCTTCGGGATGACCGTGCCCGGACGCATCGGCGGCGCGTGCCCCATGCCGGGCGCGGGCGTCAGCTCGACCACCGGCTCGCCGACGGCCGACTTGCGCGCGGCGGCGGCCGTCGCGCCCTGCGGGATCTTCACGCCCCGGTCGATGCCAAGCCGCACGACGACCCGGTCCTTGACGAGCTTCACCTGCTGGATGTGCCCGACGCGCAGCCCGAGGTAGTCGACCTCGAAGTTGGGGTGCAGGCCGGGCGACGACTCGAACTCCACGGTCAGGTGGTACGGCCGGTCGATCGCGTCGAACCGGACGACGTTGGTGAACGCCCACACCGTCATGACCACCGCGAGGGCGCCGAACACCCCGAGGTTGATCGCGATTCGCCTGTTCATCTGGTCTCCTCGCGAGCCCTGTACGGGGGCCTCGCAGCGACGGCGGTTCGAGGCCGCGCGGTTCTGTCACACCCGACCGCTACATTCTGCGATTGATGAGTCGCTACCGGTTGTTCCCAACGTCTGAGCAGGAGAGTGTGCTGCTCGGACACTGCGCGCATGCCCGGTTCGTCTGGAACCTGGCCGTCGAGCAGCACGCCTGGTGGCGCCGGGGGCGCCGTTCGGCACCGGCGTACGTGGAGCAGGCACGGCAGCTCACCGAAGCTCGACAGGAATTCACCTGGCTGCGTTCGGGCTCGCAGACCGTCCAGCAACAGGCACTGCGCGACTTCTCCGAGGCGATGGCCCGCTGTTTCGCCGGAACTCACCGCCGTCCCACCTGGCGCGTTAAGGGACGTCACGAGGGATTCCGGCAGGTCGGGGTCAAACCCCACCAGGTTCGCCGGGTGTCTCACCGCTGGGCACAGGTATGGGTCCCCAAGGCGGGTTGGGTCCGCTTCCGCCTGTCGCGCCCGGTTCCATCCGGGGTGAAGTCCTATCGTGTCACCCAGGACCGGTCCGGTCGCTGGCATGTGGCCTTCGCCGCCATCCCGCCACCGGTTCCCGCTCCAGACAACGGACGTACTGTCGGTGTTGATCGAGGCATCGCCGTGTCGGCAGCCCTTTCCAACGGCGAGTTGCTGCATGTTCCAAGCCCGTCCCCCGGAAGGCTTCGGCGAGCTCGTTTGCTCCAGCGTCGTCTGGCCCGAGCCCGCAAGGGTTCCCGCCGGCGGGTGAGACTGAAGGCCGCGCTGGCACGGCTGCGTGCCCGCGAGGCCGATGCCCGGAAGGACTGGGCGGAGAAGACCAGCACGGATCTTGCCCGCCGCTTCGATCTGATCGCTGTCGAGGATCTCAAGATCGGGAGGATGACCAGATCGGCGCGTGGCACCGAGGATCGGCCAGGGCGTGGCGTCTCCGCGAAGGCGGGCCTGAACCGGAAGATCCTCGCCAACGCCTGGGGCTTGCTCGTGCGCAGGCTGGAAGACAAGGCCCCCGGACGGGTCGTCCGGGTGGATCCGGCGTTCACCTCGCAGCGCTGCTCGGCCTGCGGGATCACGGACCGGACGGCGCGCGAGAGCCAAGCCGCCTTCCGGTGCCGCTCCTGTGGATACACCGACAACGCGGATGTCAATGCCGCACGCAACATCGCCCACTCCGCACGACACGTGTGTGCGGAGTTCGGGACGGCCGCCGGATGGGCGGTCGCTGCGCGGGAAGGGCCACGGGATACCGGGCCGACGCACCGCGAACCCCGGCTCCACCATCGCCGAGCGGTGTGAGAGCTGAAATCTCCTGTGATTGAGCGGAGAGGACATCAACGCGGCGGCTCCAGGAGGGAGTCGAGGTTGGGGAACGCGTCTCGGACCTTGGACGGGAGGGCGCCGGCGCTCTTGGTGCTCTTCTTCTTGCCGGGGGCGCCGCCGAGGCCGGGGAAGACGGGGGTGCCGTCCGGCCAGACGGGACGGAGGACCGGGTACATCATCAGGTTGCCGTCGTAGCTGGCCAGGGGCAGTTTCTGCTCGAAGGAGACCAGGCCGTCGACGAGGCTGGTGAGCCGGGTCCGCTCGCTGCCGAGCTCGGCGATGATCGGGTCGACGTCGTTCAGCAGGCGGCGGAAGGTGGCGACGCGTCCGGAGAGGACCTTGTCGTTGAGTTCGGCGGCGGCGTAGCTGAGCCGGTCGATCGTCTTGAGGATCTTGTCCTTGTCCTTGTTGAGCAGGTCGGTGGTCTTGGCGATCTCGCCGGGGGCGCGGTTCAGGGCGTCCTTGCCGGCGGCGAGGGAGTGGCCGAGGCGGGCGAACTCGTCGATGGACTGGCCGAGTTCGGCGCGCTGGTCGGCGAACAGCTTCACCAGGTCCGAGGTCTGCTTGACGGTCTTGTTGAGCTTGTGGCCCTGGCCGTCCAGGGCGGTGGCGCCCGCGTTGACGATGGTCGAGATGTCGTTGCCCGCCAGGGACTTCAGCAGCGGGCCGGCCTGGCCGACGACCTGCTCGAACGCGGGCTGGACGGTCGCGTCGTCGATGCGGGCGCCGTTGGCGAGGTAGGGGCCCTGGTCCATGCTGCCGCCGGGCGGAAGGATCATGTCGACGTAGTTCTCGCCGAGCAGCGAGGTCACCTTGATCTCGGCCCTGGTGCCCTGCGGGAGCCGGTACCTGTCCATGATCGCCATGGTGACCTTGGCCTTGTAGCCGTCCCGCTTGACCGAGAGCACGGTGCCGATCTTCACGTCCGACATCTGGACGCTGTGCCCGGCGACCAGGCCCTGCGCGTCGTCGAAGTCCGCGGTCAGGTGCACCTTGCCCTTGGGCGCGCCGAACGTCTGGAACGAGCAGCCGGTCAGCGCCAGGGTCAGCGTGAGCAGCAGGGCCGCGAGCGTCCGTCCGCGCAGCGGTCCCTTCGCCCGTCCGGGCATCGGTCCGCTCGTCCGTCCGGGTAGCGGTCCGCTCGTCCGTCCGCGCATCAGTGGCCTCCGGTGAGGTTTCCCGAGCCCGGCCACGGGCAGTTGGAGTTCGGCTTGGGGAGCGGGCAGCCGACGTTGTCGTCGCGCAGGATCGACCTCAGCCACGTCCGCAGGAAGGCGTCGGTCGCGACCCGGATCTGCAGCGACTTGTTCTTCGGGTTGTAGCCGTTGATGAGCGCGCCGCTCAGGACCGGGAGGGCCTTGATGAGCTGGGCGAGGCGGGCGGAGTTCCCCTTGAGGATCAGCGCGACGCGGGTGAGGACGGCCAGGTCGTCCGGCAGTTGCCCCTTGTACTTGTCGAGCAGCTTCTGGCCGTTGCGGGAGAGGTCGACGAGGCCGTGGACGAGGTCCTGGATCTCGCCGCGTTCCCCGGCGAGGACGCGGCTGGCGGTGCTGAAGTCCTGGATCATCTCGCCGAGGACCTGCTCGCGGCCCCGGACGACCCCGGCGAGCCGGTGCAGGTTGCTCGCGACGGCGATGAGGTTCTTGTCCTGGCCCGCGACGTTCTGGACGAGCCGGGCGCTCTCCTCGAGCGTCGCGTTGAACGTCTTGCCGTTGCCGTTGAAGGAGTTCGCGGTCTGGTCGAGGGCGGGCTGGACCTTGGTCGGGTCGAGCGCCTTGGCGAGGTTGGTGAAGGAGCTCAGCGCGTCGTCCACCTCGACGGGAACGCTCGTCCGCTCGATCGGGATGGTGTCGGAGGTCTCCTTGGCGTCGCCCGGCTTCCACGCGGGGTGCAGGACGAGGTTCCGCTCCCCGACGAGGTTCAGCGGGACGATCGACGCCTGGACGCCCTTCGGGAGCGGGACGTCCCGGGAGATGTGGAAGCGGACCTTGATGCGGTCGCCGTCGGTCTGGACGGAGTCGACCGATCCGACGTCCGCGCCCATGACCTTGACCTTGGACTCCTTGTAGAAGGAGCGGGCCTTCGGCAGGTAGACGGTCATCTCGCGGTTCCCGCCGCCTCCGACCGGGGAGAGCGAGCAGCCGCCGAGGACGGTCACCAGGGCCAGGCCCATACCGACCAGTGCGCGTTTGCGGCGAGTGGCCATCAGTTGCCTCCCCCTTGCGCGCCGGTCTGGTCGGCGGTCTTCCCGCCGGGTGGGTTGATCGGGGTGGAGATCGGGCCGTTCGGCTGGAGCGGGCCGAGCCCGGACAGCACGCCCTCGATCCAGTTGCCGTTCCCGCGCACGTTGGACACGCCCTCGAAGGTCGGGCCGAGCAGGGAGAGGTCGGTGTTCAGGACGTCCATGTTGGGCGCGAGCCGGGTCGTCAGCAGGTGCAGGTTGTCGAGGAGGGTGTCGAGCTGCCGCTGGTTGCGGGAGATCGTGTTCGACAGCGTCCGGACGGTCCGGCTCCCCTGCCCGATCGTCGACGCGAGCTGGTCGCGGCGTTCGACCAGGACGCGCAGCAGGACCCGGCTGTTGTCGATGATCTCCCTGAGCTGCCCCTCCTTCGCGGCGAGCATCGCGGTGATCGTCTTGGACCCCTGGAGCAGCTTCTCGACCTCGGGGTAGGAGTCGTTCAGCGCCCGCGACAGCGACTGGACGTTGCGGAGCATCTCGTTCAGCTTCGCCGCGTTCGGGGACTTGATCTTCGACATCTCGGTCAGCAGCTTGCCGATGGACCTCTCGTCCAGCTTCCCGATGATGTTGTTGGCGCCCTGCAGCGCGTCCGGGACGGTGAAGGGGACCTGGGTGCGGTCGAGCGGGATGCGCCGCCGCGACGCGGGCAGGCTCGCCATGTAGGGGTGCGCGACCGGGCCGCTCAGCCGGATGTAGCGTCCGCCGAGCAGGGTGGTCGTCTCGATCGCGGCGTGGGTGTCGGGGCCGAGGTCGATGCCCTTGTTGACATGCCAGGACACGATGACCGTGCCGGTGCCGAAGCTCGGGCGGACGCCCGTGACGCGGCCCGCCTTGACGCCCGCGACCTTGACGTCCTGGCCCGTCTTGACGCCGGCGGTGTCGGAGAACACGCCGCTCATCGAGTAACCCTGGTCGAACAGGTGGAGTTGCCCGACGGCGAACGCGAACACGCAGCCCGCGCCGATCACGGCGAGGGTGCCGACGGCGACGAGCTTCTGGTTGACGTCGCGCAGCGAGGGGAACAGCGGCATGCGTCACCGCCCCCCGTTGAGGATCGACTTGAGCTTGGCGATGTCCTGCTGGGACGGCCCGTCGTTCCCCGGCTCGTTCGGCAGCCGCATCGGGAACGGGCACGGGCCCTCGACGAGATTCAGGCACATGACGTCCGTGCGGAGGAAGTGGCCGCCGTTGCTGGTGGCGAAGAGCTGCCGGAGCGGGAGTGGCAGCCTCTGCACCATCCTCTCCAGCTGGTCCACGTTGATCCGGAACGTGTCGCTGAACTTGCCGAGGTTGTCGATGATCCGGGCGAGCTGCGCGTCGTTGCCGCCGAGCACCGCGTTGAGGTTGGTGGTCACGCCGGACACCTGGACGACGGCGTTCTCCAGCACCTTCTTGTTGTCGGCGAACACCTTGGCGAGGTCGCGCAGGTTGTCGACGCTCTGCGCGATCTGCTTGTCCCGGACGGCCACGGCGTCGGTGACGGCCGAGTAGTCCTTGATCATCTGCTGGATGGTCTGCTTGCGGGAGCCGAACGTCTGGAGCAGGCCGTCCAGGTTGGTGATCATGGTGTTGATCGCGGTCTCGTTGCCGTCCAGGGCCTGGGAGAGCGCGAACAGGATCCGGTTCAGCTGGTTCGGGTCCAGGTTGTTGACCAGCGGCTGGACCGCGTTGACGATCTCGCCGAGGTCGACGACCGAGCGGGTGTGCGGGACGCGCGCGCCGCTCTGCAGCATCGTCCGGCTCTGCCCGGGTTCGAGGTAGACGACGCGCTGCCCGAGGACGTTGCGCCAGCGGATCGCGGCGGTCGAGTCGTCGGGGAGCTTGACGTCCTTGTCGACGGCCATCCCGACGACGGCCCGGCCCTGCTTGACCTTGATGCTCTTGACCTGGCCGACCGGGGTGCCCGCGACCTTCACCTGGTCGCCGGTGAGCAGGCCGGTGACGTCGTCGAACTCGGCGGTCAGCCGGTACCGGTCGTTGAAGCTGGCGCCGAGGATCTGCTGCCCGATGAAGAACGTCATCATCCCGGTGACGACGACGAACACCAGGAACTTGGCGGTGGTCGCGTAGTCCGGGCCGCGGGCGGCCTTCCGGCGGAGCGTTATGCGGGGGCTCACTTGCGCGTCACCCGCTTCAGCCCGTCGTTCGGCTGGTCCACGTTGGCCTTCTGGTCGAACACCGTGGTCTTGGGCGCCACGGGGCAGACGTCGATGAAGACCTTGCAGAGGTCGAGCGGCAGCGGGCCGACGACGTTGGCGATCATCGTGCCCTTCGGGCCCGGGACCTTGATGACCTTCACGAGCAGGGTGAAGAAGCCGTTCAGGTCGTCCAGCAGCACCGGGATGTTCTTCTGCTGGCCGTGCACGACGTGCGCCGCGTCGCCCGCGCCGTCGATGATGTTCCCGATGTTCCCGCCGTGGTCGCGGAGCGAGTCCCCGACGCGTCCGGTGAGCTCGCTCGCGCCGTCCAGGATCTGGTTGACCTTGTCCGGACGGTCGTAGATGACGGGCGAGATCCGGTTGACGTCGCCGACGATCTGGTCGATCGTCCCGCCGCGCGAGGCGAGCGTGGGCGCGAGCCCGGAGACGTTGTCCATGATGGTCTTGAGCTGGGCCTTGTCCTGGTCGGTCGCGTCGATGACCTTCGCGCCGTTCGAGAGCAGGCGGTGGAGGGCGGGGCCCTGGCCGTCCAGCCCGGCGGAGAAGGTGTGCAGGATGGTGGCCAGTTCGTCCGGGTTGATGGCCTTGGTGAGGTTGTAGGCGGGCCACGCGGTGTCGGACAGCTCGACCGGGTCCTTGCCCTGCCCGAGGTCGGCGTTGTTCTTCAGGAACGGGCCGGAGGTCTCGTTCCTGCCCAGGTCGAGGATCAGGTCTTTGGGGCCGAAGACCGAGACCGGCTCGATGCGCGCGCTCGTCCCTTGGGCCAGCTTCACGCCCTTGTCGACGCGCATCCGGACGGTCACCCGGCCGTCCCGGTCGAGTTTCACCTTCTGGACGGTCCCGACCGTGATCCCGCGGATCTTCACGTCCGACTTGCCGGGATCCAGGCCCTGGCCCGCGCGGTGGAACTCGGCGGTGAAGTAGGTCGAGCCGCCGTTGGACGGGGTCGCGCCCAGCACGAGCGCCGCGACGGAGACCGCGAGCGCGCCGGCACCCGCGGCGCCGAACAGGGTCCGGGTCCTCCCGGAGAGGGTCTCGTCGCTCATCCGGTCAGCCTCACCGTGCCGCCGTGACCCCAGAAGATGTAGCTGAGCAGGAGGTTCATCAGGATCATGAGGATCGTGGACTCCCGGATCGCGCGTCCGGCCGCGACGCCCACGCCCACCGGTCCGCCCGCCGCGTAGTACCCGCGGTAGCAGTGGACGAACATCACGATGAACGCGAAGATCGCCACCTTGATCACGCTGTAGAGCACGTCGATCGGCGGCAGGTACAGGTGGAAGTAGTAGTCGTAGATGCCGGGCGAGAGACCGTAGACGGAGACGGAGATGAACCTCGTGGCCCAGAAGGCCATGAACAGTGAGACCAGGTAGAGCGGCACCAGGGCGATGACTCCGGCCGCCACGCGCGTGCACACGAGGTAGACCAGCGAGTTGATGCCCATGACCTCCAGCGCGTCGATCTCCTCGGAGATCCGCATCGCGCCGATCTCGGCGGTGAAGCTCGTCCCGACCTGCGCGACCAGCGCCACCCCGGCGATGATCGGGGTCACCTCGCGGACGTTGGAGTAGGACGCGACCAGGCCGGTGAACGCCTCCGCGCCGATGCGTTCCAGCCCGGGATAGCCCTGCTGGCCAACGATCGCGCCGGTGGCGAGCGACATCGTCGCGATCACGAAGATCATGCCGCCGCCGATGACCAGCGCGCCGACGCCGACGGTGATGTCGCTGACCTGTTTGGCGAGCGTCCGGCCGTACTTGCGTTTGAGGATGATGTCGAACAGCAGCCCGTACAGGACGCGGCCGAGGAAGACCGGCAGGTTGAACGAGCCGGCCAGGCCGGCCGTCCGGCCGCGCACCGCGCGGCCGATCCGCCGGACCGGGGAGATGGCGACCATTCAGAACCTCGGGGGGAAAAGGACCTGGTAGATCGTGGTGAGGACGTAGTTCGAGGCGAACACCACGATCGAGGTGACCACGACCGCCCGGTTCACCGCCCGTCCCACACCGACGGGGCCGTAGTCGCAGTTCATGCCCATGTAGCAGGCGACCGCGGCGGCGATGAACCCGAACACCCATGCCTTGACCAGGGTGATCACCAGGTCCGGGAACTGGAGGAGCGTCGCGGCGCCGTCGAAGAACGCGCCGGGGCTGACTCCCTGCTGGATGACGTTGAAGTAGTAGCCGCCCAGCGTCCCGGCGATGATGACCACCGAGGCGAGCAGGACCGACACCGTGCTGGCCGCCCACAGCCTGGGGGTGACCAGGCGGTGGATCGGGTTGATGCCCATGACCTCCATGGCCGCGAGTTCGTCGCGGATGTTGCGGGCGCCCATGTCGGAGGTGATGGCCGAGCCGCCGACGCCCGACACCAGCAGCGCGGCGGCGAGCGGCGCGACCTGCTGGACCATCGCGGCGATGAGCAGCGCCCCGGTCGCGGACGCGGCGCCGAGCTGCCGGGCGATGTCCCCGACCTGCAGCGAGATCGTCGCGCCGAGCGGGATCGCGATGAGCATGACGGGGATGGAGGTGACCCGGGCGAGGAACCAGCACTGCTCGATGAACTCGCCCCACCACTGGCGCACGTCCCAGGTGCGGCGGAGGCCTTCGAGGAACGTGACGCACAGCAGGCCGGTCTCGTCCAGCGCGCGGGAGGCGCGGCGGCGGGCGAGATCCGGCACGGCGGTGAGGCTCAGGGCCATCTCGCCCCCGGGGGGCCGGGGCGACGGAGCATTCGTGCCTCCTGGGGTGTTCGGGCGGCGGGGGGCCGTCCGATGGAGCAAGCACAGGGTGGTCCGGTCGAGCTGGGCGATTCGGTCGAGCTGGGTGATTCGGTTGAACTGGGTGGAGCGGGTCGAGCCGGGTGAAGCGGGTCGAGCGGTCGAACAAGGCGCTTTCGAGCACACGGGTGGCAGCAGCATCACATGGACACACCGGCACCGCCTGTGATCTGGAGCACTCTATGGGAGAAAGGTCTAAGAAGCGAGTACTTACTTGGGGGGTCGTCCAGAGTTAGGATCTGCTGGTGCACCACGACCTCGACGACTCCGCGGGCCGGTCGGCCGACCTTCCGGCAGACCCGCTGGTGGCCGGGATCCACGACCGATGGGACGGCCAGGGACTGCCCGGCCAGCCGTGGCCGTTCATGGCCATCTGCTCGGTCGGCCGCCTCTACCAGCTGATCAAGAAGGCGCTGGACGGCGAGCTGGAGAAGTGCGGGCTGAGCCGCACCGGGTTCTTCCTCCTGACCACGCTGGCGCTGACGACCGAGGGACGGGCCCGGCTCAGCACCCTCGGCCGGTTCCTGATGCTGCATCCGACCTCGGTGAAGCTGACCGTCGACCAGCTGGAGGCGGACGGTCTGGTGTCCCGCTCCCGGCATCCCCGCGACCGGCGGGCCACGCTCGTCGTCATCACCCCGTCCGGACGCGACCTGGCGGGCCGGGTGAACGTCGCGCTCGAGGATCCGGACGGCCCGCTCGGGCACCTCGCCGGGCTGCACCGGCCGCTGTTCGAGTCGCTCCAGCCCGCCCGGCTGGCGGCGGGCGACCAGGAGATCTGACCGGTCGCGGAGGGCTCCTCCGAGGTGTGAGTGTGACGACACCGGGCGCCGTACCAGGGGATTGACGGACAACACGCTCCGAGCTTGCGGCAAGGTATGGGCATGGAACCGACCCGAACGAGCCCCCCGCCGTCGTCGCCGCGGCCCCCGCGCCGCGGCAAGCGACGCTCGTCCGGACGCTCCTCCAAGCGCTCCGCCGAACGCTCGGACGAGTATCCGGCGGAATTCCTGGACGAGAACCCGTGGGAGCGTCCGCCCGGCAAGGTGCGCAAGACCTGGCGGGTCCTCACCCACAACGTCACGATCACGTTGGTCGCCATCGTCGCCGCGCTCGGCGCGATGGTGTGGGTCGTCCCGAAGTGGATGGGGCCGGGCGAGCCGCCGAAGGCCGCCGACGGCGGCTTGTCCTCGACGAACGACATGCTCGCCAAGCTCTCCTCGTCCAGCATGGACCCGGTCGCGGCCGGGGTCATCGCGCAGGCGAAGAAGAACGCCTACGAGGAGCAGCAGCGCCGCCTGAAGGCACTCAAGGAGAAGGCCAAGCGGGACGCCAAGGCGCGCGAGCAGCTCAAGTTCCAGCAGGAGCGCGAGCGGCTCGCCAAGTCCAACCCCAGCGCCAAGCAGAACAAGGCGTGGGGCAAGAGGATGAGCGCCATGAAGGGCTGGGGCCGCTGCTGGGACTCGCTCGAGACCCTGTGGGACCACGAGTCCAGCTGGGACCAGCACGCCACCAACCCGTCCAGCGGCGCGTACGGGATCCCGCAGGCGCTGCCCGCGGACAAGCTCGCCGACGCGGGCCCGGACTGGAAGGAGAGCTCCCCCACGCAGATCGCCTGGGGTCTCGCCTACATCAAGGCTCGGTATCACGACCCCTGTGGAGCCTGGTCGTGGTGGTCGGCCCACCACTGGTACTGAGACCATCGGGCCATGCAGAACGGTGGGGCGCCGGTGTCCCGGCAGTGGGCGCGCGCGGACGCCACCAGGCGCGCGCTGCTGGACGCCGCGCAGGAGGTGTTCGCCGACCGCGGCTACGCCGACGCGGGCATCGCCGAGATCGTCGAGACGTCCGGGATCAGCGTCGGAAGCCTGTACCACCACTACGGCGGCAAGGCCGGGCTGTACCTGGCACTGTGGGAGGAACTGTCCGGCGAGCAGGAGTCCCGGGCCGCCGAGGCCGTCGCGGAGGCTCGCTCGTCCGGGGAGGACGACCCGATCGCGCAGTTCGTCGCGGGCGCGCGCGCCTATCTGGAGACGTGCTGGGAGCGACGGTCGGCGGCGCGGTTGTTCCACGCCGGTGAGGGGCCGTCCGGGTTCTCGCTGATGCGGCGGAGCCGGGCGCAGCGCTGGATCGAGCGCAACACGCGGCTGCTGCTCCGCCGCGAGGACGGCGGCGACCGGGCGACGTCCGTGCTCAGCATGGTGCTGACGACGGTCATCGGGGAGGCCGGCCGGGAGATCGCGCTGGCGGACTCGGCGTCCGACGCGTCCGAGATCATCGACGAGGTCCTCCGCATCCTGATCCGCCTCGCGGACTGATCGCGGACCCTGTCGCGAACGACTCGCGAACTGATCGCGGACCCTGTCGCGGACGGCTCACGAACGGCTCGTGGACTGATCGCAGGGCGTCTACCTGCGGCGACGCGGGCGACGGCCGCCGGGGTGGCCGGAACCCGCCGAAACCCTTGCGGGCAGGGGCCTGCGGAAGATCGGGGATCGGGTGTAGAAGAGTCGGGCGGGGCGGTTACGCTGACCGTCGCGTCACCGCACTCTGACACCCCCTGTGATCATTTCGGAGAGCCGACGGCCGATGCCGACTTCCACGTGGTTCCGCCTGAACGTCGCCAAGCGCGAGCGGGTGCTCGAAGCGGCGATGCGCGAGTTCGGCGAGCACGGCTACTCGACCGGCAGCCTGAACACCATCGCGCGCGAGGCGGGCATCGCCAAGGGCTCGCTGTTCCAGTACTTCAGCGACAAGCTGGAGTTCTTCGCGTTCGTGTGCGACGAGGCGTCCCGCCGGATCCGCGAGGAGATGGAACGGCGCATCTCCCGCATCGACTTCGAGCAACCCTTCGACGGCTGGCTGTTCGACGCGTTGTGCGAATGGTCGGAGTTCTACGCCGACCACCCCCTGGAACGCGGCGTCACGGCGGCGACGAACTTCGAACTCGACAACGGCGTCCGGTCGGTGATCCGTGAGACCGCGAACCAGCACTACCTGCAGGTCATCGACCCTGCGCTGAAGCTGTGGAAGGAACGCGGCGACATCCATCCGGACGCGGACGTCGAGGTTCTCGCGTCCTTCCTGCTGATGACGCTCCCGTTCCTGGCGCTGGCCCCGTACTACGACGGCATCGACCCCGTCCTGAACCTGCGCGGGCGGACGCCCGCGCAGCAACGCCCGATGATCCGCCAGATCATCGCGGGCATCCGTCCGATGTTCGGCCCCCCTTCGTCCTAGCGGCTACGACCGGTTATCCACAGGTCGCGCATCGCGTTGCGATCATTTCCCCACGTCCCGGATGATCGAGAAGTTCACGTTCCGCGACGAAGGGATCACCATCATGAACCTCGCTCAGCTGTGGCCGATGATCGCGGCCTGCGTCGCCGTCATCGGCGTCGTCCACCGCCAGATCTCCCTGCTCCGCTCCGAGCTCACCACCCGCATCGACACCAAGATCGACAGTGTGACGTCCCGCTTCGACGCCAAGTTCGAAGGGGTTGATGCCAAGTTCGAAGCCGTCAACGCGCGCATCGACGGCCTTCGCAATGAGGTTCTGGCGGCCCTGCAACCCATGAGCCGCATGCTCGAACGCCTCGATCAGGACATGCGCGACCACATCAAGGAGCACAACAGCAGCGGGTAGCCGGGATGTCCGTCAGCGAATGTCGGCGACGAGGACGTCCATGCGGCGGACGAGGTGGCGCGCCATGCCCGGCAGTTGGTCGGGCGGGGTGTCGGCGTCGACGACACGGGGGTTGTCCAGGCGGCGTAGGCGTCCGAGTCTTTCGACTCCGGCGTGGCCTGCGGCAAGGACGTTGCGGACCCAGTCGCTGTCGGCCCCGTAAGGGAGGCCGACGACCAGCTCGTCGCCGTGGCGGAAGGCGACCACGGGCGTCCGGTATTCGCGGCCGGATTTCCGTCCGAGGTGCACGATCACGGCGTAGGGCGGTAGATACGGGGCCCAGATCCCTTGGAGCGGGTTGGTGACGATCCGGTTGAACCTGGCCAGCGAGCGAGGCAGCAGGGCGTCCTTCATCCCTCCATTGTGTCTCGCGGGCCGCGGGTGGCTCGAGCGAGGGCGGATTCACTCTCGGAGGCGAGCGTCCTGGCCAGTGAGCAAGGAGTCCTTCATCCCAGCGTTGTGTCTCTCGGGCCGCGGCCGGCTCGGGCGAGGGCGGATTCGCCCTCGGCTGCGAGTGTTCTGACGAGGGTCTCGGCGGACGGGACGTCGTGGATCAGGTCGATGCCCTCCCCTGCCCAGACGGGCTGTTCGGGGATGGCGCCTTGGTCGAGGTCGCGCTGGTAGTCGCGTTGGGCTTGCCGGTCGCGGGCGATCTCGTCCTCGTCGCGTCCGCGATTCCGGTCGAGGTGGGGATGCGCGAGCGTGCGGGCGGTGTAGCGGGACGGCCAGGGCGAGCGGCGCAGCCTGTCGAGTGTGCCGCTGCGCTCGGTGTCGTCGGCGCGTCCGTCGACGATGGCCTTCTGGACGTCCGGTGCGATGAGGGCTTCGGCGGTCGCCTGGAAGCGCGTACCGATAAGGGCTCCTTCCGCGCCGAGCGCGAGGGCGGCGGCGAGGCCACGTCCGTCCGCGATGCCTCCGGCCGCCAGCACCGGAATTTGGGCTTGGGCTTGGCGGACGAGGTCGACCACGGCGGGGACGAACGGGAGGGTTCCGCGTCCGTGCCGGGCTCCATGGCCGCCGGCGTCCGTGCCCTGCGCGACGATGACGTCCGCGCCCACGTCGAGGGCCTGGCGCGCCTCGTCCATGTCCGTGACCTGGACGATCAGCGCTTTCCCCGCGTCGTGGACGGCGTCCGCGAAGGGGCTCGGATCCCCGAACGAGAACACCACCGCGTGAGGCTCGTACTCCAGTGCCCGTTCCACGCCTTGGATATCGATGCGCCAGGTCAGGAATCCCATCCCCCAGGGCAGTCCCTGCTTGGCGACGATCGGCGCCTCTCGGGCCAGCCATTCGGGATCGCCGTTCCCGGAGCCGAGCAGGCCGAGGCCACCGCCCCGCGACACGGCCGCAGCCAGCTCTCCGCCGGCCGACCCGCCCATGGGGGCCAGGGCGATCGGATGCCGCAGCCCGAACATCTCCGTGAACACCGTCGACAACGTCATGCAGGCATCGTCGTCGAGAAATGTGGGCGCGGCGTGTTCGATAGTGGTGTGAATCGTGAGTTTCGTGAGGTGCTCATCCATCAGGCGCGGGCGGGTCGACAGCTCGAGGAGCTGGTCCAGAGCGATCTACCAGCGCTGTCCTGGCATGTTTCGGACTACATGGGTCACGGGGGCCGGGGATCCCTTCGGGGAGTCTTGGAAGCGGCCTGGCTCGAACCCGACGCCGAGGTAGCCGGGACGCTCGTCCGCGACGCCATGGACCGCTGGGCACGCTTCCTGGGCTCGGATCCGGTGGAAGAGCCAGGGGTCGACGAGAAGCGCATCGGGGTCCGCAGCGAGTGGGCCGGGCTCGAGGTCGTCATCGAGGGTCCCCCGGTATCTCAAGGCGCCCACCCACTCGCCACCAACGGGTGATCTTGAGTTGGATGGGGACGTGAACGATGAGTCTCCCGGGGCGCTCGTCCGGCAAGGACGGGCTGTTGAGCTGCTTGAGGGGTTCTTGCGGCGTGATCTGCCACCGCTTCACTGGGGAGTCCGGGAGTGGTCCGGGCTGGAGGGAGACGTCAGCGGCTGCACGCGCGAGCGGGAGTTGCGGGCGTTTCTCGAGCCCTGGGCCGACCATCTGGAGGCTCCGCTGGTGGTGGAGCGAGACCCGAAGTACATCAAGGCGGACGTCCGGGCAGAGTGGGACGATCTCGACATCGACTGCGGCGGATGGGCGCCACGACAGCGGTTCCGGTTCGGCCGCCGCGGCATCGAGGCCGCGCCGTCGCCGACGGGTGAGGAAGCCGCGGAGATCCGGCGTCGCCAGCAGCAGGCGGCGGGGTTGCTGAGGTCCTTCCTTCGCGAGGATCTCCCCGCTTTGAGCTGGAGCCTTCCCATCGGTGGTTCTCCCCGAGCGTCGCGAAGGCCCTTGGGGACCTACGACCTCGCGGTGAGCAAGGTACGCCGGTCTTTGCGTGGAACCTTCCACACGTACGAGATCGAGGGAAGGCCGCGAGCCGAGGCGATCGTCCGCGAGACCTTCGACCGTTGGGGGCGGTTCCTGGGCGCGGACGTGGTCGAGCGTCGAAGCTCCGGAACCACGTTCTACGAGATCAATGTCCCGGGGGACGAGTTCGATATCGGATTGTGGGCCTCCTTGGATCTCGAAGAGCCGTCCGCGGCTGGAGAAAGGCCGCACAGGCCGGCGCTATTGGGGTTGGGTGAGGAATGAGTCGTGATTTGCGCAAGGTGCTCGACCGGCAGGCGAGGGCGGTCGAGTTCCTCGATGGGCACTTGCAGCGTGACCTGCCGCCGCTCCGCTGGGAAATCCAGAGCGATGGTGACCTGTACGGGTGGATCGAGGGCTGTGCGAACGGACGGCAGCTGCGGGCGTTTCTCAAGCCCTGGGCCGAACATCTGGGGGTCCCGTTGGACATGGAGCGGGATTTGTCGGAGGTTGTCGCCGAGATTCGGCCCGGGGGGCACGGGCCCCTGGTCTTGTGCAAAGGATGGGTGTCCTGGCGGTGGCCCGGGTTCGGTCGCCCACGCTGGCGCGACGCCCCGCCCAAGC
Organism: Spirillospora sp. NPDC052269; assembly: GCF_040679435.1. NCBI lineage: Bacteria > Bacillati > Actinomycetota > Actinomycetes > Streptosporangiales > Thermomonosporaceae > Spirillospora > Spirillospora sp. NPDC052269. The sequence continues at coordinate 146,998 of NZ_JBFAUU010000009.1, forward strand.
CCGGCTTGGAGGCCGCGCAGATGCGGGGTGAGCAACGTCGAGCCGCGACGGCGCTCCGGGAGCTGCTCCAGGAAGACCTCCCCGCGTTGGAATGGGAGATCTCGAACATGCTCGACGAGGGGCCGGAATACCTGCGGGGACGCGTGCCGGCGTTCGCGATCAAGGCCGCCGCAGGGGACGAACGGGCTGCCGCGGTCATCCGGGACACCATGGAGACCTGGGGGCGCTTCCTGGGTTCGGATCTGGTGGAGGAGCCCACGGCCGTCAGGGTCCGCGCCGAGTGGAAGCAGGTCCCCGTCGTGGTCGAGCTGGTGGGTTCCTGGAGCTTCTGGAAGGCCGAGCCGCCCGCTACCGGCGGGGGACTTTGGAAGGTCGTGGAGGAGGAGTGAGCCCGGTCCCGTAGGGCGGCGGGCCGTCGGGCGGCGAGCCGTAGGGGCGGGCCGTCGGGTGCGGGCCGTCGGGTGCGGGCCGTCGGGGGCGGGCCGTCGGGGGCGGGCCGTCGGGGGCGGGCCGTCGGGGGCGGGATGAAGGTTCGGGTGAGCGGCTGCTCGTGTGCGCGCAGGAGGTGGGGGCGATGCGGGCGGGGGTTCGGGTGGACGAGGTGGTGGCGCTTTTTTGGGGGGGACATGCCGAGCGGCGCTGCGGTCCGGATGGGGTCCGGGTTTGCAGCGCCGCGTGTTGACGACTGTGTTCAGGGGGCTGGCCTCGGGGTGAGGCCTTCTACATCGGGGCGGGCGGGGCCTGCCGGGGCGGGTCACCGGGTGGCGAGGCGCTCGAGGAGCCAGGCGGCGAGCATGGCGGTGGAGAGGGCCGCGCCGAGGATGGCGACGGAGGACCAGCCGCCGTGGGTCCAGGCGAGGGAGGCGAGGGCGGAGCCGGCGGCGCCGCCGACGAAGTTGCCGGTCATGAAGGCCGAGTTGATGCGGTTGCGGGCCTCGGGGCGCAGGGCGTAGACGACGTTCTGGTTGCTGATGAGGAGGGCCTGCTGGGCCATGTCCAGGGCGACGATCCCGATGATCAGCCAGGCGAGGTTGTGTCCGCCGAGGGCCAGGGGCAGCCAGGAGATGAGGTAGACGACGGCGCCGATGCCGGTGACGGCCTGGACGCGGCCGCGGTCGGCGAGGCGTCCGGCGACGTTGGCGACGACCGAGCCGAGGGCTCCGAAGAGGCCCATGAGGCCGATGGCGCCTTCGCTCCAGCCGTAGGAGCCGCTGGAGAGCAGGAAGGTCAGGGACGTCCAGAGGGCGGAGAAGGCGGCGAAGGACAGGGCGCCGATGGCCATCCGCCAGCGGAGGACCGGCAGTTCGCGCATGAGGGTCGCGATGGAGCCGAGCAGCTTCGGGTAGGTCATGCCGGCCGGGGTGTGCAGGGTCGGCAGGTTGCGGCGGAGCAGGACGGCCATGAGGAGCATCAGTCCGGCCTGGACCCAGTAGACGGTGCGCCAGCCGCCGACCTCGGCGAGGGCGCCGGAGACGGTGCGGGCGAGCAGGACGCCGAGGAGCAGGCCCATCATCACGGTGCCGACGACGCGTCCGCGCTCTTCGGGGGCGGCGAGGGACGCGGCGAAGGGGACGACGACCTGCGCGGCGACCGAGGTCAGCGCGGTGAGGGCGGTTCCGATGAGCAGGACGGCGCCGTTGGTGGCGACGGCCGAGACGAGCAGGAACGCGGCGGTGAGGACGTAGAGGGTGACCGCGAGGCGGCGGCGTTCGAAGAGGTCGCCGAGCGGGACGAGGAGGAAGAGGCCGATGCCGTAGCCGACCTGCGCGGCGGTGACGATCAGGCCGGCCATGCCGGTGCTGAGGCCGAGCGAGCCGCCGATGAGGTGGAGGAGGGGCTGGGGGAGGTAGTTGGACGCCACCGTGAGGCCGGTCGCGACCGCCATGAGGAGGAGGAGTCCGCGGCTGAGGCCGGTGCCCTCGGTCGCCGTCGCCGCCGCCCGCTGCCGCGTGGCTCGCTGAGTCATGATCGCCATGGCAAGAGAATGCGCCATGAACGATCAATGAGTCCAACGCATTCTTTTCATTCGATCCATCTCGATTGTAGATTGATCGCCATGGACCTTCAGCAGATGCGCTACGTCGTCGCGGTGGCCGAGGAGGGCGGGTTCACCCGGGCGGCGGAGCGCTGCAGGGTCGTCCAGTCGGCGCTGTCGCACCAGATCGCGCGGTTGGAGCGGGAGCTCGGCGCGCGGCTGTTCGAGCGGACGAGCCGGAGGGTGAAGGTGACGCCCGCCGGGGAGGCGTTCCTGCCCGCGGCGCGGCAGGCGCTGGACGCGGCGGAGCGGGCGCGCGCGGAGGTGGCGGCGGCGTCCGGGGAGATCCGGGGGCGGCTGGCGATCGGCGCGATCTCGACGGTGGCGGCCGTGGACCTGCCGTCGCTGCTGAAGGGGTACCGGGAGCGGTATCCGCAGGTGCGGATCACGTTGCGCGCGGGGATCAGCGAGGAGCTGATCGACCAGGTCAAGGACGGTTCGCTCGACATCGGGTTCCTCGGGATGCTGCCCGGGTCGATCCCGAAGGGCGTCAGCGACCTGGAGCTGGAGCGCGGCAACCTGGTCGCGGTCGTCGGGCCCGAGCACCGGTTCGCGGACCAGTCGGAGACCGACCTGGCGTCGCTGGCGAACGAGACGTTCGTGGACTTCGCGGCGGGGACGATCGGCCGGTCGCAGTCGGACCAGGCGTTCGCGGCGGCGGACGTCCAGCGGGACGTCGCGTTCGAGGTGACGTCGCCCGAGTTCATCGCGGAGATCATCCGGCAGGGGCTGGCGGTCGGGATGCTCCCGGCGAACTACGCGCAGCGGCTGCAGGGCGTGCGGACCCTGTGCGTCCGGGACGCGCCGGGCCGGGTCGAGCGCCTGATCTGGTCCAGGCACCGACCCAGCCCGCCCGCCGCCGCGTTCCTGAAGTTCCTGGACGTCGAGCTTTAGTGGGTGTTGCAGAGGGCGTTGTCGATGAGGGTGGAGGCGGCGTTCTCCTGCTGGACGGCGTGGTCCATGGTGTCCTCGAGCATCGTGGACATGGAGACGACGACGCTGCGGCGGCCGTCGGAGGTGACGGCGTTCCGGGTCTTGTAGCCGAGGATGTCGCCGCCGTGGAAGTAGTAGGTTCCGCCGCAGGTCAGGGGGCGGGAGAAGAGGCCGAGGCCGTCCTTCGCGCCGGGCCAGACCTCGGCGAGCTCGCCCTTGACCGGGGTGCCGTCGCGCATCTCCTTGAGCTGGGCGGGGCGGAGGAGGCGTCCGGAGTCGAGGGCGCGGAGGAAGTGGCCGAGGTCGGCGGTGGTGCTGATCAGGCCGCCGGCGGCTCCGGCCCAGGAGCTGTCGCGGTTCTCGGTGACGTCGATGAGGCCGCCGGTCTCGAACTGGTGGTAACCGTTGGCGTGCGGGCCGGGGATGCGCGGCGACTCGCCCGGGTAGGTGGTCTGGTTCATCTTGAGGGGGCGGAGGATGCGGTTCTCCACCTCGACGTTCCAGGGGTTGCCGGTGATCTTCTTGATGATCATGCCGAGGAGCAGGTAGCCGGTGTTGGAGTAGCTCCAGTTCGTCCCGGGGGCGAAGTCGGGCTTGTGCTTCATGGCGCGGGCGACGAGTTCCTCGGCCGTGTAGGTGTCGTATCGGTGCTGGTCGAAGGACTCCGGTGAGTCGATCCCCGGGATGTCGTCGTGAAAGCCGCCGGTGTGCTGGAGCAGGTTCCGGACGGTGATCTTCCGGCCGTCGTTGCCGTTGCCCTGCACGACGCCGGGCAGGACGTGCTCGACGGTGTCGTCCAGGGAGAGGCGTCCCTCGCCGACGAGCTGCAGGATGGTCGTCGCGGTGAACGTCTTGGTGACGCTCGCGATGCGGAAGCGTCCGTTGGACGGGACGGACCGCAACGTCCGGACGTCGCCGACGCCGCTGGTCACGACCTGCGAGCGTCCGTCCGGGCCGGTGACGCGGACCTGGACGCCGGTGACGCCGACGTCGCGGATGGCGTCCGCGTCCCGCTGCAACGTGGAGGGGGCGGCGTCCGCGTCCCGCTGCAGCGTGGAGGGCGCCGCCGAGACGGGGGCGGCGGCCACGGCGGATGCCGCGGTCGCGGCGGCGATGGTGAGGGCGAGGGCGGTGAGGCGCACTGCGATTCTCCAGGTGAGAGGCGTTCTTGATCAACACTCTCGACGCTAGGTTCCGCGGCCGGACGGGACGACCGGCCGTGCCCCCGGATCGGTGGTGGTGCCCGCTACACCGTCACGCGCCGGGGACGACGAGGCCGGATTCGTAGGCGGCGATGACGGCCTGGGTTCGGTCGCGGAGGCCGAGCTTGCCGAGGATGCGGCTGACGTGCGTCTTCACCGTCTCCTCGCTGACGACCAGGTGGACGGCGATCTCGGGGTTGGAGAGGCCCTCGGCCATCGCGCGCAGCACCTCGGTCTCGCGCGGGGTCAGCGCGGCGAGCGCGGACGGGGTCGTCTTCGGGCGGCGGCGCGACCGGGCGAACTCCTCGACGAGGCGGCGGGTGACGCCGGGGGCGAGGAGGGCGTCTCCGGCGGAGACGATCCGGACGGCCTCGAAGAGGCGTTCGGCGGTGACGTCCTTGAGGAGGAAGCCGCTGGCTCCGGCGGCGAGGGCGTCGTAGACGTATTCGTCCAGCTCGAAGGTGGTGAGGATGAGGACGCGCGGGGCCTGGTCGGCGTCGGCGCGGACGCGTTCGGTGGCCTCAATGCCGTCCATTCCGGGCATGCGGACGTCCATGAGGACGACGTCGGGGTGGAGCGCCGCGCAGAGCCGGACGGCTTCGGCGCCGTCGGCGGCGGTGCCGGTGACGGTGAAGTCGGGCTGGGTGCCGAGGAGTGCGGCGTAGCCGGAGCGGACGATCTCGTGGTCGTCGGCGACGACGATGCTGATGGTCATGCGGGACGTCCGGGGAGGGTCGCTTCGATGAGGAAGCCGCCGCCGGGGGCGGGGCCGGTGCGGAGTTCGCCGCCGACGGTGGCGGCGCGTTCGCGCATGCCGAGCAGGCCGTGCGCGTCGGGGCGGACGTCGTCGCGCGGGCCGGGTCCGAGGTCGCGGACGCGCAGCCGGAGGGCGTCCGGGGTGTAGTGGAGTTCGATGTCGACGGCCGTTCCGGGGGCGTGGCGGCGGGCGTTGGTGAGGGCTTCCTGGACGATCCGGTAGGCGGTGAGCTCGACGCCGGGGTCGAGCGGCGCGACCGGCCCGCTGACGATGAGCCGGATGGTCGAGCCGGTCGTGTCGCGCGTCTCGCCGACGAGGTCGACGAGCTGGGCGAGGCCGGGCTGGGGCCTGCGGGCGGCCTGCTCGGCGTCGCCGGCGTCCTCGCGCAGGACGCCGAGGAGGCGGCGCATCTCGGTGAGCGCGGTCCGGGCGGTGTCACCGATGCCGAGCAGGCGTTTCGCGCCGTCGGCGGGCATGCCGGGGGTGGCGAGGCGGGCGGTCTCGGCCTGGACGGCGATCATCGAGATGTGGTGCGCGACGACGTCGTGCAGCTCGCGGGCGATGCGGGCGCGTTCGCTCTTGGCGGTGTTCTCCAGGAGGGTCGCGCCGATGGTCTGTTCGGCGGCGGTCTGGCGTTCGGCCTGCGTGCGGGCCCATTGGACGATCCCGGCTCCGGCGGCGACGGGCGCGAGCACGGCGGCGACGCGGGCGGTCACGCCGGGGTCCGGAAGCAGGGCGAGGACGGCGAACGGCGCGATGAGGACGGCCGCGAGGACGTAGGTTCCGGCGCGTCCGACCAGGTAGAGGACGAAGAGGAGCGCGGCGCAGCCCGCGGCGGTGAGGCTTCCGGTGGCGGCGAGCGAGGTCAGGCACGCGGCGGACACGGCGACGGCGGCGAGCCCTGCGTGCGGGATGACCAGCGGCACCGTCGTGAACGCGCACAGGAGCAGCCCGTAGAGGAAGTCCTTCGCGTCCGTGCCCTTGCCGCTGAGCTGCGCGACGGCCGCCACGGCCAGCAGCACCCCGAGTCCGACACGTCCCCACACGCTGGACATCTTCCCGGGGTTTCGGACGTCCCGCCATCGCTCGCGTGAGGGACCCGCCGCTCGTGCCGGGGACGCCGAAGACCGCTCACGTGGGGGACGCGCCGCTCCCGCCGCCACGCCTAGCGTCGTTGAGCATGGAGATAGAAGTCGACGGCCTGCGAAAGCAGTACGGGCAGGTCAGCGCACTGGACGGAGTGTCGTTCACCGTGCGGCCCGGTCTGGTGACCGGATTCGTGGGACCGAACGGCGCCGGGAAGTCCACGACGATGCGGGTCATCCTCGGACTGGACGCGGCGGACGGCGGACGGGCGCTCGTCGGGGGCCGTCCGTACCGTTCGCTGCGCGATCCGCTGCGCGCGGTCGGCGCGATGCTGGACGCGTCCGCCGTGCACCCCGGACGCCGCGGACGCGACCACCTGCTGTGGATCGCGAACGCCGCCGGGCTCCCGAAGCGCCGCCTGAACGAGGTGCTGGAGCAGGTGGGACTCGCGGGTGGCGCGGGAAAGCGCCGTGTCGGCGGGTACTCGCTCGGCATGCGGCAGCGGCTCGGGATCGCGGCGGCGCTGCTCGGCGATCCAAGGATCCTGATGCTGGACGAGCCGGTCAACGGCCTCGACCCGGAGGGCATCGTGTGGATCCGCGGGCTGCTGCGGTCGCTCGCCGCCGAGGGCCGCGCGGTCCTGGTGTCGAGTCACCTGATGGGCGAGCTGGAGGACACCGCCGATCGCCTCGTCGTGATCGGCCGGGGCCGGATCATCGCGGACACGAGCGTCCCTGAGCTGCTGGCGGCGGCGTCCGGCGGGCGGGTGGCGCTGCGAACGTCCGCTCCCGCCGACGCGATGGCCGTGCTGAGCCGCGCGGGCGGGACGGTCGCGTCGGTCGGCACGGACGCCCTGACCGTGACCGGTTTGGGCGCGGAGGCGACGGTGGCGGCGCTGGGCGCGTCCCGGGTGCCGTTCACCGAGGTCAGCGCGCATCGCGCGACGCTGGAGGAGGCGTACATGGAACTGACGCGCGACGCCGCCGAGTTCCAGGCCGCGCCGGGGGGTGCGGCATGAGCACTTTGCTGTTCCGGCAGGTCAGGGCCGAGTGGACGAAGCTGCGGACGGTCCGCCGGTGGATGCTGACGCTGCTCGCGGCGGCGGTCGCGATGGTGGTGATGACGCTGCTCGGGGCGGCCGGCGGGAGCGTGCAGCACGCGGGCGGCCCGGGTGACGTTCCGCCGAAGGGCCCGGACGGGAAGGTGGTGCGGGACGCGTTCCAGTTCGTCCATCAGGAGATGAACGGGGACGGGACGATCACGGCGCACCTGGCGTCGCTGAAGAGCCTGGTGGAGGACGGGGCGCCGCGAGCCAAGACGGAGCCGTGGGCGAAGGCCGGGATCATGGTGAAGGACGGTCTGGAGCCCGGCGCGTCCTATGTCGCGTTGCTGTCGACGGTCGGGCACGGCGTACGGCTGCAGAACGACTTCAGTCACGACAAGGCGGTGTCGGCGAGCGGCGCGTGGCTGCGGCTGACACGCGCGGGGTCGCGGTTCACGGCGTACGTGTCGTCCGACGGCACGACGTGGACGAAGGCGGGCAGCGTGACGGTGCGTGGGATCACCGCGAACGCGCAGGTCGGAGTGTTCTCGACGTCTCCCCAGCACAGCGAGTTCGAGCGGAACATCGGGTCGCTGGGCGTTACGGACGTTCCCGCGCACGGGGTCGGGACCTTCGACAACGTGACCGTCACCGGCGGGATCCCCGGCAAGTGGACGGGCACGGCCGTCGGCCACTCCCCCGTGTTCGACATCCCTGGCGTCGGCCACCCCGGAAGCGGCGGTGGCGGCGGCGGTTCGTCGGGCGTGAAGGACGGCTCGACGATCGCCGCCGGAATGATCACAGTGACCGGTTCGGGTGAGATCGGCCCGAGACCGCGCGGCTCGGACCTCGTGCAGCAGGGCCTGCAGGGAGCGCTCTTCGGGCTGCTCGTGGTGGTCGCGGTGGGTTCGCTGTCGATGACGTCGGAGTTCCGGCACGGGCTCGTCCGGACGACGTTCACCGCGCTTCCCCGGCGCGGCGGGGTGCTGGTGGCGAAGGCGCTGGTGCTGGGCACGACGGTGTTCGTCCTGTCGGCGGTCGCACTGGCGGTGGCGTTCCCTCTGGGGCAGTCGAAGATGCGGGCGTCCGGGTTCAGGCCGCCGGGCTTCCCGAAGTGGGGCCTCTCGGATCCGACCGCGCTGCGGGCGATCATCGGGTCGGCGCTGCTGGTCGCGCTGGTGGCCGTCCTCGCGATGGCGCTCGGGGCGGTGTTCCGGCACAGCGCGGCGGCGATCGCGCTGGTGCTGGTCGTGGTGCTGGTCCCGCAGATCCTGGCGGGCGCGCTGCCGCTCGGCGCGGCCCGGTTCCTGCTGAGCGTCACGCCGGCGGCCGGGTTCGCCGTCCAGCAGAGCGAGCCGCACTACTCGTTCACGTCGGACCTCTGCCTGCCGGACGACGGCTGCTATCCGCTCTCGCCGTGGGCCGGTCTGGCCGTCCCGTGCCTGTACGTGCTGGGCGCGATGCTGCTCGCGTGGTGGCTGCTGCGCCGGAGGGACGCGTGACTCGCGGAGGCCCGTGGCCTGGAAGGAACGCCGTATGACTCGGGAGCTGCACGCCGAGTGGACGAAGCTGCGGACGCTGTCCAGCACGGCGTGGCTGCTGCTCGCGACGTGCGCGCTCACCGTGCTGGTCGGCGCGCTCGTCACGGCCGGGACGAGGGCCTCCGATGGCCCGCAGGATCTGCCGAAGCTGGTGCTGGGCGGCGTCCAGTACGGGCAGGCGACGATGGTCGTCCTCGCCTGCCTCGTGGTCGGCGCCGAGTACGGGTCGGGCACGATCGGGCCGACGCTGGTCGCGATGCCCCGGCGGCTGCGGGTCTTCGCGGCCAAGTCGGTGGTGGTCTCGGGCCTCGCCTGTGTCGTCGGGGTTCTGGGGGTCGTCGGATCGCTGCTGGTCGGACGGGTCGTCCTGTCGTCGGACGGGTTCGACTCGTTCCCGCTCACGGACGGCTCGACGCTGCGCGCCGCCGCAGGGACCGTCCTCTACCTGGGCCTGATCGCCCTGCTGAGTCTCGGGCTGGCGACGGCGCTGCGCGACTCCGGGGTCGCGATCATGGTGGTGCTGAGCGTCCTGTACGCGGTGCCGGTCCTGACGCGGTTGCTGTCGTCCGACCACTGGAAGTGGCGGCTGGAGAAGTACGCGCCGATGAAGGCGGGCCTGTCGGTGCAGGCGACCAAGAACCTCGCGGCACTGCCGCTGTCCCCCTGGCATGGGCTGGGCGTACTGGCCCTGTACGCCCTGGCTTGCCTCTGCCTCGGCGCCCTGCTGTTCCGCTGGCGTGACGCCTAAGCGTCGCCTGCGAGGGTTCGGGCGGCGGCGAGTTCGTCGTCGTCCCAGCCCAGGTGGCCGGGTTCGGGACGCTTGGCCTGGTCGTCGATCCAGCGCTGGTGGGCTTCCCAGGCGGCCTGCTTGGTGGTGCCGAGCGCCCCGCCGATCTGCGACCAGGACGCGCCTGCGCGGCGGGCCGTCCGGACGGTGAGCTGGCGTCCGTACCCGGCCTTGCGGGCGATGACCTCGCCGAGGGCGAGGAGTTCGAGGGCCTCCGGTTTGGTGAGCGCGTCGTCCGCGAGGGCTTCGCGGGTGCGCAGGTCGTCGAAGCGGGCGACGGCGGTCACCAGCGTGTGCTGCTTCTCGAGCTCGTCCACGGTTCCCATGGGTCCGAGCATGCGCGTCAGGATGCCTTGACGTCAAGACCTCTTGACGATCGGGCGATTCGTCCCTCACGGAGCGCCACGCGTCACTACGCTGACGGCTTTTCGGGCTCCCGAAGGTGGATGAACGATGCTTCAGACCGTGGAGGGCGGCCGGTACTGGTGTGCCCTGGTCATCCGGGTTGAGGACGAGGTGGACGACGCGCTGCTCGCCGCGATCGCGTCCGCGACGGCGTTGACGTTCGAGGAGTACGGGTCGGGCGGGTTCGGCGGCGAGACGCTCGCGGCGGTGTGGAAGGCGGGCGACAACCTCCTGATGGAGGTGGAATGCGACGAGGTCGGGGTCAAGGCGGTGTTCGTCCGGGCGGACACCGCCGAGCGTGCGGCCGCGATCCGGTCGGCTGTCGGCGAGCACATGTCGGCGTGGAGCGAGCAGATGCTCCGGGCGCAGCTCGTGGACTCGTTCACCGAAGCGCCGCAGGCCTTGGTCGCACTGCTGATGGCGACGGGCGGGGCGCGTCCGGACGGCGAGACCCTCGACCTGCTGCAACGCGCGCTCGACCACGAGAACGAGGAGGTCCGGCACTTCGCCGAGTACGCGGGGTTGGTCGCGGGCGAGCTGGGGCATCCGCCAGTCGTCATGCACGAGGATGAGTCGGAGTAGGAGCTGGAGGCGATCCTGCGTCCGGCGCGTCCGGCGCGTCCGGCGCGTCCGGTGGGTGGCGATCGGAGGTGGGTCACCGTCTGGGCCGAGGTGCTCCCGGACGCTCCCCCGGGCCTGGGCGCGACCGCGTCGGGCTCAGGCTCAGCTGAGGCGTGGGTGGAGTAGGCGGGCGACGTCGTGGGCGCGGCTGAGCGGGGACCGGGTGTCGCCGGGGTTCCAGTCCTCGGCCGTCCAGACGTCCGACATGACGGCTTTGACGAATCCCCAGGCGATCACGCGGTCGAGGGGAAGGTCGAGTTCGTCGGCGACCTGTTCGACGCGGGCCGGGACGAGGGCGGTGAGCGCTTCGTCCCGGTCGTCCGGGTCTGGGTTGTAGAGGAAGGCGCCGATGTCGTAGCCGGGGTCGCCGACGAGGCCGTGCGGGTCGATGGCGAGCCAGGGTTCGCGCGTTCCGCTGAGGACGTTGTCGTGGTGCAGATCGCCGTGCAGGACGACGCGTTCGGTCGCGTCCGAGCACAGTTCGCGCATGAGGCCGCCCGCGCGGACGACGAAGTCGAGCGGCAGCGGGCCGCTCTCGCCGAGCCTGGACGCGTAGTCGTCGAAGGCGCTGACCTGGGTGATCGCGTCCGGAAGCGGGCAGCCGGGCGGAGGCGGGACGTGGAGTCGACGCATGGCGCTGACCAGCGCGGATGTGGCTTCCTCGTCGCGGTTCGGGACGAGGTCACGCAGGCGCGTGCCGGGCGTCGCACGTTCGAGGAGCAGCGCACCGCGGGCCAGGTCGTCCCGGAGGACGCGGACGGCCCCGCGCCCGTCGAAGGCTCGGAGGGTCGGGATCTCGCCCGCGAGCGACTCGGCGTTCGGGAGGCCGAGTTTGAGGACGGCGGGTGTGCCGTCCGACGCGTCCGCCCTGGTCACGTAGTGGTAGGAGAGCTCGTACGGCTCGCCGAGCGTCAGTTCCCAATCGCGGGCGACGGCGGCGAGCGTGGCGGGCAGGTCGTTCAGCCACCGCTCGCCGTCCGCGCCCCACACCTCGACGACGTTCTTGGCCAGCGCCTTCGTGATCACACGTGGACGCTACCGCCGCGGCTCAGGGGTTGAGCTTCTTGATCGCGTAGCGGCGGGCGTCGAACTCGGCCAGGTCGCGGGCCGGGTCCTCGGCCTCCTTCCAGACCCGGTCGGCGGGAAGCTTGCCCTGGCCTTGGAGTGCGAGTTCGAGGAGGCGGTAGTTGTCGACCTGCTCGTCGAAGTCGCTGAGCGCCCGCTGCGCGGCCTTCTCCGCGCGCCGCCACTTGCCGCGGGCGAGCCAGGTGACGGCTTCGACCTCGCACGCCTGCCACGAGACGGCCCCGCCGTAGGCCGGTCCGGAGGACGCCGCCATCGCCGCGCTTCGGGCGCGGTTCCCGGCCTCGGCGGCCTTGACGGCGTCGTCGTACCGTCCGTCCGCGACGAGCAGCCATGCGGCCCGAAGGTGCAGGTTCATCCGTCGCAGGTTCGCTTGGAGATCGGGGTTCGGGACGCTCTCCTCCTCGGAAAGCTGACCCTGCACCCGCTCCAGCTCGGTGCGCACCTCTGTGTCGTCCACCCGTCCTCCTTGTGACGCCGCCTCGCGCGCATCCTCCGCCATAGCGGCTGCGGTGATCAACACCCTTTGGTGAGGAAGGGGTCGAGTTCCCTCCCGGCCCTGCTCGACGGCATGGGGAGATCATTGCCGGAGAAGTGCCGGGACGTGACTTGATCAGACCTACGTTGCTGTATGTGATCACCTTTGACTCTCGGTGGCTCTCGCTGGCCGTGGGCGCCACGATGACCGCGTCTCTGGCGCTCGTGCCGGTCGACGCGCGGGCGCAAGAGGGCACCCGAACGTTCGGCTACACCGGGGCTCCGCAGTCGCTCACGGTCCCTGAGGGAGTGTGCGAGCTGACGGTGGACGCCTTCGGAGCCGCGGGCGGCGACGCCGTCTACGGGTCTCCCGGCGGACGAGGCGGTGGGGTCCACGGCACTGCCCTGGTCTCTCCGGGGGACGTGCTGACGATCGATGTCGGCGGTGCGGGCACCGGCGGCGACCTCATGACGGGCACACCCGCGCACGGCGGCTACGGCGGAGGCGGTCAGCCCGGCGCCTTCCATGAAGACCGCCGTCCCGGCGATGGCACCGTCGCGGGCGGCGGAGGTGGCGCGACGACCGTCGGCCTTGCCCTCGAGCCGCTCGTCATCGCAGGCGGCGGAGGCGGAGGCTCGGGCAGCTGGCCTGGCGGATCGGCGGGCCAAGGCGGCGACGGCGGCCAAACCGGCACCAACGGCTACTACGTGATCACAGCCGGCGGCGGGGGCGGCGGCGCCTCCGGTGGTAGCGGCGGAGCGGGCGGCTTCGGCGGGGAGCCCATCTCGGAGTATGACCAGCCCGGCATCCCCGGCGGGGACGCGGTGGGACGGGTCGGCGGAGACGGCGCGGTCAACCTCGTGGACCCGCACATGGGAACGGGCGGCGGGGGCGGTGGAGGCGCACACGGCGGCGGAGCCGGCGGGTCTTCAACGCCCAGCACCATGTACGCGGGCGGCGGAGGAGGCGGGTCAAGCCTCGGCCCTGCCGGAGCCACCTACGACACCGGTGTCCGCGAGGGCGACGGAGAGGCGACTCTCACCTACAGCACCGACTCGTGCGGCGTCCCACCGCCGCCCGAGCAATGCACCAACGACAAACTCACCGTGGACAAGACCGTCGACAGGACCAAGGTGCCCGTCGGAGGCAAGGTGCGCTACCGCATCCGCGTCACCAACACCTGCGAATACACCTTCCACGACGCCACCATCACCGACGACCTGGCCAATGTGCTCGACAACGGCTCCCTCAAGGGGCCCGTCCGCGCCACCACGGGGACCGTCCACCGCTCGGGTAGCTCTCTGACCTGGGCCGGAGACCTGCAACCAGGCCAGACCGCCGTGATCACCTACACCGTGCGCGCCCGCAGGCCCGGCATCCTGCGCAACGCCGTCACCTGGCACTGCCAGGCACCCGAGAAGCGGCTGGCCCGCTGGAACTGCACCGTCGGCACGACCGTCAAGGTCCGCCCCCAGCACCACCGGCGTCGACCGAACCCGTGCAAGCCGCCGACGTGGACGCGCGAGTGGCACGGGCGGGCCTTCGAACGACGCTGCTGAGTCACCCCGCATCCGCCCGCTGCGACCTCTCCGAAACTCCCTCGGCTGGCCGCACCGCGAAAACACAGCGACAGGAAGGGGGCAAACCTGAACAATGACGCCATGCCGCTCGCCTCGATCACGCTCCACTCGGGACGCCAGGTCTCCCTCGACAGCCTTCAGATCTCTTCGACCTACGGCGGAATGCTGGAGGGGTATCCGTGTGCGCTGATCAACGATCGCAAGCTGGCGGCACTGGCGAAGCGTCCCGAATCCGCCTACCCCGGGCCCCCGGTCCACCTGATCACCCCGCCACGCCGCTACCCGGACGGTGAGTCGGACAGGCGCCTGCCGTTCGGCCCGGTGGAGGAGTTGCCCGCGTTCTACTGCCGCGGCTCGTTCACCTCGCACTACATCGACCCGAACCCGGACGAGGTGTTTCATCGCTCGTCGCTGACGGTCGTGTGGTTCCAGGACGATCTCGTGACTCCCGTCCCCGTCTTCGTCGCGACGGCGATCGCCGACCTGGCATGGGACGAACTCGCCGAGGACTACGAGCTCTAGAAACGCCGATGGCGGACGGCACATGCTCCCGTCCGCCATCAGATCGAGTCAGTCCAGCAGATCCTCGGCACGCTCGACGTCGAACGAGCGCTTGAACCAGCGCTCCGCCTGCTCCGGATCGGTGCACGCCTCCGCCCGAGCCCACATGGCCGCAGAGACCTTCATGCCACGGTGCTCCAGGATCTGGAGGGCAGCCAGAGCCTTGCCCTTGGCCTGGCCCCTGACTTCGCCCCGGACCTCACCGATGGCCTGCTGGGCGCGCTTGAATTCGCTGACGACCTCGTTGCCGGTGACCTGCTGGGCGGCCTGGATCTCCGCCATCTGCTTGGGACCGACGATGCAGAGATTCAGGGTGAGCGTGAGGGCCCCGCGCTTGACGGTCACCTCCCTGGGGAAGTCGTCCGCCTTCGGGTCGGGCGTGAAGATCACCACGTGGACACCCTCATCAGCATGGGTGCGGTGGAGCCACGAGGCAGCCGCGTCCGCGACGAGGCGCTGGAGTTCTCCGTCGGCGAGGGCGGTCTCGAGTTCGTTGATGACGAGGCAGATCGGCTGTTGCGCCGGACCTCTGGTGGGAGGGACGTCGGTGCGGAGGTCACGGGGCGGCATGCCGCTGACCACCTGGAAGGTATCGGGGAGTTCGGTGCCCATGAACGTGGCCAGCGCCCATCTGGACAGTTCGGGGTGGGCTTGAAGGACGGCTCTGACGCCGTCATGTCGTCGTCCTGGCATGTCACGAGAAGCTACCGATCGTCACCGACAGTGGCGAACGGGAGGCCAAGGCGACTTGCGGGGCATCGCGAGAGAAGGTGGGATTTGCCGCCGCAGCCGTGGCCACATCCGGCCACGCCCCCGCCCACCAGGGACGATTGAGCCGCGCGGGTAGCGGACGGACCACACCAGGCCGACAGCCCGGCCAGAAGGCCCGAGCGTCACCTTTTGATCATGTTGAACAGGGGGTTCTCCCCGTCGCCGTTGACAGCGAGCTCCTCCCCCAAGCCATCTCTGATCAGGGTGACGATCTGGGCGACGTACACAAACGCCGCCGGCGAGATCACTTCGACCGGCTCGCGAACTCTGATCACGAGCACACCATTTCCGGGCTCGAAGGTGATAAGTGTGGCACCTTTGAAATCAAGGATCGGTTCCGGGAGAGGGAAATCCTCGATGTTGATTCCAGTGGAAGCCTCGAGCGTCCAGGAATGGACCCACCACGACCCTTGCCTGGTCGGTGCAGGCAGCGCCGTCATCCGAATCTTGTCCGCTGAGCAATTCGGCACGCCATCACAATACTTGAACGACCTCAGCCAGAGCATCTGCACAGTTGCCGATTCAGGGGATCCAGAGCCCTGCTTGTCGAAGCGGTTCGCTGGACGTCAATGGCAAGTCTGGGCCGTGGCGATCAGGGCCAGGTGGAGGTGGGTCGAGCTGCTCAGCCAGTGGCCCCAGCACACGCCGTTGCCCAAGCTCAGGTCGTGGAGGGCCCGGCCGAATCGGACGGTGTCCGGGATGGCTTCGGCCGCAGGTCTCGCAGGGCACGAGCCAGCCTTTGGCGGTCGTCGCCGGCTCGTTGGGGGTCAAGGGTCACTCGGTGTGGAACTCCGAGAAGGGGACGGAGTGGAGGTTGGCCAAGCGCTTCAGCTCGACGTATGGAGCAGGATCGGCCGCATCCAGAAGTTCGCGGCTGGTCTGCGTGCCGTCGTCGGCGTAGTGCATGAGGACGACGTGGGTGTCATCGAAGAGCCAGGAGTCCTGGGCTCCGGCGAGCGGGTTCGGACGGTCGGTGACGTCCAGGATCCGGATGTCCTCCCCCGCCTTGGAACTTTGCGGGTAGAAGTCGAACTCGAACCGCAGGTACTCCGACAGCGGACGGGTGAGCACGTGCACGCGTCCGATGCCGCGCCCAGTCTCGCGGTAGTGCCGGACACGGATGAGCCACGGATCGTCCTCGGGGATGTCCAGGCGGCCGGTCTCACGCCAGACGCGGAACTCCTCGTCTTCTTCCGGGACGCCGTACACGGGCAGCGTCTCGAGCCGGAAGGCGTCGTGTTCGTAGGAGTCGAAGAACTGCCGCCAGTCGTCACCAGCCAAGAGCACGGATGGCCTCCCGCAACAGTTCCTCGGGAATCTCCACGACCGCCTCACCCTCCGGAGTCCGATATCCGCTGAGGTGGTCGCCCTGCACCGCCAGCGTCCCCCGGTTGGTGCGGTAGAACGTCGGACAGTCGTCCCGGTTGCAGGTGCCGGCGATCCGGGTCAGTTCCACATCCTCCATGGATGCCCTCCCAGCTATGCGTGGTCGTGACTAGAACGCTAGGAGGGTTCGAACGAGCCGGTCAACGGCTATGCACGTCACTGCATGATGTTGTCCGAACACAGGCGGGCGCGGTGGGTACCGAGGTTCAGGCGGGTGTGTAGTCGTGGTGGGCGGTGGCCAGGTGCCATGTTGCTTTGAAGGCTGAGGAGCACAGTGCGGTCACGCGGGGGTCGTTGCTGAACTGGTGGCCGACGACGTTGCCGTCTCCGTCGAAGATGGAGAAGCGTGCGAGTTTGCCGTCGAAGATCCAGAAGGGGTTGCCGGGGAGGGCCAGTGTCGAGGACAGGGGCCTGGGCAGCCAGCGGACGGCCTCGCCGATCGCGATGTTGTGGTCCGCGGTGATGCTGTGCTCCCAGCGGACGTAGTCGTTCACCGGTTCGGAAACGATCCTGACGCGTCGGACGTCGACAGCACGGTTCACGGCTTCCCTAGCGGCGTCCTGGAACGCGCCCCCGGCGGGGACGGACGGTTGCGAACGTCCCTCCTTCCAGGCCAGGAAGCGAGGGTCATCCATGATGTGCCGGTCGTGAGTTCCAGGTGGAAGGCGGACGAGGTGGCGTCCGCCATCAGGTCAGCGAAGCTCGGCTTGCTCTCGTCGCGTCCCTACGTCCTCAGCAGGGCGGGAGTGGTTCTCAGGAGTGAAGCGCCGTCTGCCGCGCTCGAAGTCCCCACCGGCCGCCTCCATGATGATCTGTTCGCCGGATCAACACCCACGAAATCCAGTGTCATGCCGCGCTCCCAGTTGACCGATGGCCGAGGGTTGCCCTTGGAGCGTCCGATGCCAGGGAGCGGAGCATCAAGGTCGGGCGAGGGTGGGGTGACGTTGGAGGACGGGGTGACGTTGGTCAGTGGGACGGCGTTCGTCGAGTTGTTCCGGACCTTCGCGCACACGGCGCGGCGCCTGGAGGTACGGGACCGGTACGACTCGCCGAGCGAGCATGAGCCCTTGCGGCGCTTCCTGGCCGGTGAGCCTAAGGACATGGGCTGGATACAGAACTGGACCCGGGACGTCGGGCAGGCCGTGGCGGACGGGAAGGTGTTCCAGCGCGTCCGGGTGGTGTCAGTGCCGCTGAGCGACTACGCGCGGTTCGGGCTGGACCTGTCGCGGCACAACATCGCGACGGGAGAGGACATCCGGTCCGTGGACCGGCGCGATGCCGAGGGGGTGCCGGGCTTCGACTACTGGGTGTTCGACTCCGCGCGGGCGTGGCGCGGGTGGACTTCACCGAGGAGGACGAGCTGCTCGGCGCGACGATCATTGTCGACGATCACGTTATTGAGCCAGGTTGACGGCCTGTCGATCACTGAATTGAGCCACTTGCCCGGGGCGCGATCACGCTATTGAGCCGGATCACTCTGCGTGGCGTGTCGGGTGGACTCCGTCATGGTGTTGCCAAGATCCTCTTATTGGTCCTCAAGGACGCCGGGGGGGGAGTCTGTGGCGAGGGGACGGTTCGAGATGGTCGACGTGGTGGAGATTCTGACGCACTGGCAGGCCGGCCGGTCGTCGCGGGAGATCTCCATGAGCCTGGGGGTGTCGCGCAACACCGTCGCCCGGTAAGTTGCCCCGGCGGCGCGGGCGGGACTGGGTCCCGGCCTGGGCCGGATCACGATACGGATGGGCCTGAAAGTCCGATTCACCCACACCAACAGCCTGCTGCAGTTCCTGACCAACGGCCGGCACCGCGGCACCCGCGACAAGCGACTGGCCTCCTTCACCAAACCGACCCTGCTCATCCTGGACGGCCCCAGCTACCGCACCAAGCAACGCCCGACCCGCGCGAACGCCGCGACCACGAAATCGGCCAACGACAAGAAGGCCCGGAAAGCGGCGTGACCACGTCGACACCGATACTTCTTCGCCATCCGGTAAGCGGCTGACCGGTGGTCAGCGCAATGCACCGACCACCGAACTACGCGAACGCGTACGAGTCCGGCGAATCGATCCAGGCGTCACTCAAGGCGACCAGCCGGTCCTACGGGTTTACGCACAGCATGCTGATGGAGGCCGGATCACCAGCCGTCCGCAGGTATGCGGCAACAACCCGCCGAATGACAACCAACACCGTCACCTTCAAGATACCTAATACATACCGAGCGTTTCCGGAATGGCACATACGGAAAGGAATAGCCATGTGACGACCGCTCTCACCAGGAGGGGATGATCTGAATGTTCCGAGGCTTTAAGGTTTTACTGGTTGCCTTGATTGCATTCGTCCCCATTAATCATCCGACGGTGGACGCCACTGCGACCGCGACTCGCCAGCAGTGCAGTCGCACGGATTGCGCCGATCAATACGAAAGCGACTCGGCCCGTTGCAGGAAGGTCCCAACAGCCGCAGGACGGGCACGATGCTGGTCCTCCGCTTCGGAGCGCAGAGCGTTCTGCATCAGAACGGGGATACTGGACTCACCCACCCTGCTGACCAGCTAGGACGGTGGACCATGGAACCGATTGCGACACGGAAACTCATCCTTGAGCGGCAAGGTGGGCACGGCGAAGTGCTCGTCCTTCTGGGGCACCCACAGCAGGACGAGCATGGGGACTTCGTATGCCTGCTCGAGATTACCGGCCTAGGCGAAGAGCACCGGTACGCATCCCATGGAGTGGACGGAGTCCAAGCGTTGCAGCTTGCCCTGAAGACGGCGAGTGCCGTTCTCGACACCTTTGCGCAACAAGGAGCAACACTGCGCTGGAATGACGAAACCAATCTCGGCTTCGACTCGTAGTCCCACCCACGCCACGGGTCCGCCTCCTCCACACTTCAGAAGCGGTGGATCTGCTGGAAGACGGCTGCACCGCAGCGATCGATACACCGGTACCACATCCTCAATGCACTCGTCCCCACGGGCACCGTCCGGTGGCCGTCATGCCCACAGCTCTGGACCAGGCCGACCGGCAACAGGCGCCACATCGCCAGCCCATGGCGCGTTCACCACGCCCGGTGAACGCGCCGTTCTGTGTTCGCCCCACGGCCGACCAAGCAACCTTCAAGTCCGGACGATGCCCCCCAGAGCCTGACTCTCTCAACCGAAGCCAGCCAATCCCGAACACATGGCAGGTGGCTCAATTCCGTGATCGTCAGTGGCTCAATAGCAAGATCGCTGACAGCTTGTCCTCCTCGCCCTTCTCATCCGGGCGGCGCCGCGCCGCGTCGGGCACTCTGCGGGGCGGCATTGCTGTGGGGAGCGGCCTCCCGTGGGCGCGCGGGGGCGTGGGGTGGGGCATGGCGGGCGGCGCTGTGCTGGCGGAGCTTCGCGGTGATGGGCGTCGGCGAGGGGCCGAGGGGTGAGGGTTCTGCGGTGGGTGGCGGGAGTGGGAGCTGCGGGGTGTGGGAGGGCGGTGGGCGGGATGGTGGTGGTTAGGGGGTTATGAGGTGTTCGGTGTAGTGGGCGGAGGTTTGGAAGCCGAGGCGGTGGTAGAGGGGTTGGCCGTCCGGTGAGGCTTGTAGGACGGCGGTGTGGTGGCCTTGGGCTCGGGCGGTGGCCATGGTGGCTTGGGTGATGGCTTGGCCGTAGCCGCGGCAGCGGTGAGTGGTCAGGGTGGAGATGTTGTAGATGCCGGCGACTCCCGCGTGCAGGAAGACCTCGGCTGAGCAGACCGGCTGGTCGTTCAGGTAGCCGACCAGGTAGTGGGCTGGGCAGTCGGCGGCGAGGGCCGGTTTCGCGGTCAGGGCGAAGAAGCGCTGGACGGTCGTGGCGGGTGGATCCCAGTTCGCCGCCAGGACGGTGGCGTAGTCGGCGAGGGCATCGGGTGTCGTCACGGGGCGGATGTCGAGTCCGGTGGGGTTCCGCGGTGGCGGGGTCTCGTCCAGGGGTGCCCACATGGCGGCTTCTCGTTCGGATATCTCCAGGCCGGCGGCGGTCAGGCGGGCGGGGAGGTCCTGCGGGGTCGAGGCGGGGCCGACCCACCAGGAGAACGGACGGCCCGTGGCGGACAGCGTCCGGACGGTGTCGGCGATGCGTGCGTCGGTGGTGTCCGGGGTGAAGCGGGCCATGGCGACGATGTTGAAGGTGTCGTCGTCGAGGCCGCTGTCGGCGATCAGGAGGTCGTCCGCGTCGGTGACGGTCATGCCGGGGAGGTGCCGGTGCAGGTGGCAGGCGTGCTCGGCCAGGTTCTGCTCCATCCTGGCCAGCAGATCGGCGTGGTTCGAAGCGGGTGGTCTCGTCTCGCTCATGGCAGTTGATCTCATCACGTGGGGTCGGGGTCGCTTGGTTCAGCGGGTGGCCTGGCTTAGTGGTGGCAGCTGCGGCCACTCGTTGATGGCGGTGACCAGCGGCGTCGCCGCGTAGCGGTGGTGGGTCTGTCGTGGTGGGTCGCGGGAGCGTGGTGGCTCTTGAGGCGGGTGATTCCGCGCTTCGCCGCGTGGCGTTGCTTGTGGGCGTCCCGCTCGGGCTTCGGCGGTCGGCCGTCCCCAAGAGCCGGGCTTTTCGCGGGTGTGGGCCTGGTTGGGCTGTTGCGCTTGGCTGGATGTGCGCACGGCCCGCGTGCTGGGGGCCCGGTGGGTGGGTCCTGTGGCGGTCGCGGGCCAGTTGGTGCGCTGGGTGTTACTGGGTTTCCTGGATCTTGGTGGCGTTGCCGCGGTCGAGGTGGACGACGACGTTGTGGGGGGACTTCTGGACCCACTCGTCGATGCCGTCGAGGCTGCAGTGCATGTTGGGTCCGGAGCTGGTGCCGTCGGGGCAGGTGCCGCTGGCGACGACCAGGACGGTGTCCTGGGTGGTGAAGAAGGCGGTGTCCCCGACGGTGTACTTGCCGGAGGCCAGGTAGCGCAGCGGCCCGGACTTCACCGAGATTGGGCAGGCGCCCTTGCGGATGGGCGACACGTTCGGGTCGCAGGGACGGGCCGAGGGCCCCGAGTCCGACCCGCCGGTGCCTCCGGTGCCGGTGCGGTGGTGGGACGGCGTGCCGGACGGGACGGAGGTGCTGTTGGGAGCGGACGCGGTGGTGGAGGGCTCGGACGCCGTGGCCTTGCCGTTGACGTCGATGTTGCAGGCCGACAGGCTGAGCGCGAGCGCCGCTGCCGCACCGGTGAGCAGGATCTTGCGCATGGGGGGGAGCTCCCAACCTCGGGGGCGCGGTCTGCGTGATCGCGCTGTACGGGGTGAGATGCGAGCGCCCTCCCAGCGGTTGGCGCAACGCGACGTGACCAATCCGACCCGCTTTGCGCCGAACCCACGTCCCGAATCCGGCGTCTGGATGTCACGAGAGCACACAGAAGTTCGCGGGTTCGGCCGTCCTTCTTGAGACGTACGTCCGGACGTCCGCGCCGGGCGCAGCGGGCCCTGTCCCTTGGCTTGAGTGGTGCGCGTATCCGGCGGCGCGATCGTCGCGGTGAGCTGGCTTTCTTTCGGTGATGTGGGCCTGAGGCCGGGGTCGTCCGTGTTGGTTCGGGGCACTCACGCGGCTGGGGTGTTGTCATCCGGCAGCCGGTCGACGTTCGCGGAGGCGGCGCTGTGC
This sequence comes from Spirillospora sp. NPDC052269, assembly GCF_040679435.1. Classification (NCBI taxonomy): domain Bacteria; kingdom Bacillati; phylum Actinomycetota; class Actinomycetes; order Streptosporangiales; family Thermomonosporaceae; genus Spirillospora; species Spirillospora sp. NPDC052269. The sequence goes on from NZ_JBFAUU010000009.1 coordinate 168,848, forward strand.
GGGGGCGCGGGTGGGTGCTTGCGGGAGGGGGTGGTCGGTGGGTGTCCGGGGTGAGGTCCGCGGTGGTTCGGCGGGTGGTGGGTGACGGGTGGATGTGGTCCGGCCCCGCCGGGGTGGGGTGACGTGGCGGGGCCGGGGCGGGCGTCATGGGGTGACGTTGCGGCAGGTGGGGTCTTGGGGGACGACGGCGATGGAGCCGTAGGGCGCGTCGCCGTGGTAGGCGGTGTAGATGCGGTTGCCGTGGTCGCATTTGGTGGCGGCGTTGCTGAAGCCGTCCGGCATGCGGATGAGGTCGGCGGGGGCGCCGTTGTCGTTGCCGGAGCGCGGGGCGTCCTTGAAGGGCTCGGTGTACTTGGCGCCGCATCCGGACAGGCCGACCAGGACGAGGACGAGCGTGGCGACGGCGGCCGCGATGGTGGCCTTGGGGTGCTTCATGTCGGGTGCGTCCTTTCGAGGGGGCGGGTTCCGGTGCCGGCCGGATCCCGGAGGGCGTGAGGCCCGTCCTGATCTTGGTGATCAACGCACCCCGCGAACGCGTCACACGACTCAACCTGCGGCTCCGGTCCTTTGCGGGATGGGCAGGGAGTCGTGAACGTGGGGCTGGATGGTGGCCGCCCGCGCCTGCGGGCCGGGTGGTGGGAGGTCCGTCGCCGATCTGTGGGGGCGTGGGTCACTCGGCGCGGTACTCCGAGAAGGGGACGGAGTGGGCGAGGGCCAGGCGCTTCAGCTCGATGAACGGGGCCGGGTCGGCGTCGTCCAGGAGTTCGCGGCTGGTCTGCGTGCCGTCGTCGGCGTAGTGCATGAGGACGACGTGGGTGTCGTCGAAGAGCCAGAAGTCCTGTGCTCCGGCGAGCGGGTTCGGGCGGTGGGTGACGTCCAGGATCCGGATGTCCTCCCCCGCTTTGGAGCTGTGCGGGTAGAAGTCGAACTCGAACCGCAGGTACTCCGTCAGCGGGCGAGTGAGGACGTGGACGCGTCCGATGCCGCGACCGGTCCCTCGGAAGTGCCGGACGCGAGCCAACCACGGATCGTCCTCGGGGATGTCCAGGCGGCCCGTCTCACGCCAGACGCGGAACTCCTCATCCTCTTCAGGAACCCCGTAGCGGGAGAGGGTCTCGAGCCGGAAGGCATCGCGTGAGTAGGAGTCGAAGAACTCCCGCCAGCCGTCACCAGCCAAGAACACGATGACCTCCCGCAGCGGACGCTCCGAAGCGTCGATACACCTGCCCCCTCCCCCGCCGAGGCCCGGTTGGACGACGGAAGAGCACCTGACGAAGCCCTTCCGAGCCGAAGACAAACGTAGGGCGGGAGCGAACACGGACGACCCGCGCCGGAGCCTCGGCTCGGGGGCCGTCCCGAACGAGACGGCCCCACAACCTCCACTCACCCGTCATCGCACTGGCAGCAGCAGCCGCTAAGCAGTCTTGATCTGGTTCATCACAGCCCGGAGGCCAGATCGGTCCAGTGTCAACCAAGCCCCAGTGACGTCCTTGCTGTCCCGAATCAACACACCGTCATCCGCGGCAGCAAGCTCCACGCATTGATCACCGTCAGCGTGGCTTCTGGAGGACTTCCGCCATCGAGGCCCACTCGCTTCCATCATGACGATTTGCCCTTCTTCAGAAGCTAAGCCCTCTTGGCTTCCTTGATGCAGCGCACGAGTTCGTGGAACTCACTGCGCTCGGCACACACAACGCCACCATCCGGGTCCTTGCTGTCTCGGATCGCAATGCTCGACGTCATACCTGCAACCTCGACACAGTCATCCCCCTTGTCGCTGCTGTAGGACGACTTGCGCCACTGGCCCTTGTTCACGTCCATCTCTCCTCAAGCACCTTCCTGATGAATGTCCGCGTGTCGGCCACGTTGCGCGCCCGAGCCTGGAGCACGGCGAACGCCTCGTTGACCAGCATCAGCTGCTCGGCCTCCTCCGAGGTCTCGCCACCAAACGCCGAGCCAGCGTAGGCAGCCTCATCGCGATCTTCCTGGGTCGCGATCGAGAACGACCCGCTGACGCCGCGATAGTAAGCGGTTGGGGCCACCTGGAGACAGACCTTCTCCCAGGCTGAAATTTCGAGCAAATGACTGAGCTGACCGTTCATGACTTCCGGTGAACCGACCTCGCGGTACAACACCGACTCGTCGAGGATGAAGCACACCGTGGGAATCGGCTCCCGAGTGAGGATCTCCTGACGCTTCATTCGCGCGAGCACCGAGTCCTCGTCGCGAAGCAGCACGCGCGCGTAGGACTCGACCTGAAGCAGGCCGTCCACCACATCCGCCGAGTACTTCCGCAGGAGCACGGCAGTCGATTCCAGGGATGCAAAGTCCTCGAAGTACTGGGGATACTTCGCACTCCGGACCAGCTCATTCCAGGCCTCGCTGACCTCATCCGGGTGCATGAGAGCGGCACCGAGGCGCTCGGAGAAGTCCTTACGGCATCTGGTGATCCCACGCTCGACCTGGCCGATGTAGCTGCGGGTTACGTTCACCCGCTTGGCCACTTCGGCCTGGCTGAGCCCAGCCTCTTCCCTGTACCTCTGGATCTTCGCGCCGAACCGGCGCAGGTGGGGGTCGATCCGCTTCTTCGTCGCCATGTGAGCTCCCAGATCGGGCCGGAACTACCGGCAATCCGGTTGGTAGTGATGTGCGACTGCCGGAGGAGTCGCGGCCTACCGTACGTCGCTCCGTGGCTGGATGGTGACAGAACGCGAAAATCCCCAGGACAGAGATCCGAGGCCAACGTGATGATCACAAAAGCCGAACTCCGGCCGACTCCGCCGCCGACCGGCGTCGCGGTGCTGGAGGTCAAGTCCGAGCCCGAATCCATCAAGGCCGCTCGCGACTTCGTCGCGGACTGGTTCACCGAGAACGCGTACGACGGCGACCTCGGCTACCTCGCGCGCACGGTGGTGACCGAGCTGGCCACGAACGCACACCGCCACGGCTCCGGGAACGGCGATCCCATCACCACACGTGTTTTCAACACGGACGCGGGCCCCGTCATAGAGGTACTGGACGCAAGCACCGAACTCCCTACCGTCCAGCCCCTCACTCTCGACGGCCTTACGGGACGCGGACTTGCCATGGTGGATCTGATGGTCCCCGCATGGGGATTCGCCCGTCTCCCAGAGGGAGGCAAAGTCGTATGGGCGCTCCTACACGCGCACGCGTGAGCGCTCGCACGCTCCTAACGTCTGTCCTGCGCGACCTCTACCCGCACTGGGACGTCCACGTGGACAGCCGCGGCATCTGGCGCGCCACCGGCACCATCCTCATCAGCGCCTCATCCCCTGAAACCCTCCTGGACGCCCTAACCACCGCCGACCCCGACGCCACCACCAAGGCCACCACCCGCTTCTCAAGCATGGCGTGACCTCAGCATGGTGAGCCAAGTACACATGTGGCTCAGTTCACACTCCAGCCCAGCCTCGGCCTCTTCGACAAGCCATGCCCACAGGCACCGTCCGGGCAGCAGCGTCGCCACCGAGCTCCACTCAGGGGCTCGTGACAGTCATGCTTGGAGAAATCACAAAGGACCCAGTTATTTTCAATGCATCTCCCACGTTGATTAGCGTCTGATCGCAATTCATGTCAATGGATTGCACGACCAAATTTGTCCCTGTGACCTGTACTCTATGGGTAGCATTGACATAAGTGACATCAATTTGCCCTGGACCGCCGCCGGGCGCGCCAAACGTAGTATGGCAGCCATCGTCCCCGACATTTGAGAGCACAACGCCGGTGACTCTTCCACTCGCTCCATCACTATTGGCCGCAACGGCGCTCAATTTCCATGGAAGATTCTGCGCAGTCACTTCCCATGCGATGTCGCCTGGCGCCACGCACCATCCGAATCGATTGGCCGGACTGTCAAATTTGATCGAATTAATGGACACCAGATTGTCCGGCGAAAGTCCCGAACCCGACATAGACGTCGCCGATGCACTTGAATTCGTGCAATTAACAGTCCCGCCAGTTGCAATGTCCGTAGCCGTGATCTTTCCGTAATTTACGGCGGTCACCGGTCCGCCCGGCAGGACGGTCCACGTCCCGGCCACCGCAGCAGCGGTCACAGCAACGACCGCCGTCGCCGCCAGAGAAACCGACGTCAGAGCACTCTTTCCAGCCTTACGCATCTCAACCTCCAGGGTGAGCGACTCTTCTAGTAGAAGAAGCAGGGTCACACTTCCCGAAAATTGCTCTACTATGCGGCCTCTACCCGCACTGGGCTCTTGTCCGGCCTCCATAGCCGAATACCCTGAACAGTCGGACTTGCGGAAAGATGTGGCTGCTAGCCAGGCGGGCTACGCGCAGCCGCATCACGTCAGGGCATGGTGATCTTCTGAGGCGGCGTGAAGACGAACGGGTTGATAGTGAACGAGCCCGTAGACCCCGGGGTGGTGTTCGCCGCCGCTTGGCAGTCGGTACTGCTTCCAAATTGCGGAAGATACTGCCAAACAGATGTTTGCGTCAGAGTGTGCGAGGCGTTGTCATACACTCCCTGGACGCCCAGGGCCGACCCCCCTGCACTACTCACGTACTGAATAGTGCAAGGCTTCCCACCAAGGGTCGTGGAAACCTTCGGCACAAGGCCACTGATGACCATATTGACCGTGCCGTCCTCGTTCGTATCCACAGCGCTCATTCCGAGCTTGCCACTACCGGAGTCGGTCACGCGAACCGGAATCGTCGTACCCGCCGCTGTGAGCTGGCACCCCTTGTACTCGACGGTGCCCGTCTTGCCGAACAGGAATCTCTGCTTCCAGTGCCCTGCCCTCAAGGGCATGTGTATGGTCACGGCATCGCAGGTGACCCCTTCAGTACCAGTAGAGTCCATCATTTGCAGCGCCTTGGACGTCAGGGAAACCTGGCCGCCAGGCGCGACGGACACCGTCGTGGGTTCTTCAGACGATGCACAGACGCTGGGATCGGTGACGACCCTGCACCAGGGGGCGGACTCCAGTTGAACGTAGTTTCCCGGCCCTGAAACGCTCGCCGTGAAGAGCGGGCTGAGATCCTCAGAGGTCCCGCATCCTGTGAAGGCGGGAATGTCGACGCGTCCAGTGAAGGTCGAGCCAAGAGTGAGGACTGTTCGGCCGCTCTGGTCGTTTCCAGTAAAGGAGGAGAGATTGAGCGGCGTCGGTTTCGCGCGACAATTTTCTCCGACCGAGAGAGGGGTGCCGTTTAGGGCGACATCGTGAACACGCACGCCGACGAGAGAACTAATGAATGTCATATCATCGGCCACGCTGGGCAGCGTGGGGTCGGGAGCAATATCAGTTCGAACGTTTCCCGTGACTGGGTATAGATTTCCTGAACTGTCTTTCCCCGGCGGCACCACTTGGTCCATATCGGTCACCGAAAGAGTCGGCATGAAACCAAGGCTGAGCTGGACGGATCGCGAGGGCGCCGGCTTGTTGAGCGCATACCCCCACTGTTCACGGTAGTTCACCGGCTCACCGTCTGGTTGCGTCAGTATTCCGGCGCGAACCGCTCTTCGAAGAAGAGTGAGCGCACCGACAGGAGTCGCACCGGCCAGTTTCCCCACGTTGCTGAATCCGGACGCGCGAATACAGTACGTGATTCCTCGCCCTATCGGGCCGACCGTAAAATCACCTGGCGGCCTTCCCGGCTCCTTGAAGACTCGGTCCAGGGCGGGGTAGCTATTGAATCCGTACTTTGGGTCCTCGCCGGGTGCCGGAAGCACTTCACAGGAAGTATCAGCGCCTGCGGCCGTCGTTGCGGGTGTCGTGGCCCGGCTGCGAGGAGAGGAACCAGGGGAAGTCCCCGGAGTTGATGCCGTCGCCGGCATCTCGACGGTGGCGAGCGGACGATTGTTCGTCGGGGAGCAGGAAACCGTCGTCTGGCCCCCCGCCGTTCCCCCGCTCAAGTTCAGAACCAGTCCGGTCGCACGCAGGGTTACTTGGCCTGTTCCACCGGCCAGAGCCGGAACCGCACCGTTTCCGGTGAGTTCGCCTCCCGTCCCGCTGAGATTGAAGGTCGGCCACGCGGCGTCGACAGAAGTCCCCCCCGCCTGAGCGCTCACGAGGAAGCGAGCGGCCGTGGTCAGAGGAACCTCGGCGCTTCCGGTGTCGCTGCCCTTACCGGCCGGAGTCCCGCGCATGTCGCTGAGATCCTTGGCCGATGCGCGAACGCGGACCGTCATCTGGCCGAAGCTGATCACTCCTGCACCTCGGCGCGGTGCGGTCACCGAGCCAGCGACGTTCACCTTCACAGGCCAGGCTCCGGTCCTTCCATTACACAAGAAGGACAGATCTGCGCCAATATCCGCCTGAGCCGGGCCCATCCCCACCACCAGAGCGGCCCCGGAGGAGGCGACCGTCAGAAATGAAAAGCTGGCTATGCTGGATCTCTTCAACCGCATCAGGAGCCTCGATGTAGGACGGTTCGTCCCGACCAAGATAGACGAACCATAAATTGAATTGGCCCGGCTGCCCCGGCGATCAGGGCAGCCGAACCAAATTGACTTACGAGATCTTCGAGTACTGGACGTACCCCACGTGCAGGGGCAGCACGACCGTGCTGGCTCCCGCAGTGGCAGGTAGTCCGCCAAGCTGGTTGATGAAGGCGTTTCCGTTGTCGCTGCACCCGCTCGCCGTCGCAACCGGGAACGTGTTGTCCACCGCCGTCCCAACGCGAACACCTGGCGCTGCGAGCGTCCATGGAACGCCGCTGATCGGCTGATACGGCGGCGGAGGCGCCGTGGTGCCGGTGATCAGATGCGTGGAGATAGGGTTGCTGTTGGTCCCCACCGTGCAGTTGCCGCCGAGGTCGCCGCCCGTGAACCTGATCTTGAAGCTAAGGTTCAGGTTCAAAGACGGAGTGAACTCGAAGGACCCCGCGTATTCCGGTTGAGCGTAGACGGGCTCGCCATGCCGAGTCGCCACTTGGAATCGCTCGGCACGCAGTGCGCCGAATTTTTGTTGAGTGGAGCCATCCTCGAACGTGGCTCCCTCAAAGGTCAGTTTGAGGGAGCTATCGATGACATGCGTGACGTTCCCGATCGTCACACTCCCGCTGCTGGCGACTGCCTCGAAGCATATGGAGTTGTAGGGATCCGCACCTTCCAGAAGGGGAGGACAGTCCGCAAAGTCGAAGGTGGGGATTCCATCGGCTGGCGCTGCTTCGCGCGCATGGGCCGGGCTCACCGCCATACCCAGACTTGCAGCGGCCACAGCAGTGGCGCAGAAGGCGCGACGTGCAGTCTTGCTGAGTCTCATTGTTCTCCTTGCCGAAGGGTGAACGTGGGCCGAGGTGACTCGCCTAAGGAAGCTTGGAGTACGAGATCGCCCCCATGTACGTCGGCAGGACGATCGAGCTGGCACCCGCCGGAGCGGGCAGGCCGCCCAGCTGATTGAGGAACGCGTTGCCGCTGTCGCCGCACCCGCTCGCCGCCGGGACGGGGAACGTGTTGTCCACTACCGTCCCCTGGTGCACCCCGGGCGCGGCCACCGTCCATGGGACACCGGTGATCGGCTGGTACGGAGACGGGGGCGTGGTGGTTCCGGTGATCAGGTGCGCGGAGATGGGATTGCCGTCCGTCCCGACCGTGCAGTTACTTCCGAGGCCGCCGCCTGTGAACCTGATCTTGAAGTTGAGATTCAGGCCCAGGGTCGGAGTCAGATCAGAGGCACCCGCAGATTCGACTCGAGCGTAGACAGGCTCGCCATTCCGAGTTGACACCTGGAAGGGCTCGGTACGCAGCCCGCCAAAGATGTTGCTGCCATATCCCGAATCGTCGAACCAGGGGCTCCCGAAGGTGGCCTTGAACGGGCTGTTGATGAGGTGGGTGACGTTTCCGATCGTCACACTCTCGCTGCTGGCGATCGCTTCAAAGCAGAACGAGCTCAGGGCATCCGCTCCCGCGGGGAGCGCCGGACAGTCCGCGTAGTCGAAGGTGGGGATCCCGGTCGGCGCGGCCTGACGGGCCTGAGCAGGCGCCGCCGCCAGGCCCAGCGCGGCAGCGGCCACAGCGGTGGCGCAGAACGCACGACGTGCAGACTTGCTGGTTCTCATCTGCTCTCCTCGCGGGGTGTGGGTGGATGAGTCGTGCCCTTCGCTGCGGGTGGCGGCGGGCACGACCCTGGTGCCGGCTTTGCGCTAAGGGAGTGCGGTGTAGAGCTTCTGGCCGATGTACTCGTTGAAGACCATCTGGTTCTTGCCCGCCGCGGACGGGACACCCGCCTGGGCGTCGACGATCGCGTTCACGAGCCCGATGTCCAAGGCGCAGCCGTCGGCACCGGGGACGGAGAACGTGTTGTCCACGTGGGTCGCCGAACGGATCACGAATGGCGTCCTCTGGACGATCGTCGCGGGCTTACCGGTAATGGGCGCGGTACCCGCGGGCGGGTTGGTCGTGCCTGTGGTCAGGTCCAACAGGATCGGGTTGCCGGTGTCACCGATCACGCAGGTACCGCCGAGGAACGGATTAGTGAGGCGGATCCGCATGCCGAGCGTGATGTGGTAGTCCGGCCCGGTCGGCTGATCGAAGACGCCCGCGTACTCCGGCTTGGCATAGACCGCCGTGACGATCGGGTCACCGAAGATGCCGGGCTGGACGAGCATCTTGTCGGCCTGCATTTTGCCGAAGATCGGGGTGTACAGCTGAGTGTCGGGGTTCAGTGCGCTCGCGAACGTCAGCTTGATGGGCGAGGTGATCTGCTGGTTGAACTTCCCGAGTTGGAACGTCCCGCTCGTGACGATCGTCTCGAGGCAGATCGACCCCTCCTTCACGTACGGGGCGGGCAAGGTCGGGCAGTCCGCGAAGTCGAACGTCGGTATCGGATCGTCCGCATGCGCGGCCGTCCCCGCCAACAGACCCGCGGTCGTTGCGAGAGCGGCAACACCTGCCGCCACCCACCGTCTGCCACGACCTGCGGACACGAGCATCTGCATGGCCATCTCCTTCTTCCTCCCAGCCCGCCAGCGGGCTGGAGTCGGTTGAGAAACAGCCCCCGATGGCATCGTCAGTTCCTTGGTCTCCTCTGGATGACCGACCTCGTCCCCGCATCGGGGTGAGGAGGTGGAGCGGACCGTGCCAACACGAATGTGGTGGTCGCACGGACACGGCCCGGGACTACGGGACTACGGGACTACGGGAGAGCGGTGTAGAGCTTCTGCCCGATGTACTCGTTGAAGACCATCTGGTTCTTGCCCGCCGCCGACGGAACACCGGCCTGAAGGTTGACGAGCCAATTTGCCGCACCGAGGAGCCCGCAGCCGCTGGCGCCCGGCACCGCGAAGGTGTTGTCCACGTGGGTCGCCGAACGGATCACGAACGGCGTCCTCTGGACGATCGTCGCGGTCTTACCCGTGATGGGCGTCGTACCGGCCGGAGGATTCGTGGTCCCCGTGGTCAGGTCGAGCGTGATCGGATTACCCGTGTCACCGATCAGGCAGGAGCTACCAAGGAACGGGTTGCTCAGACGGATCCGCATGCCGAGCGTGATGTGGTAGTCCGGCCCGGTCGGCTGGTCGAAGACGCCCGCGTACTCCGGCTGGGCGTAGACCGCACTGATGATCGGATCACCGAAGATGCCGGGCTGGACCAGCATCTTGTCAGCCTGCATCTTGCCGAAGATCGGCGTGTACAGCTGCGTGTCCGGGTTCAACGCGCTCGCGAACGTCAACTTGATCGGCGAGGTGATCTGCTGGTTGAACTTCCCGAGCTGGAACGTCCCGCTCGTGACGATCGACTCCAGACAGATCGACCCCTCCTTCGTGTACGGCGCCGGCAACGTCGGGCAGTCCGCGAAGTCGAACGTCGGAATCGGGTCATCCGCATGCGCGACCGTCCCCGACATGACACCCGTGACCGTCGCGAGAGCGGCGACACCCGCCGCTACCCGCTGCCTACCACGCCCTGCGAAGGTGAACTTCTGCATGGCCATTCCCTTCTGCCTGCCGGCCCGTCGCCAGGCCGGAGTCGATGGAGAAACAGCCCCCGATACATGCTGTCGGTCCCGGGTTTCCTGCCGGGTGACCGGCTCGATCCCCAGGCCGGGTAGGGAGGTGGAGCGGGCCGTGTCCGCGCAGGGGTGGTGGTCGCACGGACACGGCCCGGGTCAACGGGACTACGGGAGAGCGGTGTAGAGCTTCTGCCCGATGTACTCGTTGAAGACCATCTGGTTCTTGCCCGCCGCCGACGGAACACCGGCCTGAAGGTTGACGAGCGCGTCGACCAGGCCGACGCCGAGGCCGCACCCGCTGGCGCCCGGCACCGCGAAGGTGTTGTCCACGTGGGTCGCCGAACGGATCACGAACGGCGTCCTCTGGACGATCGTCGCGGTCTTACCCGTGATGGGCGTCGTACCGGCCGGAGGATTCGTGGTCCCCGTGGTCAGGTCGAGCGTGATCGGGTGACTGCTGCTACCGATCAGGCAGGAGCTACCAAGGAACGGGTTGCTCAGACGGATCCGCATGCCGAGCGTGATGTGGTAGTCCGGCCCGGACGGCTGGTCGAAGACGCCCGCGTACTCCGGCTGGGCGTAGACCGCCGTCACAATCGGGTCGCCGAAGATGCCGGGCTGGACCAGCATCTTGCTCGCCTGCATTTTGCCGAAGATCGGCGTGTACAGCTGCGTGTCCGGGTTCAACGCGCTCGCGAACGTCAACTTGATCGGCGAGGTGATCTGCTGGTTGAACTTCCCGAGCTGGAACGTCCCGCTCGTGACGATCGACTCCAGACAGATCGACCCCTCCTTCGTGTACGGCGCCGGCAACGTCGGGCAGTCCGCGAAGTCGAACGTCGGAATCGGGTCATCCGCATGCGCGGCCGTCCCCGACAACAGACCCGCAGTCGTCGCAAGAGCGGCGACACCCGCCGCCATCCCGCGCCCCGTCCACTTGGTGAACGACCTATTGCGCATGGCCATGCCTTTCTCCTCTGTCGGACCACGATTTGGACCGAAATCGATGGGGAGCGATGCCCCGACGACGGCAGGCGGCGTCAAGGGGAGGTGATCTTCTGGTGCGGGCTGTACGAGAAGTTGTTGTCACCAAAATCCCAGGCCGCCGTCGGCTGCAAATCTGGATCCGGATCGCTGCACTGAGCGTTCACCCCGACGGCGATGCCATTGCCCGGACCAATGGCGAGCCGATTCTTGTCGGCATCGAGGGTCACGGAGTTCAGCATGGCCGGGATATCCGCCGAATGGTCGTAAGACAAGCCATTCAGGGAGAAGTCGCAACCGTCGGAGCTGGCCACCTCAAGCTTGAATCCGTTCATCGCCATGGCCCACTGTCCCGGGGAGCCTTGACCGGAGCTCATGTGCAGCGACCACGGAAACCCCGCACCGTGAACTGTGACCGGAACTCCACCATTAGCCCTGACGCACTTCTTGAACTGAGCGCCATTAACGGTGGCGATTCTATATATAGACAGGTAGTGCCCGCGCTTGAAATTGATCTTCAAGCTCGCAGAATCGCATCGGATTGAGTTACCACCCGAGGCGGTCAGCATGAATGGACTTACGGTCGCCTCTACCGTTCTACCAGGGAGAACCGTGTATGTGGTGGGCTCTTCCTCATCCGTACAACCCTCAGGAACATCTGGACTCGCAATACACCAGAAGCCAGATTCGACCTTCAAATAATTGTTGGTCCCAGCACTTGTCGCGTCCACCAGGGGCGTCAGGTCCTCCCCGACCCCGCAGCCAGTGAAGCCAGGAACGTACACGCTCCCCGTGTAGGTGCCACCCAAATTAGGGCTCAGTTTGCCAACACTGTCGTTTCCCAAATCTGCAGTAATATTCAGCGGCAGTGCGCCGGTGTGACAGTTCTCTCCGAGGCCCAACCTGGTGCCATTTACAGATATTCCGCCGACACGGAGATCCACGAATGAGCGCGCAAATGCGCGACTCTCGAAAGAAGTGGGGCTTGTGATGTCAGGCGCCACATCCGCAAACAAGTTCGCCATATCGCTGGAAGCTCCAGGGGGGGCCACCTGCTTGGTGAGTACCGTTGCCGTGGTCGGCATAAAGCCAAACCCCAGGGCCGTCCCTGTTGACGGGGTCGTGGCAGTGCTTCCGTAGTTCCTGCTCCGCAAATAATTATGGAGCACGTCAATTTGATTCTGGGCACTCACACGGAACCTGATTTGCGCACCGACCGGAATAGCCGCCTTCAGCTTCCCGAGATTTCCGAATCCCGCGGCCTTTCCGCACTCGGGCGTGCCAGGGCGTTCCGGCCTCAATATACTCAGGCTCATTCCGGGTGGTATCGGGGGTTCTGCCAGCCGCGGATCCCGATTGATTCCTCCGCCCTGAGTCGAGTCGGGAGGGATGATGCAGTCAGCCTTCGAATCATCATCGGCCGGCTGACTCGCCAGCGGAGAATTCTTAGGCAAGGCAGAGGGGGAGGTCCCACCCTTCAAAGCCAGATTTCCGAGGGCGGCCCCGCCCTTGGGAGTACAGGTCAGCGTGCTGGTGGACGCCTTCTGCCCGACCGACAGCCGGAGCACCATCTGCCCGGCTTTCCAAGAGACCTGCCCCGCCTGATCCGTCAGGAGCGCGGGAACAGCACCGGCCCCCCGTAGAACAACCTGATCCGCCTGGTCGGAGTCCGACGTCAAAGAGAAGGCGGGCCATCCCGCGTTGACCGACGTCTGCCCCTGATTGACGTTCACGAGGATCGAGGCGACACCATTCAACGAAGGCGCAGGAGCCGACCCCGTTGAGTCCGGAACTCCGGCCGCCGCCAGCTCGCTGCGGAGGCTCCCCGGCACCTTCAGCGTCACACCGACATCGCCGATGCGCACCGGCGTATTGGTCTTGCCTGCCGCGGGCACTTTGGCCTTGATCCCAAGGACCACCTGGTAGGTGGCTTTAGGTGTCGCGCACAGGTAGGTCACCTGCGCCCCGATATCGGCGGACGCGACTCGGACAGCGGCCAGCACGCCTGCGCTGGCCAGCAATGCGGTCACGGTTGCGCCGCGCACTACTCTGCGGGGGCTCGCGAGCATGAAAATCCTTCTGGATCAGGTAGTGGGGCGGGCCGCCACAGGAGTCCCCATGGCGGCCCGGTCATCGGCCTACGCCGTTACAGACGTCAGTTGTGGGCGTTGAGGGTCAGGGGGCCCGTCGCCGGGGACACAGCGGTGACCACGAAGGTGCCGTTGAGCGAGATGGAGTCGCCGGCGTTGATCAGAGTGGGGTCGCAGTTGAGGTCCACCGACTGGACGGTCAGGTTGGAGGTGCTGCCGGTGCCGCCGGTGGTCAGGGAGTGGGTGGTGTTGTTGTAGCTGCCCGTGACGCTGCCGCCGGTACCGCCGGGGCCCGAGACCGTCGCGTGGCAGTTGTCGCTGCCGACGATGCTCGCCTTGATCCCGTTCAGCTTGCCAGCGGTCACCCCAGCAGCGGTCACTGCCGTCGCGTCGAGAGTCCAGGGCGTGGTGAGGTCCGGGTTGACCTGCACCGTGATGCCGGCAGGGCCGGAGCACCAGCCGTTCTTGTTGGCCGGGCTGGTGAGAGAGAGGGTCGTGACGGACGCGATCCCGGTGGTGGGCGTGATGTTCGTCCCGAGCTTGGTGGTGCCGGACGCCGCCCCGCTGCTGCAGGTGATCGCTGCGGTAGTGGTGTTGTCCTTGGCCGTGACGCTGGAGCTGGTGGCGGTGATGCCCCAGCTGGATCCGCTGGCTCCGGTGGCCGAGATGTCGACGTACATGGGGTTGGCGGAGGCGGGGATGGCGGTGAGGCCGAGCGCGGAGATCGCGACCGCGCTGGCAAGAATGCTGTTGCGAGTGAGCTTGCGCATGCCGGTTCTTGTTCCCTTCAGTGGGGTGTTCTGCGAGTTCTCGTAGGGACAGGGACGGCGTGTGCTTCGGGGCATCTCCTCTGCCTTGTCGAAAATGGACGGGTCCTTCTCGGTGGCGGTTGAATCTCTACTGCTCCGCCAGGGGCCGGACTCTCCCTCTCCCGCCCGCTTGCATGGTCTGACCATAAGCGGGGGTCTCGGCGGATTCAATAGGGGATTTGGAACTTTTTTCGGCTTATCACCAGGTGATAAAACGCGCGCACGCAAAACTCACCTGGAGTGAGTTTTGGATCTAGCGTTTTTATCACCAAGTGATGATCCTTGTGACACCAGAGGCCGTGGGGGCCGATGGTGGTGGATTTCCCTGCGCCAGCCGAGTGGGCCGATCGAGGCGAACATCGCGGCTGGTCGGCTCGTTCCGTTCTCACCGGTGCGACGCCCCGTTGGTCCGCGGGGATCGCGGGACGCTCCTCTTGTTGCTGGTCAGGGACTCGACGTCCACGTCCGCGACGGTCACCGCCTAGAACTGGTCGGGTGAGGACTGAGCGTCCAACCCCGACGATCGCCTCACCTGGCCGAGCGTTGTCGGCGAGTTCGGCGATCTGCGCCAGGGCGCGCTCCTTCAAGGCGTCCGCCTCGCTCGCCACCCATAGCGCAGCCACTCCGGGACCCACCGTGAGCTTTCTCGAAGGAGTGACCATTTGCGCACGGCCAGTGCCGAGAATTCCGCTCATTTTCTTCATCAGTTACCAGGTGACGTCGAACCCTGACCCGCAGCAGTTTTCATCTACCGAAATCCCTTCGGCCGACGTTCTTCTTCGGCTCAGTGAGTTCGGTCAGGGCATGTTGAGGACGAGAGGCGGGCTGATCTTGTACGTGGCGTTAAGCGAGAAGCGGTCGCCCACGTTGAACAGCGTGGGGTCGCAGTAGGCGTCCGTCGTCTGGACGATCAGGGGGGAAGTGGTGCCGACGCCACCGAAGGTCAGGGCCGCCGTGCTGCTGTTGTACGTACCGTAGATGGTGACGCCGGTGCCGCCGGGCCCCGAGATGGTCGCGTGGCAGTTGTCGCTGCCGACGATGCTCATCCTCACGCCGCTCCACGCAACGGAGGGGAGACTCGTCGTGTTCATGGCCCAGGGAAATCCGGAAGCGGTGACCTGCACCACGATGCCGGGACCGGAGCACCAGCCGCTCGGGATGGCCGGGCTGCTGAACGACAACGAGTTGATCTGACCAAGGGGGCCCGGCGGGTCCTGTGCGGTTCCCATTCCCGTCGAGCTGGTACAGGAGATGCTGGCGCCGGTCCAAGTGTCCCTCAGGACGACGTTGCCGGAGTTCGTGAGCGTGATCGGGTGGGTGGTGGCCGGACTCTGCCCGGTCGCGTGGGCGGGGGCGGTGGTGAGGGCGATGACCGAGCTGGCTGTGACGACGCCGAGCATGCCCTTGCGTACCGACTGCTTCATGAACTGGTCTCCCTTCGACCGGGCGATCGCGACAGGCGGATGCGTGCCGCTCTGCGCTGAGGCCCTCGTTCAGCCTCCGAAGGTGTCGATGGCGCTGAGTCCGGTCAGGGGTAGGTGATGACGACGGACGGGTTGATCTTGTAGGTGCCGTTCAGCGAGATGGGGTCGCCGACGCTGATCGAAGTGGGGTCGCAGTTGATGTCCGCCGTGGCGACGGTCAGGTTCGAGGTGCTGCCGGTGCCGCCGAAGGACAGGGTCCCGGCGCCGTTGGTGTACTTGCCGCTGATGGTGCCGCCGGCTCCGCCGGGGCCCGTGATGGTCGTGTGGCAGTTGTCGTCGCCGACGATGGTCAGCTTCACGCCGGTCAGTGTGCCGGGCGTCACCCCGGAGACGGTCGGGCTGGTAGCGCTGAAGGACCAGGGCAGTCCGGCTGCTGTGACCTGCATTGGGGTGAAGGGCGTAGAGCACTTACTACCTGCGGTGCCTTGGTTGAACTGCAACGTGTTGATCTGGAAGACCGGGTTCGGCTGAGGGGTGCCGACCTGTGCGGTCCCCGTTCCCGTCGAGGCGGTGCAGACGATCGCCCAACCGGTCGAACCGTCCTTCACACTGATGCTGCCGGAGTTCGTGAGCGTGATGGCTTGGGTGGTGGCCGGGCTCTGCCCGGTCGCGTTGGCGGGAGCGGTGCTGAGGGCAAGGACCGAGCTGGCGGCGATGGCGCCGACCAGGCCCTTGCGAACCGAGTGCTTCATGACTGGTCTCCCTTCGACCGGGCGGTCACGGCGAGCGAGTGCTTGCCGCTATGTGCTGAGGCCGCTCGTTCAGCCTCCGAAGGTGTCGATGGCGCTGAGCTTCCAGGTCCCGCCGACGCGGATCGCGGTCACCGCGAACACGGCCGCCGAGTAGCTGGTCTGGTTCTTGTCCGTGCGGGTGTTGCGCTGGTCGGCGAAGATCAGCAGGCGGGCCTTGTCGTCCGTGAGGGACTTGACCGCGGTGCCCGTGACGGTGGTCGTCAGGATCTGCTTCTGCGCCGGGGCCTGCTGCCGGACGGTCGCGAACATGGCGTCGTACTGCCGGACGGCATCCCCTGTGAGCAGCTTCTTCGCAGCCTGCTCGGTCTTGGCGGTGTCGGCGTAGTTGTACGAGAACACCGTGTTCAGGGCGCTGGTGACCTCGCCCTTCACCTCGCTCGTGCGGGCGTTGTCGGTGAGTGCGTGGTTCTCCGCCGCGGCGTTGCCGGTCAGGGCGTTCGCCTTGTTCGCGCTCCAGGCGGCCGTGGTCCCGAAGGCGATGGTGAGGACGCCCAGGAGGGCGACGACGCGCGTCCGGGCGGTCCCGGGAACGCGCTTCTTCTTGGTCTCAGGCTTCTTCTTGGTCATCAGTTACCAGACGAGGTCGCGGCCTGACCGAGAGCGGAGAGCCTCCACCCGTCGGATGTCTTGGTCAGCTGTCCAGCGAGCCGCCGAATGCTGGTCGACGACTTCCCATCGGGCGTCGTCACCGTCACGCGGAGCGCGACCATGACGCCAGCCTTCCCGGCGTCGGAGTCCAGCTCGGTGATCCCGGATTCGAGGATCTTGGCGGTGCTGACCGTCTTCGCCTTCGTGACCGAGTCGGCGAGCTGCTGGCGTCCCTGGACGATCTGGTTGTACAGATCGGCGGTGGTCGAGTCCTGCCAGAGGGACAGGCCCTGGTCGACCTTCGTGTAATCGAGCGTGTTCAGGTTGACGACCTCCTGCTCGGCAGAGCGGAGCACGTCGTCACGCATGCGGGCCTGATTGATGCCCTTGTCGGTCGAGGCCGAGTGATAGCTCCAGCCGAACCACGCGGCGCCGAGCCCGGCGACTACCGTGACCGCGATCGCGATGAGGATCAGTGGATCGCGGCGCCAGCTCCGCTTCGCCTCCGGCTCGTCGGCCTTCGGCTCATCCGCCTCGGCTTCGGTTTCAGTCCCGGCGTCGGCATCGGCCTCCGCGGACTCGGATTCGGACTCGGGCGCCTCGGCCTCCGCGTCCTCCTCCGGTTCAGGCGGGGGCTTCTTGGTGACGTCCCTCGTCCTGACCTTGGACTTCGGCTTCGGTGTCGGCTTCTGGTCCGCTTCCTCCTCGGCCGACGCGGCGGTCTCCGCCTTGTCCTTGAGTTCTTCCTTGGTGTCCACCTGAAATCCACCCCTTCCTTTCAGGCAGCCCGCAGTTCCGTGATGCGCCACGTCCCACCGGACCGGTGAGCCGTGACGATGAGCTGGGCGGCGACGGGCGTGCCCGCGGCCTTGCCCGCTCGTGTCGACTGCTGGTCGAGGAACACCACGACCACAGCCGTTCCGTCGCGATCAAGACGGACGACGCCGGCGCGCGAGACCTTGGTGGTCAGCGCGAGTTGCTGGCGTGGAGCCTCCTGGCGCACCTGCCCGAAGAGCGACTGGTACTGCGACGCCGCCTTGCCCGTGAGGAGGCTGGACGCGGCGCGTGCCGTCGAATCCGGGTCCGTGTACGAGTACGTGAAGACGCGCTCCACCGCCTGGCTGACGTGTGTGAGCGCGTCGGACGTAGCCGCCTTGTCGAGCATGGCGCGGTTCGTGGCCGGTCCGCCTGATGCACGGTCGGACGCCCATGTGTTCAGGGCGAACGCGCCAGCGGCGACGACCACAGCGACCAGGTACGGCCACCAGCGCTTCAGGAAGACCTTTGAGCGCTTTTCCGGCTTCTTCTTCCTCTTCTTGGGCCTCGCCCGGACCTCGACCTCGACGCTCACAGATGGCCTCCCGGTGCGACCGGGGTCAGTGACTCGACCTTCCACAGTCCGTCCGAGATCCGTTTCATCCCGACCTCGAACCGCTTCCGCTGTTCAGCGGACGGCGCTCCGCCCGCGTCCGCGCCGAGGAACACCCGGACGGACGCGAGCACCGTCGCCTTCCCCGCGTCCTTGTCGAACGACGTGACCGCGGCGGCCGTGACCTCACCGCGGGTCGGAACTTGCTGCTTCGCGAACTTCGCCTGCGCGGCGGGCAGGTCGCGTTGAAGGGCGTCGCGGAGCGTGCCGGTCGAGATGTCGAGCCAGTGCTCCATGTCGAGCTGGGCCCGGGACGGGTCGACGCTGTTCAGCATCACCATGTCCCGGACGGCCGTGTCCTTCATGTCTTCCCGCTGGGCGGCGTACGTCCGGTCCTCGTTCCAGACCGTCCCGGACCACCGCCACCCCGCGAACCCGAGGAACGCGAGGGCGGCGGCGACCAGGACCAGTCCGACGATCTTCCTCATTGGCCGAGCCCCAGGAGCCGCTGCAGGGACGTTCCGCTCTCACGTCCCATGGCCGGGAGGCCGACGGCCGTGAAGAAGGGCTCCGCAGCGGTCAGGTTGGCCCTGTCGACGCCTGGGACGGCCGCAGACGGAACGCCATAGTGCGGGGCATTCTGGGCGCCACGGACGTTCATCCCGCTGCTCTCCGGCTCAGCACAGTGCGCGTTGCCGTTGAAGTTCACGGGCTTCAGGTCCGTCGTGCCGTTCCGGTACTGCGTCCCGCCGTAGCCGCGCGTGCACGGCTGCGGGTTGAAGAACGTGTTGATGAGGCCGAGGCGCAGCTTGCCGTCCTGGACGACCGACGGGCCGATCGCGGAGATCTTCGGCA
This sequence comes from Spirillospora sp. NPDC052269, assembly GCF_040679435.1. Taxonomy (NCBI): domain Bacteria; kingdom Bacillati; phylum Actinomycetota; class Actinomycetes; order Streptosporangiales; family Thermomonosporaceae; genus Spirillospora; species Spirillospora sp. NPDC052269. Next base: position 187,711 of record NZ_JBFAUU010000009.1, read on the forward strand.
GGTTGGAGAGGACCGTCTCCAGGCCGGGCAGGCGGGCGTCCGTGAGGCGCGACGTCGTGAGCAGGTTCGCCAGGAGGATCGGCAGTCCGGGCTGCATCTCCCGGAGCAGCCTTGAGAACTCCCGGTTCGCGGGCGGCCCGTCCTGGAGGATTGTCCGGAAGTCACCGTCGGACGACTTGAGCGTCTGCGCCAGCAGGTGGGAGTTGCGGGCGAAGTCCTTGAACGCCTGGGCCTCGTCGTTCTGCGTCTTCAGGACGACGTTGCCGTTCTTGATCAGCTCGTCGGTCTGCGGGAACGCGGCGTCCGACGCGGCAATGAACTCGCCGCTGGTGTCGAGGAGCTTCTGGAGGTGCGGGCCCTGGCCGGCGAACGCCTGCCCGAGCTCGTCCACGACGACCTTCAGGTCGTTCAGCGGCAGCGTCCCGGACAGGTCGTTGATGCTCTTCAGCGTCTGCTCGACCGGAACGGGCGTCGTCGCCGCGCTGCGCGGGATCACGGCTCCCTGCGCGAGGTACGGGCCGCCTTCGCGGTCCGGCTCCAGCTCGACGTACTGCTCACCCACGGCCGACCGGTTCGCCACGATCGCCTTGAGGTCGCGGGGGATGTCCGGTGCGCTGTCGGAGATGTGCAGTTCGGCGAGCACGCCGTCCGAGGTGAGCTTGAGGTCGCCGACCTTCCCGACCGAGATCCCTCGGTAGGAGACGGCGGAGCCCTTGAACAGGCCGCCGGTGGTGGGCAGTTCGAGCTTGACGACGTAGTAGCCGCGCAGCCCGACGTACTTCCCCAGGTCCGCGTACGTGATCGCGATGTAGGAGATCACGAAGATGGCCAGCAGGGTGAAGATGATGGCCTTCAGGCGAGCGCCGACGGTCAGCATGTCAGTTGCCTCCCAGGGTCGGCAGGGGCAGCGCAGGCTGGCTGGGGTCCGTCCCGCCGCTTCCGTTTCCGGTCCCACCGCCCGCGGGGGTGGTCGGGGTCACCTGCTGTGGAGTGTTGGTGGGCGATGGAGGCGTCTGCGGCGAGGACGAGGTCGTCTTGTTCGCCGGGCAGGGCGTCGGCAGCGGGCCGGCGGGCGGGGTCTGCGCGAGCGCGCGGAGCTGCGGCGCCTTCTTCTTCTCGACCGTCTCCTTCACCGGCGGAATGACGCAGTCGTTGCCGGGGGCGGCGATAACGGTCAGGTAGCCGTTCAGGTAGTCACCCTTCACGGCCTTCATGGCCTCGTCCGTAAAGGGGTACGTGAACAGGATCTGGAGCGACTTCGGCAGGTCGCGGCCCGAGTCGGACAGCTTCCGCAGGATCACCGACAGCGAGTTCAGGTCGGCGACCGTGTTGTCGCGGCTCTGCTTCACCACGTGGTCCGCGATCTTCGAGAGGTCGTCCAGCTTCTGGAGCATCTGGACGAGCTGTCCGCGCTGGTCGGTCAGCACCTGCAACCCCGGCGACAGATCGGTCAGGACCGTGTCGACCTGGCCGCGACGTGACGCAACGGTCGAGGACAGGCGGTTGAGGCCGTCCAGGGCGTCCACGATGGCCTGGCGGTTGGCGTTCAGCGTGCCGGTCAGCTTGCTCAGCTGCTCGAGCGAGTCGCGCACCTGGGGCTCGCGTCCGTTGAACGTCTTGTTCAGCTCCCGCGTGATCGTGCGGATCTGCGGCAGCCCTCCCCCGGACAGCAGCATCGACAGCGCGCCGAACACTTCTTCGGTGTCGGCGTTCCGGGTCGTCCGGGTGAGGGGGATCGTCGCGCCGTTGGCGAGCGGCTGGGGGGACGCGTCGGCCGACGGGGCGGCGATCTTGATGTACTTCTCGCCGAGGAGGCTGGACTGCTCCAGGTTCGCCGTGGCGTTGGCGGGCAGCTTCACGTCCCCGTTGATGAGGACGGTCGCGTCCGCGTACCAGGCGTTGTTCGGCAGCGTGATCTTCTTGACCCGGCCCACGGGCACGTCGTTCACACGAACGGCGGCCTGCGGGACGAGGTTCAGGGCGTTCTGCAACTGGACGTGCACCGTGTACGGGTGCGAGCCCAGCGAGGCACCGCCCGGCAGCGGGAGCTGCTCGACCGAAACCTGTGAGCAGCCCGCCGCGAGCACGACGGCCGACATGGCCGTCGCGGCCCCGGCGACGCGGAAACCGCGATGGAAACGTCGCATCACCGACCTCCCCCTGCGTAGACCTGACCGGCGGGCGGCAACGGCAGCGCCGGGACGGTGCCGGACGTGGACGGGGCGACCGCGGTGAGGCCGTTGGTCTGCAGGCGGCTGCACTGGAGCTTCAGCGCGGGCGTCTGGGCGGACGCGGCGGCGCACACCGGGCGGGTGTCGGCGCCGGTTCCGTCCAGGCCCTTCTGGTTGAGGTTGCCGAACGCCTTGGTGATCTCCAGCAGGTTGCCGCGGGACATCAGCGTCCGGGTGTCGGGGTCGTAGGCGTTCAGGGCGTTCTGCGTCAGCACCGGCGCGTTGTCGAAGACCTCGGCGAGCGAGGCGCGCTGGTCGACGAGCACCTGGGTGATGTCGGCGAGCTTGTCCACGTTCTTCTTCAGGGCCTCGCGGTTGTCGGTGATGAACCCCTTGACCTCGGACAACGCGATCGCCAGGTTGTGCAGGGAGTCCGCGAGGTCCTGGCGGTCGTCGGCGAGGAAGCCGCTGACGTCGGCGAGCTGCTGCTCGGCGAGCCGGATCTGCGAGTCGTTGCCGCGCAGCATCTTCGTGAAGCGGTTGAGGTTGCTGATCGTCGCGTACAGGTCGCCGGACGAGTGGTTCAGCGTCTGCGACAGCTGCCCGAGGTTGTCGATCGTGGTGTTGAACATCCGGCCGTTGCCGCCGAGGTTCGCCGCGCCCGTGTGGATCACCGACGACAGGGCGCCGCGGGCGTTCACGCCGTTCGGGCCGAGGTCGCTGCTGAACTTGCGGATGCTGTCGTACAGGGCGTCCAGCTCGAGCGGCGTCGCCGTGCGGGTGACGTCGATGGTGCTGCCGGCCGACAGCTTCGCCCCGCCGCCGTACGCGGGGGCCAGCTGGACGTAGCGGTCGGACACCAGGTTCGGGGCGATGACGATCGCGCGGGCGTCCACCGGGACGGGGACGTTGTCGTCGACCTTCATCACGACCGACACCTGCGTGCCGTGCGGCTTGATCGACTGGATGCTGCCGACCTTCACCCCGAGTACGCGGACGTCCGAGCCGGGGTACACGCCGATCGCGGTCGCGAAGTTCGCGCGGATCACGCGGGTCTTCCCGCCGCCGAGCACCGCGTAGAACGCGAGCGCGATGATCAGCACGAACACCACGCCGACGATCTCCATGACGCGGACCCGGTTGTCCCTGATCGCTCCCATCAGCGGCCTCCGGTCAGGTGCGGAGGCTCGCAGCCGACGGCCGGGGGCTGCCAGCGGCCGTTGACCAGGTACTCCTTGGGGACGGTCCCGCACAGGTACCCGTCGATCCAGCGGCCGTTGCCGGTGGCGTTGACGACCACGCGGGTGTACGGGGCCGCGACGCGGATGGCCCGGTCGAGGTTGGACTGGTTGCGTTCGAGCATGTCGGTGACCTGGTTCAGGTGATCCAGCATCGGACGGATCGGGTTCCGCAGCCGCTCCACCAGCTTCACCAGCGCGTCACCGAGGGCCGCGGTACCGACCAGGAGCCGGTGGATGGCCTCGCGCCGGTTCCGCAGCTCGGCGAGCAGCAGGTTGCCGTCCTTGAACAGCGCCTCGAACTGGTCGTTCTGCGCGGCGAGGGTGCCGGACAGCTGCTTGGTCCCGGCGAGCAGCCGGGCCAGGTCGCCGTCCCGGCTGGCGATCGTCTTGGACAGCGCGGACAGGCCGGTGAGGGCCGACCGCACCTCGGGCGGGGTGTTCTCGAACGTCTGCGAGATCGTCGTGAGGGACTCGGCGAGCTTGGTCGAGTTCACCTGCTGGAACGTCCGGCCCAGGTCCTCGAACGCGGCGGTCACGTCGTAGGGGGCGACCGTCCGGCTCAGCGGGATCGGGTCGCGGGGGTTCTGGGTGTTGCCGCCGAGCGGGTCCAGCGCGAGGTACTTCGACCCCAGCAGCGTCTTGATCATGATGGTGGCGGTGCTGGCGTCGCCGACCCAGGTGTGCTTGACCCGGAAGCGGACCTTCACCTTGTTCCCGGCCAGGGACACCCCGGTGACCTTGCCGACCTTGACGCCCGCGACGCGGACCTCCTGGCCGTCCTTGAGGCCGGCGGCCTCGGTGAAGTACGCGGTGTAGGTCGTGCCGCCGCCGACGACCGGCAGGTCGTCCACCCGGTAGGCCAGGAACCCGGCGACCAGGATCAGCACGAGGCCGATGACGGCGATCGGGATCGGGTTGCGGTCGCGGAGCGGCTTGACGCGGGGCAGGATCCGTGGGCTCATCCGCGGCACCTCGCGTCCTTCAGCGGGACACCGGTGGGCGGCGGGCGGTGGTCGATGTCGGAACCGGCATAGTGGACGCCGATCAACTGGACCTCGCACTGGTAGAAGTTCATCCACGAGCCGTAGGAGCCGAGCCGCCCGATGGTGTCGGCCTTCTCCGGGAACCGCCGCAGGAAGCTCTCCACGAGCGGCTGGTCGCGGTTCAGGTTGGTCGAGAGCCGGTCCAGCTGGACGATGCTGTCGTGCAGCGGCTCGCGGCTGTCGTTCAAGAACCCGGAGGTCGTCTCAGCGAGTTCGGAGATCCCCTCGAACGAGTCGCCGATCGCCTTGCGGTCGGCGGCCAGGCCCGAGGTGAACTCGCGCAGCGTCCTGACCAGCGTGACCAGTTCCTTGTCGCGGTTGTTCACCGTGTCCACGACCGTGGTGAGGTTGTGGATGACGTCGCCGATCAGCTGGTCGCGGTTGGCGAGCGTGTTGGTCAGCTGGCCGACCGTCTTCAGCAGGCTCGTCATCGTCCCGCCCTCGCCCTGGAAGACCTGGACGATCGACTCCGACAGCTTGTTCACGTCACCGGGCGACAGCGCCTGCATGAGCGGCTGGAAACCCTGGAACAGCTGCGTGAGGTTCAGCGGGCCGGTGGTGTGGTCGGCCGGGATCGTCCCGCCGCGCGGCAGGTACTCGCCGGGCGTTCCCGCGCCTTGGTCGAGCTCGACGTACCGTCCGCCGACCAGGTTCAGGTACTTCACCGACGCGGTGACCCCGGCGGGCAGCCGCCGGTTGCGGTCGACCGAGAACTTCACGAGCGCGAGCCGGTGATCGGTGACGCTGATCTTGTCGACCTGGCCGACCCGGACGCCCGCGATCCGCACGCCGTGCCCGGTGTGCAGGCCCGCGACGTCGTTGAACTTGGCGTAGTAGGACACCCGGTCGCCGGACGTGGTGTCGGTGATGCTGGCCGCGAGCAGCGCGGTCGAGGCGACCGTGACCACGATGAAGACGATCGAGCTGATCAGGGGGACGCCGAGGCCCTTGAGCCCCTGGCCGGTGAGTCTCACTTCACCGTCACCTCCGTCCCGCGGTAGATGGGGCCGACCAGGACGGACGACCAGTCGGGAAGCCGGTCGGGCACCTCGTCCATGGACGGCGCGACGAACTCGTTCACCAGGTCGTTCTCCGAGGCCGAGTTGGCGGGGCCGAGTCCGGAGCCGGGGACCGCGCCCGCGGTGGGCGCGCCCACCCGCACGGCCTTCGGGGACTTGCCGCCGCCCGGGTAGTAGGGGGCGCTGTAGCAGCGCGGGCCGCCGCCGGGTCCGTAGTGGACGTCGTCCTTGCCCGGGACGTACCGGCCCTTCTGCTGCACCGACACGACCGTCGCGTGGACGCCGTGCTTGCTGGTGCCCTTGCCGAGCGCCCGGTCCATCTGCGGGACGAAGTCGGCGAGCGCGCGGAAGGTGCAGGGCGCGGCCGGCGCGTAGCGGCGCATCAGGTCGAGCGTGCCGCGGCTCGCGCCCGACAGCTCGATGATGTTGCCGCCGTTGCGCCGCAGGAAGTCCGACAGGTCGTCGGCCAGCTGGCCGGTGGTGTCGAACAGGTCCGACAGGTTCTGCCGCTGCTCGACGAGCGTCCGGCTGGTGGTGGTGAAGTCGGTGAGCGCGTCGAGCAGGTCGGGCGACGCGTCCGCCCAGTTCTGGGAGAACGTGGCGAGCTGCCGGAAGTTCTCGCTGAGCGCGGGGACGTCCGGGTTCAGCTTGCGCAGGTACTTGTCCAGCTGGACGAAGTTCTGGCCGAGCTGGTCACCGCGCCCTTCGAGGGCCGTGGCCATCGCGTTCAGCGTGGCCGACAGCTTCGCGGGCTGGAGCGTGTTGAGCAGCGCCATCGTGTTGTTGAGGACCTGCGACAGCTCCACCGCGTTCTGGCTGTGGTCCTCGTTGATCTGGCTGCCGTTGTGGACGGGCGAGGCCGTGGACCCGGTCGGCGGGACGAGCGACACGAACCGCGCGCCGAACACCGTCGTCGGGAGCAGCTGCGCCTGCACGTCGCTCGGGACGAACTTCGCCTTGTCCGGCTGCAGCGCCAGTTTCAGGATGGCGCCGTTGCCCTCGGACGAGATCGTCCGGACCTCGCCGACCACGACGCCGCGGACCTTCACGTCCGCGTTCTCGTGCATCTCGTGCCCGGCGGTCGAGGTGTGCAGGGTGACCATCGTGACCTTGGTGAACTTCTTGTCGTAGATCGCGATGGACAGCCAGATGAGCAGGGCGGGCACCAGCAGGAACGCCACGCCGAGGCCGCGCTTCTCCACTGTCTGAAGGGTCGTCGAACGCGCCATCGCTACCCCGTCACCTTCACGGTCGTCGTCGCGCCCCAGATGGCGAGGCTGACGAAGAAGTCGGTCACGCTGATCAGCACGATCGCCGTCCGGACGGCGCGTCCGACCGCGACGCCCACCCCGGCGGGACCGCCGACCGCGCGGTAGCCGTAGTAGCAGTGCGCGAGGATCACCATGACGCTGAAGATCAGCACCTTGGCGAACGACAGCAGCACGTCCTCGGGCGACAGGAACAGGTTGAAGTAGTGGTCGTAGGTGCCCGTCGACTGCCCGTTGACCAGGACGGTCACCTCGCGGGACGCCAGGAACGAGCTGAGGAGCCCGATGCCGTAGAGCGGGATGATCGCGACCGTCCCGGCGATGATCCGGGACGTCACCAGGTACGGGAGGCTGACGATGCCCATGCCCTCCAGGGCGTCGATCTCCTCGTTGATGCGCATCGCGCCGAGCTGGGCCGTGAAGCCCGCTCCCACCGTCGCCGACAGGGCTAGGCCCGAGACGAGTGGCGCGATCTCGCGGGTGTTGAAGTACGCGGAGATGAAGCCGGTGAACGCGGCCGATCCGATCTGGTCGAGGGCCGCGTAGCCCTCCAGGCCGACGACGACGCCGGTGAAGACCGTCATGCCGAGCATGACGCCGACCGTGCCGCCGATGACGGCGAGCGCGCCGGAGCCGAAGGCGACCTCGCCGAGCAGGCGGACGATCTCCTTCGGGTAGCGGCGCAGCGCGCGCGGCGACCACAGCAGCGCGCGGATGTAGAAGCCGAGCTGGTCGCCCGGCTGGTCCAGCCAGGTGTGCGGCCGGATGGTTCTGACGCTCGCCATCAGGCCCCCTTCGGCGGGACGATCTCGAGGTAGAGGGCCGTCATCACGAGGTTCACGAAGAACAGCAGCAGGAACGTGACGACCACGGACTGGTTCACCGCGTCGCCCACGCCCTTCGGGCCGGGCCGCGGGTTCAGGCCCCGGTAGGACGCGACGACCCCGGCGATGAACCCGAAGATCAGCGCCTTCAGCTCGCTCACGTACAGGTCGGGCAGCTGCGCCAGGGCGGAGAAGCTCGCCAGGTAGGCGCCGGGGGTGCCGTCCTGGAGCTCGACGTTGAAGAAGTAGCCGCCCGCGACGCCGACGACCGAGACCAGGCCGTTCAGCAGGACGGCGACGGCGGTGCAGGCGAGGACACGGGGGACGACGAGGCGCTGGATCGGTGAGACGCCCATGACCTCCATGGCGTCCATCTCCTCGCGGATCGTCCGGGAGCCGAGGTCGGCGCAGATCGCCGAGCCGGCCGCGCCGGAGATCAGCAGCGCCACGATCAGCGGGCTGGCCTGCTGGACGACCGCCAGCACCGACGCGCCGCCGGTGAGCGACTGCGCGCCGAGCTGCTTGGCGAGGGACCCGACCTGGAGCGAGATGACCGCGCCGAACGGGATGGAGACGAGCATGGTCGGGAGGATCGCGACCGAGGCGATGAACCAGAACTGCTGGATCAGCTCCCGGAGCTGGAAGGGCCTTCGGAACGTCATGGCGAGCACGGTGCCCGCCAAGGCGAAGAGCCGTCCCGTCTGGCGCAGCGCCGCCGCGCCCGGGACGGACATCTGGGGTGTTGTCACGGGGTCTCCCCGGGTGGCTTGAACTCGGGCGGCAGCGGCGGCGGTGCCGGAGCGGTCTGTTGGGGGAAGTGGCGGGCCGACTGCGCCGCCGCGGCGGCCGCTGCGGCCTCCGCGGTCGCGGTGCGGCCGCGCCGGATGGCCGCCGCGGCGGCGGGCGGAAGGGACGGCAGCAGCGCGTCCACGCGCGCGGCGTGCCGGATCTCCCCGGCCCGCTCAGGCTCGCCCGGACTGGGCCGCAGCTGGGCGGGGATCTCGATGGGACGGGCGATGGGCCGGGGCCGGTTCGCGGCCCGTTCGGCCTCCTCGGCGAGGAGCGCGGCGTCCTTCTCCTCGCTCATCCCGATCGGCCCCTCGGGGCTGCCCCGCAGGAACTGCGCGATCACCGGGTCCTCGGAGGCGATCACGGTCTCGCGGGGGCCGAACGCGACCAGGTCGCGCCGGTAGAGCATGCCGATGTTGTCGGGGACGGTGGCGGCGATCTCGATGTTGTGCGTGACGATCAGCATCGTCGCGTCGATGCGCGCGTTGACGTCGATGAGCAGCTGGGACAGATGCGCGGTGCGGACGGGGTCCAGGCCCGAGTCCGGCTCGTCGCACAGGATGACCTCGGGGTCCATGACCAGCGCGCGGGCCAGGCCGGCGCGCTTGCGCATGCCGCCGGAGATCTGTCCGGGGACCTTCTTCTCCTCCCCGAGCAGACCGACGGTGTCCATCTTCTCCAGCACGATGCGCCGGATCTCGGCCTCGGTCTTGCGGGTGTGCTCGCGCAGCGGGAACGCGATGTTGTCGTACAGGTTCAGGGAGCCGAACATCGCTCCGTCCTGGAACATCAGGCCGAAGCGTTTGCGCTCGCGGAAGACCCGGCGGTCCGGGTCGTTCACCATGTCCACGCCATCGACGCGGACGGTGCCCTCCTCGGGCTTGATGAGTCCGATGAGCGACTTCAGGAAGACGGTCTTGCCCGTGCCCGAAGGGCCGAGCAGCACGGTCACCTCTCCGGCGGGAAGCGTCAGGTTGACGTCCCGCCAGATCGTCTGCGTGCCGAAGGATTTCGTCAGTCCCTCGACGGCGACCTCAATTCCCACGAACCACCGCCAGCGAACCGGAGTCGAATGTTGTTGCCGTGGCGGTGACCGTACGGCGGAAAGTCACGAGAACTCAATAGTGAAAAGCAACGAATCGGCTTCGTTACGGGTCGGTTGTCACCGAGTGAGTTTTTCTGCCCGGCGGATTCCCCCGAAGTTAGTACCGACGGGTAACCAGTTGTTGATCTTCACCCGCACAGCCGTGTTTGTCAGAACGCGAGCAACGCCCTCCCACAGACTTGTCATCTGGTTAGTACTGACCGGACATCTTGACGGCAGGCCCTTGTCCCCCACCGAACCCATGCCTAAGCTCCGCGTGCCCTGGATCACACGCGTGCTCCGATCACTGTTTCGAGGCGGTGAGGTCTTGACCGACACGCTGGATCACCTTTCCGGGCCGCTCGGCATCCGAGTGCCCCGGAACCTGGCCCGGCTGATGCGGGACGACCTGCCCGCCGCGATCGACGAGGTGGACGCGGAGATCCGGCGGACCGTCCCGGAGTACGACCGGCCGGCCGACTCCGCGTACGGCCGGATCCTCCGGGTCGGCGTGGAGCAGATGCTCACCGCGTTCGTCACCCAGGTCGCGGGCGACGGCCCCGCGCTGGCCGAACGCGACGAGACGTGCCGCGCGCTCGGCCACTTCGAGGCCATCGAGGGGCGCAGCCTGGACCTGCTCCAGGCCGCCTACCGGACGGCCTTCCACGTCTGCTACCGGCGCACCGTCGCCATCGCCGAACGCGAGGGCCTGCACAGCGGGCAGCTCTCCGGCCTGGTCGAAGCCATGATCGTCTACGTGGACGAGGCCGTCGCCGCCGCCCGCATCGGGCACCGGCAGGCGCTCAAGCACGCCGACCTGCACCACCGCGAGGTGCGCCAGGAGCTGCTGCGCACCCTGCTGCGGCAGCCGCCGGCGTCCGCCGAGGCCATCGAGGAACTGGCCCGGAACGCCGCCTGGTGGCCACTGCCGGAGGTCGCCACGGCCGTCGCGGTCGCGCCCGGCGCACCCTGTACCCGGTCGGCGCTGGACGGTGACGTCCTCATCGATCTGGACGACACCGAGCCGCGGCTCCTCATCCCCGGGCCGTTCACCCCGGCCCGCGCCGTGATGCTCGGCGCCGCACTGGAGGAGGCCGACAGCGTCCTCGGCCTGACGCTCCCGCTGGGACGCGTCGCGCACGGGCTGCGCTGGGCCGTCCGCCTGCTGGAGCTCACGCGGGAGGGAGTGATCCCGCGCGGGTCGCTCATCCCCTGCGAGGAGCACCTCACGACGCTCTGGCTACTCTCCGACACCGTCCTGGCCGACGAGATGGCGCGGAGGCACCTGGCTCCACTGGCGGACTTGACTGCCGGGCACCGGCGGAAACTGACCGCGACGCTCACCGAATGGGTCACCACGCGGGGGACGGCCGTGGACATCGCCGAGAGCCTGCGCGTCCACCCGCAGACCGTCCGCTACCGGCTGCGACAACTCGATCATTACCTGGGCGACAGCCTGGGAGATCCCAAGATCCGTTTCGCCCTGGACGTCACGCTGCGCGCCGCGTCCCTCATGCGCGAGGACGACGCGCCCGCGGCGCGCTCCGGCCGGGACTCGGAGTCACGCAAAAGGAGCGGAAAGTGATTTTACGCTCTCGTTACATGAAGTGGCCCGCGTCACAGGAGAGCGCTGATCTACCGTCAGGGTGCTCCACCCTCTACGAGCCGCTCCGTCACGCGGGGACCCCCCGCTCGGCGTGACTGGAGCGGTCCCACCCCGGACCCCGGACCGCCCACGCCCGCCCGCGGGGCCGGTCCGGGGCCTGACACCACCGCCGGGCACGCCACGGCGGCCGCCGAGCCGGAGAACCCCCCGGCCACGTCGCCGCCGGCGCGCGCCCAGCGGAGGAGCGCGATGGCGCAGACGCACGGCGACCCCGGGACGGGCCCCGCCCCCCGGTGGCTGGTCGCGCTCGTCCGTCCCGAGCTGCCCACCCTCGCCGCGGAGATCATCACCGAGATCAAGCGGGCCGTCCCCGAGTACGGGCGCGCCACCGACGGCCCCTACGTGCAGGCCCTCCGGATCGGCGTCGAGCGGGCCCTGGCGCACTTCGTGGACTCGCTCGCCGACCCGTCCACGCCGCGCGACCGGCACGACGAGACCTACCGCAGGCTCGGCCGGTTCGAGGCGATGGAGGGACGCACCCTGTCCAGCCTCCAGACCGCCTACCGGATCGGCGCGCAGGTCGCCTGGCGGCGGATCATGAAGGTCGCGGCCGAGCGGAACCTGCCCGCGCCCGTCATGGGGCGCATGGCCGACGAGCTGTTCTCCTACATCAACGAGCTGGCGTCCCTGTCGCTGGAGGGCTACGTCAACGCCCGCCCGGACGAGGAGCAGCAGGACCACCGGCGGCGGCTCCTGCACAGCCTGCTGCGCGAGCCGCCGCCCAGCACGCAGACCGTCGGGAACCTCGCCCGGCTCGCCGGCTGGAGCGTCCCCGACGAGGTCACGCTCGTCGCGCTGCCGACCGGGCCGCAGCCGTCCCCGCACACCCTGCACCGCGACCTGCTGGTCGACCTGTCCGGGGACGCGCCGCACCTGCTGGTGCCCGGCGAGGTCGACGCCGGACGGCTCCGGATGCTCACCTCCGGCTGGCCCGGCCGCAGGTTCGCTGTCGGGCTGACCGTCCCGACCGTGAGGGCCGCCGAGTCGCTGCGCTGGGCCCGCCGGGCGCTCACCGCCGCCCGCACCGGCGCCCTCGGCGACCCCGGCCACGTCATCGACAGCGGCGAGCACCTGGTCACCCTGTGGCTGCTGTCGGACGAGACGGTCGTCGACCACCTCACCCGGCGGCTCCTGGCCGGGGTCACCGAACTCGGCGGCGGCCAGCCCGAGCGGTACCTGGAGACCCTCTACGCCTGGCTCACCACCCGCGGCACGGCCGCCGACCTGGCCGAACGGCTCAACATCCACCCGCAGACGGTCCGGTACCGGATGCGGCGGCTGGAAGAAGCACTCGGTGACAAACTCGGCGACGCCGACTCACGCTTCGCGATGGAGGTCGTACTCCGCGCGACGAGATTACTCAAGGAGGTGGAGCGAACGCCGCCCGGAGACCGCGTCGACACCGCGCGAGAGCGCGGAGACAGTGCGCGAGAACGCGGAGACAGCACGCCGGGCGCGTCCGCACCACTCACCTGATGATAATTCCGAGGGCTCGGCGGACGCTTTTTTCGTCGTCGGCGACAACTCTTCCCGGAAGGGTTGTCGCCATTCCCCCGGCATGGTCACATTACTCTCTACAAGAATTGATTACCCATGACGCCTAATGGCGGAGGTGAGCGCGGGGTGCGTACCCGACCGGTCGGTCTTCCCTTGTTCGCGGGTCTCGGCGCCGCCGCGGTCCTGGCCTTCGGTGGCCTGGCCGCGCCCGCGGCGTTCGCCAGCGACTCCACACCCTCGTCCGGAGCGTCCGACACGCCCGGACCCACGGACAGCACCACGGACACCCCGACGCCGACTCCCTCGGAGTCCACGCCGACGGATCCGCCGACCACGCCCACGGACCCGCCGACCACCCCGACCGACCCACCGACGACGCCGACCGACCCGCCCGGAGGCGGAGGTACGCCCGGCGGTGGGGGTGGGACGCCTGGTGGCGGCGGCGGGACGCCCGGAGGTGGCACGCCGAGCGGAGGATCGCCCGGCGGGAACCTGCCCGGCGGGCCGGGCACGCCCGGACCCGGCGACGGCAAGCCGGGGCTCGGCCTCGGGATCGCGCTGGCGACGTCGGCCGTCCACGCCGGGGACACCGTGTCGGTGTCCGTCTCGGTGTCGGGGACGGCGACGGGCGTGTCCGTGGGGTTCCGCGCGAGCGGCGGCGCGTCCGCGTCGCCGTCCAGCTCCTACGTCGGGAGCGTGTCCGGCGCGACGTCGGTGATCGGGGCGGTGACCGTCCCGTCCGGGGCGAAGCCGGGCACGATCACCGTCACGGCGACCGTCACGTCCAGCAACGCGGGCGCGCACAGCGTCCGGACGACGCTCAGCGTCGTCGCCGCGTCCGTGAAGCTCCCCGGGAGCGGCAACGGCGGCCCGCCCGGACCGTACGGCACCCTGCCGCCCGGCGTGAACGCCCCGCCGCCCGGACTCGACCCGCTCGGCGACCGCAACACGTTCCAGGCGCCGGCCGTCGCGCTGCCGCCGGTCGCCGGACCGCAGGTCGCGGGCGTCGCACTGCCGCTCTCCCCCGTCACCAGCCTCCAGGCCGCGCACGAGCCGCTGTTCAGCGGCACGGAGCCCGGCGCGGTCGCGTGGGCCGGGGCCGCGGTGGTCGTGGCGTCCGGGATGCTGCTGACCCCGCGCTACTGGACGCGCCGCCGCCGCACCCTCGCCCGCGACGAGCGCACCAACTGGATCCTGCTCGGCAAGGGCATCACCGCGCGCGACCTCACCACCAAGGGGCTCGTCCGGCTGAACCTCGCCGAGAAGCGCCTCACGGTCGCGCGGATGCGGGCGCTGCCGCCGCAGCCGGCTCCGGCGCGGCGGCGGCTGCTCCCGCGCCCCCGCTTCAGCAACTAGGTCCTAGCGTCGTTCCAGGTCAGCGGCCAAGGAGGTACTCGTCCTCCTTGGCCTTCCTGGACGACGCCCAGAACTCGAAGGTGAACCCGGGGTACAGCGTCCGGTTCACGCCGTGCTCGTCCAGGTACCAGGACTGGCAGCCGCCCTCGTTCCACACGGCGCGGCGCAGCCTGCGGTGCATGCGGTCGTTGGACGTGCGGACGGCCCCGGGACGCGGCTCGATGGTGCTCATGCCGCGGTCCTGGAGCAGGCGCAGGCAGCTCAGCACGTGCGCGATCTGCACCTCGATCATGAACACGACCGAGTTGTGGCCGAGGCCGGTGTTCGGGCCGAGCAGCATGAAGAAGTTCGGCATCCGCTCGACCGTCGTGCCGTGGTGCGCCTCGATGCCCTCGGCCCAGACCTCCTGGATCTTCACGCCGTCGCGTCCGGTCACGCGCATCTCCGAGAGCGCGTCGGTCACCTTGAAGCCGGTGCCGAAGACGATGACGTCGACCTCGTGCTCCACGCCGTCCTCGGTGACGATCGAGTGCTCGCGCACCTCGGCCACGCCCGACGTCTCGAGCTCGACGTTGTCGCGGGTCAGCGCCGGGTAGTAGTCGTTGGACAGCAGGACGCGCTTGCAGCCGATCGTGTAGTCCGGCGTGAGCTTCGCGCGCAGTTCGGGGTCGGCGACCTGCTTGTTGAGGTGGCTCATCGCGAGCTTCTTCATCGGCCCGGCCAGGTTCGGGCTCACCGCGAAGCTCACGGCGCGCGCCTCGAGCGCCCAGTAGATCCCGGCGCGGAACGCGCGGGCCGCGCCCGGCACCTTGTCGAACAGCGTCCGGACGGGCGCGGGGATCGCACGGTCGGGCTTCGGCTGGATCCACGGCGGCGTCCGCTGGAACAGCACCAGCTTGGACGCCTTCTTCGCCACCTGCGGGACGAACTGGATCGCGGACGCGCCCGTCCCGATGACGGCGACGCGCTTGCCGGTGAGGTCGACGTCGTGGTCCCACTCGGCGGAGTGGAAGGCCGCCCCCTTGAAGCGTTCCATGCCGGGCAGGTCCGGGAAGGACGGGATGTGCAGCGCGCCGACGCCGGTCACGATCGCCTTGGGACGCAGCACCTCGCCGTCCGCGAGCGTGACGTTCCAGTGCCCGGCGGCGTCGTCCCACTCCATCGAGTCGACGTTCGCGCCGAACCGGATGTGGTCGCGCACCCGGTACTTGTCGGCCGTCCGCTCCATGTACGCGCGGATCTCCGGCTGCGGCGCGAACATCCGCGACCAGCCCGGGTTCAGCTCGAACGAGTAGGAGTACATGTGGGACGGCACGTCGCACGCGCAGCCCGGGTAGGTGTTGTCGTGCCAGGTCCCGCCGAGGGCCTCGCTCTTCTCGAGCACGACGAAGTCGTGGAAGCCCTGCTGCCTGAGCCGGATCGCCATGCCCATCCCGGCGAAGCCGGAGCCGATGACCACGATCGCCGGGGAGGTGCGCTCGCTCATTCAGACCATCCCATCGAACGGAGACCTACTATGAGTAAGTTACCGCCGGTAGGTTACTGACGGTAGATCCAATAGGGGGCTTTTCCTGTGACTGGTGCCACAGCGCGGCCGCGTCGCCGCATGTCCCGCCCCGAGCGGGAGCGGCAGATGCTCGACATGGCCGAGGAGGTCTTCGCCGAGCGCGGCTTCCGCGCCGCGGCCATGGACGAGATCGCCGAGCGCTGCGGCGTCTCCAAGCCGATGCTCTACGAGTACTTCGGCTCCAAGGACGGCCTGCTCCAGGCGTGCATGGCGCGCAGCAAGGCCGAGCTGTACGCGGTCACCCAGCGGGCCATGGCGGACGGCACGAGCGCCGAGGACGTCCTGCTGCGCGGCATGGTCGCCTACTTCGAGTTCATCGACGCGCACGCGCCCACGTTCGCGCTTCTGATGCGCCAGCCCGTCGACACCCCACCCGCCGCCGTCGAGGCCGTCGAGGACACCCGCCGCCAGCAGAGCGAGCTCATCGCGGGCGGCATCCGCCTCTTCGCGCCGGGGGCGCCCGAGGCGACCGTCCTCGCCTACACCGAGATCATCATCGGCGGCTGCGAGCGGCTCGCGCTCTGGCGCACCCAGCACCCTGAGGTCACCGCGCGGGACGCCGCCCGCCACATGACCGACTTCTGCCGCCAGGGCCTCGCCCCCTTCATGGCGGGCTGAGCTTCATGCGCTCGTCGCGCGAGCCTTAAGCGCGAGCCTATGTGCTCGTCGCGCGTAGTTCGAGGGCGGTGATGAGGAGGTCGAGGCCGAACTCGAAATCGGCCTCGGGGTCGTTCTCGCCCATCTCCGGCGCCAGCGCGATGACGTGCGGGAACTCGTCCGGGTCGAGCTTGGCGAAGGACTCGCCGGGCGCCGCGCCGAGGTGCGCGAACGTCTCGGCGATGCGCACCTCGCGCACCTGCGTGCCGACCGCGTAGGCGAGCAGCGCCCGCATCGCGCGGACCGACGTCGGACCGTCGAACCCGGCCGCCGCCGCGACCGCGAGCGCCCGTTCGGCGGGACGCAGCCCGACCGGAGTGTCCACCTTGTGCGTGAGGACGACGGTGAGGCTGCGCGGGAAGTCGTGCGCCATCTTGCGGTGCGCGCGGACGAGCGCACGGGCCCGGTCCGGCCACGGCGCGGACGGGTCGTCGGCGAGGTCGATCCGGTTCGCGACGTGCTCGGCGATGCCCTCCAGCAGCGCCTTCTTGTTCGGGACGTGGTTGTAGAGCGACATCACCGCGACGTCCAGCGCGGTCGCGACGCGGCGCATGGACAGCGCGTCCGGGCCGTCCGCCTCGATCAGCGCGATCGCGGCCCGGACGATCCGGTCCCGCGTCAGCGCCGGACGGGCGGGCGGATCCTCCGAAGCCACCGGGGCGGTCGAGGTCGCGGCGGGGGGCGTCGCATCGTTCATCGGGGTCCGCTTTCGTGGGCATTGACTCAGGTAAGTGAACCATGACACGGTACGTACAACGTACGCCGGACGTACAACGTACGTACGTCTCGGCCCGCCCCCGTGTCGGGAGGTCCGGTATGTCGACCCACGACCTGTACACCACGCCCGTCGAGCCGTCCATCGCGAAAGTGCCGTTGACCGGCGACACCAGGTTCACCTGGGAGTACGACGACGGCCGGGACAAGCTGCTCGCCCTGTACCAGAAGGGCAAGGACCGCCAGTGGGACTCCACCACCCGCATCGACTGGGACCTCGAGGTCGACCCGCACAACGTCCTCGGCGTCCCCGACCAGTCCCTCGCGATCTACGGCACGCGCCACTGGGACCGGATGGACGACGACGAACGCGGTGAGCTGCGGCGGCACGCGTCGTCCTGGCAGTTCTCCCAGTTCATGCACGGCGAGCAGGGCGCGATGCTCACCGCCGCGCGGATCGTCGAGACCGTCCCCGACCTGGACTCGAAGTTCTACTCGGCCACCCAGACCATGGACGAGGCCCGGCACGTCGAGATCTTCTCCCGGTTCCTCCAGGAGAAGATCGGCCTGGTCTACCCCATCAACACCAAGCTCCAGGACCTGCTGACCGAGACGCTCGGCGACAGCCGCTGGGACATGCCCTACCTCGGCATGCAGGTCCTCATCGAGGGTCTCGCGCTCGCCGCGTTCGGCGTCATGCGCGACGTGACCACCCAGCCGCTGCCCAAGCAGGTCCTCACCTACGTCATGCAGGACGAGGCGCGGCACGTGGCGTTCGGACGGCTCGCACTCCGCGACCACTACAAGCAGCTGTCCGCGCCCGAGCTGAAGGAGCGCGAGGAGTTCGTCATCGAGGGCTGCCACCTCATGCGCGACCGCATCCGCGGCCGGGAGATCTGGACGAACTTCGGCGTCCCGGTCGCCGAGGTCGACGAGATGCTCGACCAGTCCCCCTACACGCGGATGTTCCAGGCGCTGCTGTTCAGCCGGATCGTCCCGTGCGTGAAGGACATCGGGTTGTGGAGCCCGCGCATCCAGCAGACGTTCGAGGAGATGGGCGTGCTCGACGCGTCCCGCTCCGACCTGGACGCCCTCATGCGCAGCGACGAGGAGGCGGCCGACAGGCTCGACGCGGAGCGGTTCGCCGCCGAGGAGGCCGACCGCAAGGCCGAAGTGGACGCGGTCATCGAAGCCGAGTCGGCCCGCTGAGCGGCTGGGTAGGTTTCAGGGTGGGATGCCCCGCGGCGAGATGATCGCGCCGCGGCGGCGACCTGAGTAGGTTTGGGCGCACCCCACCCACGGAGGTCAGCAATGTCCCTCGCGCTCTTCGACGGAGCCCTCGCCGTCGTCACGGGAGCAGGCGGCGGCTTCGGCCGGGCCACCGCGCTCGCGCTCGCCGAGCGCGGCGCGACCGTGATCGCCGCCGACATCGACGCGGCGGCGGCCGAACGGACCGTCGTCCTCACCAAGGCCCTCGGCGCGGTCGGCGCGGCCTACCAGGTGGACGTGTCGGACGGCGCCGCCATGGAGGAGTTCGCCGCCGCCGTCCGGTCCGACCACCGCGTCCCCGACATCGTGGTCAACAACGCCGGCATCGCCGTCTCCGGCCCGCTCCTCGACACCGGCGTGGACGACTGGGAACGCATCCTCGGCGTCAACCTGTGGGGCGTCATCCACGGCTCCCGGCTGTTCGCCAAGCAGATGGTCGAGCGCGGCCAGGCGCTCCCCAACAAGCCGGACAAGCCCAACTTCGGCGGGCACATCGTCAACATCGCGTCCGCCGCCGCGTTCGCGCCGTCCCGCGCCCTGCCCGCCTACTGCACGACGAAGGCGGCCGTGCTGATGCTGAGCGAGTGCCTGCGCGCCGAGCTCGCCGGGCACCGCATCGGCGTCACCGCCGTCTGCCCGGGGTTCAGCAAGACCGGCATCATGCGCAACGGCACGATCGTCGGAGTGGGCGCGGCGGACCAGGAGCGGATGCGCGCCCGCGCCGACAAGCTGCTGCGGATGCGGAACTACCCGCCGGAGAAGGTCGCCGAGCGGATCGTCCACGCGATCGCCAAGAACAAGGCCGTCGTGCCGGTGAACGCCGAGGCGCACGTGCTGCACGCCCTGTCGCGGATCGCGCCGGGCGCGATGCGGGCCATCGCCCGCATCCCTGCCCCACTCGGCTAGGCCCTACGGCAGGCCGCACGGTTGGGGCCTACGGCAGGCCGCACGGTTGAGGCCTACGGCAGGAGTTCGGTGGACGGGCGCTGCTGGACCGGGACGCCGCCGGGGTGGTCCAGGAGCGCCAGGTGGGCCGAGTAGCCCGGGCCCGGGGCCAGTTCGTGGAGGACGAAGCGGCCGGGGTGGTCGTCCCGTCCGTTCCAGGCGAGCAGGCGGGGCTCCTCGTGCGCGTGCGAGGTCCGCAGGTGCGGCATCGGGACGCGCAGGCCCTCTCCGGTGGCCTTGAGGAGGGCCTCCTTGCGCGTCCAGTAGACGAGCAGCTCGGCCGTCGTCGCCGCCGTCTCACCGGTCGCGAGGACGTGCCGGGCGATGTCGTCGCTGACCTTCCGGGACTCCTCGACGTCCAGGCCGAGGGGCCCGTGGGACGACACGGCGACGCCGATGCGGTCACCCGAGTGGGACACCGACACCTGCGGCGCGTCCGGACGGCCCGCCACGCGCGGGCGTCCGTGCGGCTTGTCGCAGTCGGAGCAGGAGCGGTCGATCTCCACCCGCTCGGGAGCCACGCCCAGAAGATCACCCAGGGCGAAGCGGGTGAGGGCCACGCCGAGGGTGAAGCGCTCGGCGTCGGCGGCGCGCAGGTAGCGCTCGCGGCGGGCCCGCTCGGTCGGGTCGAGGACGGCGGTCAGGGCAAGGGTCGAGGCGGTGCGCTCAGCCCACCAGACGGTCACCGGGTCCACCGACACCTCCATTCGCTGCTGCTCGGTCACTCACACTTCCTCAGGCGACATTAGCCGATGAAGGCAACAGACCGAACAGACCGAACAGGGTTCACCTGTCGGGTCATTGTGGACCGTCCGCCCAATTCACCGCGAATACGGAAGCGGGCCGTGGAACGACGTTCCGTTCCACGGCCCCTCGCGGAGTCTTGACGTTCTGTGTCCGGGCCTACACCCAGGACACGCCTTGCGGCTTCACGGCCACGGGCTTCAACCTCCTCCTCCCCAGGCTCTACCACGCCGGACTGCACTCCCTGCCGACGTGACCCTCCCCTTTACCGCCCCACCCTAGAAGTCTCTGACTGAGAGCACGACATGATCCGGCCGATTCAGGCCAGAAATGGTTTAGCGCAGTGCATCCAGCACTTCCCGCGCGGCGTCGGTCGCATTGGTCAGGGCGCTTTGCTGCTCTGACTCCGGCTTGGTCCCGGATGGAAGCTGCCGACTGTAACCAACCCTGATCACCACGTTGCCATGGCGTGCGGTGACTTCTCCCACAACGAGCGGCTGGCCCTTGTCCTCCTTGAAACTCCGGAACGCCTCATCCCCCAGGCCGGGCAGGCGATCAAGGGCGAACGTGCGCGACAGCGGGGTGCTGTGGGCCTGCGTCCAGCGGGCCTCGTAGTTCCGCTGGGCGTCGCCGACGGCGTCCGGGAGGTTTGCGGTCGGATAGAGGTACATCTCGACCAGCAGCCAGCGGAACGGCGCCTGGGAGGTGAAGGTGCAGGTCGCCAGGGTGTTGTTGGAGTTCGGCTGCTTGCTCGCGCCGGGCACGGCCCGGTTCAGGACGGCCCCGGACACCGTTCCGCAGGCGTCCGGAAGGGCCAGCGCGGTGAACGCCTTGGCGGTCGGCTGAGCCGTCTTGGACGGGGTTTTCGGCGGCGCGGACGTCTTCGGAGGAGCCGAGGAGGGCTGCTGACCGGTTCCGGCCGGGGCCTGCGCCCCCGTTTCGGTCGGTCCGCCTTTGGACGTGCCGCCGGAGCCGGACCCGGAGCCTCCGAACGGCACGAGCAGGAACACGGCCGCGGCGGCCACCGAGAACGACACGACCGCCACCAGCACCATCAGCAGCCGCGGCCGGCGCTCCGCCTTCGGCGACTCGGGCCCCGCGTAGACGCGCTGAAACTGCTCTCCCCCACGCGTGAGCCCGCCACCTCCCCCATGGCCCGGAGGAACATCCTCATGGCCCGGAGGCACGTCCGAGAGCCCGGAAGACCCGCCCCCATGATCGAACTCCTCCCGAGGCCAACTCTGCTCCTCAGGCGGCCACCCCTGCTCCTCGGAGCGCCAGCTCTGCTCCTCCGGAAAGTGGCCCTGGCGCTCGGGGGGCCAAGGCCCCTCCCCGGGAGGCCAGCCCTGCTCCTCAGAGCGCCAAGGCTGCTCCTCCAGAGAGTGGCCCTCCTGGACCTCGGGCGGCCAAGGGCCCTCCTCAGGCAGCCAACCCTGCTCCTCAGAGCGCTGGGGCTGCTCCTCCGGAAAGTGGCCCTCCTGGCGCTCAGGTGGCCAAGGGCCCTCCTCAGGCGGCTGGCCCTGCTCCTCGGAGCGCTGGGGCTGTTCCTCGGGAAAGTGGCCCTCCTGGCGCTCAGGTGGCCAGGGGCCCTCCTCGGCAGGCCAGGTCCGCCCCTCGGGGAAGCGGCCCTCCTGCTGCTCGGGAGGCCAGGGTTCCTCTTCGGGGGGTGGCCAGCTGTCGGACGTGCTCGGGGGACGCCCCGAGCCGGCCCCGCCGGGCTGCGTCGGACGGCCCACGCTGCGGCTCCTCACTCCCCCGATTACCGCCGGTCCCCACGACGGTAGACGGGCCGGGCACGGCCACGCCAGGGCCACGCCGCCGGACTGTCCGACCCCTTGGCCACAATGAGACGGTGCTGCTGTCGGAGATCGCCCGGGCGTCGGCCGAGGTCGCCGCCGAACCGGGCCGCAAGGCCAAGGTCAACGCCCTGGCGGGCGTGCTGCGCGCCGCCGGGCCGCGGGACGCGGCCGTCGTGGTCGCCTACCTGTCGGGCGAGCTGCCCCAGCGGCAGATCGGCGTCGGGTACGCGTCCCTGCGCGATCTTCCGGCCGCGGCGGGCGAGCCGTCCCTGACCGTGGCCGAGGTGCACGCGGCGTTCGGTGAGATCGGCGCGGTCTCCGGGGCCGGGTCCGTGGCCCGGCGGCGCGAGCTGGTACACGCCGTGTTCGCCCGCGCCACGCTCGCCGAGCAGGAGTTCCTGGTCCGGCTGCTGTCCGGGGAGCTGCGGCAGGGCGCGCTGGACGGGGTGATGACCGACGCCGTCGCCACCGCCGCCGGGGTGCCGCTCGCCGAGGTCCGGCGGGCCGTCATGCTGCGCGGGGCCCTCGGGCCGGTCGCGACCGCCGCGCTCGCGGACGAGGCCGACGGCGGCGGGGTTCCCGCGCTGCGCGGCTTCACGCTGGAGGTCGGGCGTCCGGTGCGGCCGATGCTCGCCGTGTCCGCGCCGTCGGTCGCCGAGGCGCTCGGCAAGATCGACGGGCCCGCGGCGGTGGAGTGGAAGCTCGACGGCGTCCGCGCCCAGATCCACGTCCGGGGCGGCGAGGTCCGGGTGTTCACCCGCACCCTCGACGAGATCACCGACCGGCTGCCGGAGGTCACCGGCCCGCTGGGGGCGCTGTCCCTCCGGGACGCGGTGTTCGACGGCGAGCTGATCGCGCTGCGCGAGGACGGCCGTCCGCACCCGTTCCAGGTCACCGCCGCGCGCACGGCCACCCGCACCCGCAAGGACGGCCCGCAGGTCCCGCTGTCGCTGTTCCTGTTCGACGTCCTGCGGCTCGACGGCGTCGATCTGCTTGATCAACCTGATGGGGAAAGGCATGCGGCGCTCGCGGGGGCCGTCCCGGCGGAGCTGCTCATGCCGCGCACGGTCACGGCCGACGTGACCGAGGCCGAGGCGGTCTTCGCGGACGCGGTCGCGCGCGGGCACGAGGGCGTCGTGGTGAAGTCACCCGCCACGCCGTACGCGGCCGGGCGGCGCGGCGCGGGCTGGATCAAGGTCAAGCCCCGGCACACGCTCGACCTGGTCGTCCTGGCCGTCGAGTGGGGGCACGGCCGCCGCCGGGGGCTGCTGTCCAACCTGCACCTCGGCGCGCGCGATCCGGAGACCGGCGGGTTCGTGATGCTCGGCAAGACCTTCAAGGGCCTCACGGACGAGCTGCTCGCCTGGCAGACCGAGAAGCTCCGCGCGCTCGCCGTCGAGGAGGACGCGTACACCGTCCGCGTCCGGCCCGAGCTCGTCGTCGAGATCGCCTTCGACGGCCTCCAGACGAGCCCGCGCTACCCGGGCGGGCTGGCGCTGCGGTTCGCCCGCGTCCTGCGCTACCGGCCCGACAAGAAGGCCGAGGACGCCGACACCATCGACACCGTCCGCGCCCTGGCCCCGGTGATCGACTAGTCGGCGCGGGAGCGGCGTCCCTTCCGGCCGTGCTTCCCCGTCTTTCTGGGCTTCCCCGGTTTGCCGCGCTTCCCCTTGCCGCCGGGCTCGCCGGTGCGGTTCGGGTCGACCGTCCGGTTCGGGCCGGTCAGGCGGCGCCGCGCCTCGGGCGGGATCAGGTCGTGCCGTCCGGCGATGAACTCCTGGATCCAGATCTTGGCGCGGATCATCGGCCGCCGGTACCGCTCCTCGCGGCGGACGGCCCGCCGGTACTTCCGCGAGCCCGGCGCGTACAGCCAGCGCGACCACGGCGACCCCGGCCGGGCCACCCGGATCGACCCGAAGATCAGCACCGCGGGCACGAACAGCCCGATCAGGCCCGTCCAGATCTTGCCCTTGAGCAGCGCGACCACCGCGAGCCCCAGGTTCGCCGTCACCGACGCCACGTACACGACCAGCAGTACCGGCTGGGCGATCTCCTCACCCGGCTCGGGCTGCTGGATCCCGGTCAGCCCGAGCGGATGGACGCCGAGCAGCAGCAGCCCGGTGACCGCGATCGCGACGAACACCGCGTCCACCGACGCGCGGCCCCGTTCCGTCCAGTAGACGTCCTGCAGGTGCAGGATCAGGGCGAACTCGTCCAGCACGAGCGCCGCGCCCATGCCGAAAACGCCCGCGGCGGCGGCGTTCGGCCAGGTCCGCGCCTCCGGGACAGCGATCCCCGCGACGCCGCCCAGCAGCATCAGCACCACGCCGAACACGACGTGGTGGATGTGGACGTCGCCGGCCTTGACGTTCCGGAACCACCAGCGCACGTTCGCGCGGATCAGCCGCACGTTCACCCGGGTGAACACGAACGTGACGATGAAGGCCACGAAGAAGCAGAACAACGGCAGCCGCCCGGTCTCGACGATCCGCCGTGTGAAGAACTCGGCCATGCACCCCCCGTATCCACCATCATGCCCCGTGATCTGCGGCGATATCGTGAAGGTCCAGGATGATCAGTGAAGATCACACCCGAGGGAGCACCGTGACCCGCTCTGTGAGCCGCAATGTGGACCACGCCGACCCGGCCTGCCGGGTCTGGATCGCCGAGGCGATCCGGAAGGTCGAGGCCGACGCCAACCGCAGCGCGGACACGCACCTGCACGTGTTCCCGCTTCCGCCCGAGTGGGGCATCGACCTCTACCTGAAGGACGAGTCCGTCCACCCGACCGGGTCGCTGAAGCACCGGCTCGCCCGGTCGCTGTTCCTGTACGGGCTGGCCAACGGCTGGATCAGCGAGGGGACGACGATCATCGAGGCGTCGTCCGGCTCGACCGCGGTGTCGGAGGCGTACTTCGCCCGGCTGCTGGGGCTGCCGTTCGTCGCGGTGATGCCCGCGTCCACCAGCCCGGAGAAGATCGAGCTGATCGAGTTCTACGGCGGACGCCCGCACCTGGTGGACGACCCGACCACGATCTACTCCGAGTCGCGGCGGCTGGCCGACGAGTGCGGCGGCCACTTCATGGACCAGTTCACCTACGCCGAGCGGGCCACCGACTGGCGGGCCAACAACAACATCGCCGCGTCGATCTTCGAGCAGCTCGAGCTGGAGCGGTTCCCCGAGCCCGCGTGGATCGTGGTCGGCGCCGGAACGGGCGGGACGTCCGCGACGATCGGGCGGTACGTCCGGTACCGCCGGTTGCAGACGCGCGTCGCGGTCGTGGACCCGGAGGGCTCGGCGTTCTACGGCGCGTTCAAGGACGGCGACATGACCCGCACCGCGGCCGGCTCGCGGATCGAGGGCATCGGCCGTCCGCGCGTCGAGCCGTCCTTCCTGCCGACGGTGATCGACCGGATGATCCAGGTGCCGGACCCGGCGTCGGTCGCGGCGATGCGCTGGACGAACGAGGTGACCGGCCGGAACACCGGCGGCTCCACCGGCACCAACATGTGGGGCGTGTGCGAGCTGGTCGCCGAGATGCTCCGCACCGGGCAGCGCGGCAGCGTCGTCACGCTGATCTGCGACGGCGCCGAGCGCTACCGGCACACCTACTGCTCGGACGAGTGGCTGGCCGCGCAGGGCTGGGAGATCGACCCCTATCTCGCGGCGCTGCGGAGCTTCCCGAAGACCGGCGAGATGCCGACCGAGGTCTGACCCGTCCAACGAGAACGGCCGCGCACCCTCTGGAGGGTGCGCGGCCGTTCTTCGGCATCAGGCCAGGTCAGGCCGGGTCAGCCGTTGAGCTTGATCGGGTTGACCAGGTCGGCGTAGATCAGCAGGCCGCCCATGACGACCAGGACGGCCGCCATCACGTAGGTCACGGGCAGCGCCTTCGCGACGTCCACGTAGCCGGGGTCGGGACGGCGGGTCAGCCGCGCGAAGCCCTTCTTCAGGGCCTCCAGCAGCGCGCCCGCCATGTGGCCGCCGTCCAGCGGCAGCAGCGGGATCAGGTTGAACAGGCCGACCGCGAGGTTCAGCGAGCCGAGCAGCCCGACGAACACGCTGACCTTCTGGATCGTGGTCAGGTTCTTGGACGCGGCGACCTCGCCGCCCATCCGGCTCACGCCGACGACGCCGACCGGGCCGTTCGGGTCGCGCTTCTGGTCGCTGAACGCGGCCTTCCAGATGCCGACCATCTTCTGCGGCATGTTCACCAGGGCCTCGGCGGTGCGCCCGGTCATGTCGCCCATGGTGCTCGCGACCGCGCCCGGGCCCGTCCGGACGAACGGCTCGGTGGGCGTGATCCCCAGGAAGCCGACCTCGACGGTCTTGTCGATGTCCTTCAGGTCGACCATCTTGTTGCGGACGATCGGCGTGTTGGTCGTGATGTCCTTGCCGTCGCGGCGGATGTCGATGGCGACGGTCTTGCCCGCCGAGTCGCGGATCAGCCCCTGGAGCTGCGTGTACGAGGTGATCTTGTGGCCGTCGAACGAGGTGATCCGGTCACCGGCCTTGAGCCCGGCCTGCGCGGCCGGGGTCAGCGGCGCGTTCGCCGGGCACTCGGTGACGGTCTGCCCCGCGCTGACCACGCACTTGGACACCGACTCGATCACTGGCTGCGGGGTCTGCCGCCCGATCCCCATCAGCAGGATCGAGAAGAACAGCACCGCCAGGACCAGGTTCATGGCCGGGCCGCCGAACATGATCAGCAGCTTCTGCCACCATTTCTTGGAGTAGAACACCCGGTCGTCGTCGCCGGGCTGGATCTCCTCCAGCGCCGCGCCGCGGGCGTTCTCGATCAGTCCCTGCCACGGCCCGGTGGACACCTGCCGCACCTGGCCGGGCGCGTCGCCCTTGCGCGGCGGCAGCATCCCGATCATGCGGATGTACCCGCCGAGCGGGATCCATTTGACGCCGTACTCGGTCTCACCGCGTTTGAACGACCACATCGTCGGGCCGAACCCCACCATGAACTGCGGCACGCGCACGCCGAACAGCTTGGCGAAGCTCATGTGGCCGAGCTCGTGCAGGGCGATCGACGCCAGCAGGCCGAAGAAGAGGATCAGCACCCCCGCCAACCAGAACACGCTTCCCCGTCCTCCCGGTGATCTCCAGCAACCCACCCAGGGTACGTCAGAAGACCGTGGCGGACCGCGTACAACGCCATACCCCGCCGGGTAGGGACATCCCCGACCCGCGAGGGCGGTCGCGCCGCTTCACGGGTTCACGTCCCGGGCTCGGGTCGCGGGCGCGGCTCAGGTGAGGAAGCCGCGGAGGAGGGCGGCGGTGCCGTCCAGGTGCTCGGCGACGGCCTGACGTGCGGCGTCCGGATCGCCGGACAGGACGGCCTCGGCGATCGCGTCGTGCTGGAACGCGGCGTGATCGATGTTGGCGGCGAGGACGGGGATCGCGTTCAGCAGGTCGGTGACCCGCATCCGGGCGTCGGCGCAGGCGGCGACGAGGGTCGGCGAGCCGGTCAGCTCGGCGATGGTCAGGTGGAAGATCGTGTCGAGGCGGCGGTAGTCGTCCGGCACGGCGGAGTTGAGGGCGGCGAGCCGGAGGCGGAGCAGGTCGCGCTGCTCGCCGGTCAGCTCCATGGACGCCGCCAGCTGCGCCGCGCCCGTCTCCACGGCCAGCCGGAAGGTCAGTGTGTCGTGCAGGTCGTCGCCCATCGCGATCAGCGCCCGGCGCAGGTCGGCGCTCTTCGGACGGGGCCGCCGGTAGGTGACGAACGTGCCGCCGGACCGTCCGCGCCGCGACTCGACGTACCCCTCCTGGGCGAGGACGCGGATGGCCTCGCGCAGCGTCACCCGGCTGACGCCGAGGAGCGGGGCCAGCTCGCGCTCGGGCGGCAGCCGGTCGCCGCGGTCGACCACGCCCAGCTTGATCGCCTGGAGCAGCCGCTCGACGGTCTCCTCGAACGCGTTGCCCGCCCGGACGGGCCGGAACACCGCCTCGCTGAGCGGGCTGCGCTCCGCCACGATCTCCTCCACAGGGCCCAACGTTACAGGTGGGTTTTCCGTCCCCGGACCTCTTGACGGGACGCCTCCCAGAAACCTTAATGGTCTGACGTTAGCCCGTTTAACGGGCTTCAAACCCCCTGCGAGGAGGCGCCGTGAGCCTCGACGAACACGCCCCCACCCGTTCCGACGACGAACGACGCCTGCACGAGCTGGGCTACGCCCAGGAACTGCGGCGGTCCATGTCCGGCTTCGCCAACTTCGCGGTCTCGTTCACGATCATCTCGGTGCTCACCGGCTGCCTCACGTCCTACACGATCGGCCTCAAGGGCGGCGGCCCCGCCGTGATCACCTGGGGCTGGCTCGGCGTCGGCGCGATGACCCTGCTGGTCGCGCTCGCGATGGCCGAGGTCTGCTCCAGCTACCCGACCGCCGGCGGCCTCTACTACTGGGCCGCCAAGCTCGCCCCGCGCAACGGCCCGGCCTGGTCCTGGTTCACCGGCTGGTTCAACTTCACCGGCCAGGTCGCGGTCACCGCCGGGATCGTCTACGGCTCGGCCGCCTTCCTCAACCCCCTGCTGGACGACCGGTTCGGGTACACGGTCTCGCCCGGCCACACCTTCCTGCTGTTCGCGGTCCTGCTGGTGATCCACGCGCTGCTGAACCAGTTCGGCGTCCGGCTGGTGGCGCTGCTGAACGGCGTGAGCGTGTGGTGGCACGTCCTCGGCGTCGCGGTCGTCCTCGGCGTGCTGGCGATCAAGCCGTCCCACCACCAGAGCGCCACGTTCGTGTTCACCAAGTTCGTCAACCAGACCGGCTGGCACTACGGCGTCTACGCGGCGCTGATCGGCCTGCTGCTGTCGCAGTACACGCTCACGGGGTACGACGCGTCCGCGCACATGACCGAGGAGACGCACGACGCGGCCCGGTCCGGCCCGCGCGGCATCGTGAACTCGGTGCTGATCTCGATCGTCGCGGGCTGGCTGCTGCTGCTCGGCATGACCTTCGCGATCGGCGACTACGACAAGGCCGCCGCCGACGGGCCCGCGCAGATCTTCACGTCCGCGACCGGACGGTCCCTCGGCGACGTGCTCATCCTCATCTCGTTCGGCGCGCAGTTCTTCTGCGGGACGGCCTCGGTCACCGCGAACTCCCGGATGATCTACGCGTTCTCCCGGGACGGCGCGCTCCCCCTCTCCCGCGTCTGGCACCACATCAACGCGCGCACCCGGACGCCCACCAACGCGATCTGGCTCGCGGCGACCTGCGCGTTCGTGCTGGCCCTGCCCGCGCTGTGGAACTACACCGCCTACCTCGCCGTCACGTCCGTCGCGGTGATCGGCCTCTACATCGCCTACGTGATCCCGACGTTCCTGCGGCTGCGGCAGGGCGACGCGTTCGAGCGCGGGCCCTGGCACCTCGGCCGCTGGAGCCGTCCGATCGGGACGGTCGCGGTGGTCTGGGTCCTGATCATCTCTGTCCTGTTCATGCTGCCGCCCAGCAACCCGATCACCACCGACAGCTTCAACTACGCGCCGATCGCCCTCGCCGTCGTCCTCGGCGGCGCCGCGCTGTGGTGGGTGCTGTCCGCCCGCCGCTGGTTCAAGGGCCCGAAGGTGCAGGGCACCGCCGAGGAACTGGCCGCCATCGAGGACGACCTGAAGGGGGTCGCGTGAACCTCGACGAACTACGCGACGAGGTCGCGGCCGGACGGATCGACACCGTGATCATCGCGATCGCGGACATGCAGGGACGGTTGCAGGGCAAGCGGCTGTCGGCGCGGTTCTTCCTGGAGGAGGTCGCCGGGCACGGCTCGGAGGGCTGCAACTACCTGCTGGCCGTGGACGTCGACATGAACACCGTGGACGGCTATGCCATGTCGTCCTGGGAACGCGGGTACGGGGACTTCGTGATGCGGCCCGACCTCGCGACGCTGCGGCGGATCCCCTGGCAGGAGGGCGCGGCGCTCGTCCACGCCGACCTCGGCTGGGAGGACGGCTCGGACGTCGCGGCGTCCCCCCGGCAGATCCTGCGCCGCCAGACCGACCGGCTCGCCGAACGCGGCTGGACGGCCTTCGCGGGCACCGAGCTGGAGTTCATCGTCTACGCCGACACCTACGAGGACGCCTGGAACCGCGCCTACCGCGACCTCACCCCGGCCAACCAGTACAACGTGGACTACTCGCTGCTCGGCGGGGCCCGGGTCGAGCCGCTGCTGCGGCGGATCCGGCTCGGCATGGAGGGCGCGGGCATGTACGTCGAGTCCGCCAAGGGCGAGTGCAACCTCGGACAGCACGAGATCGCGTTCCGGTACAACGACGCCTTGTCAACGTGTGACAACCACTCGTTGTACAAGACGGGGGCAAAGGAGATAGCCGCGCAGGAAGGCATGGCCATCACGTTCATGGCCAAGCCCAACGAACGCGAAGGAAACTCCTGCCACATCCACCTGTCGCTACGGGACGCCGACGGACGGCCGGTGCTCGCCTCATCCGAGGGTGCGCACGGCCTGTCGGATGTCGGACGGGCGTTCATCGCCGGCCAGCAGGCGCTCATGCGCGACTTCACGCTGCTCTACGCGCCGACGATCAACTCGTACAAGCGGTACCAGCCCGGCTCGTTCGCGCCGACCGCGATCAAGTGGGGCCTGGACAACCGGACGTGCGCGCTGCGGCTCGTCGGGCACGGGCCGTCCCTGCGGATCGAGAACCGGACGCCCGGCGGCGACGTGAACCCGTACCTGGCCGTCGCCGGGATGATCGCGGCCGGGCTGCACGGCATCGACAACGACCTGCCGCTCGAGGAGCCGTACCGGGGCAACGCGTACGCGTCCGACGCGTCCACGGTCGCCCGCTCGCTGCGCGACGCCGCCGCCGACTGGACGGCGTCCGACCTGGCCGCCGAGGCGTTCGGCAAGGAGGTCGTCGAGCACTACGCCAACAACGCCCAGGTGGAACTGGACGCCTACGACCGGGCCGTCACCGACTGGGAGCTGTTCCGCGGCTTCGAGCGACTGTGAGAAGGGTGCTTCGTTGGAGCTGATCAACCCCGCGACCGAGGAGGTCGTCACGTCCGTGGCGATGGCCTCGGTCTCCGACACCGATCGGGCCGTCGAGCGGGCTCGCCGCGCTTACGTCCACTGGCGGGCGGTCTCCCCCGGCGACCGCGCGCGGCTGCTGCGGCGCTTCGCCGAAGTGGTGGACGAGCACGTCGACGAGCTCGCCGAGCTGGAGGTGGACGAGGCCGGGCACCCGATCGCGCAGGCCCGCTGGGAGGCCGGGAACCTCCGTGACGTGCTGCTTTACTACTCGGCCGCGCCCGAACGGCTGACCGGGCAGCAGATCCCGGTGCCGGGCGGGCTGGACGTCACCTTCCACGAGCCGCTCGGTGTGGTCGGGCTGATCGTCCCGTGGAACTTCCCGATGCCGATCCTCGGCTGGGGCCTCGCCCCGGCGCTCGCGGCCGGTAACACGGTGATCGTCAAGCCTGCCGAGACGACGCCCCTGACGGCGCTGCGCGTCGGGGAGCTGGCGCTGGAGGCCGGGCTGCCGGAGGACGTGGTGACCGTCCTGCCCGGCGAGGGCCCGGTCGCGGGACGGCGGCTCGCCGACCACCCGGACGTCGCGAAGATCGCCTTCACGGGCTCGACGCGGGTCGGGCAGGAGCTGATGGCCGCCTGCGCGGCGAGCGTCAAGCGCCTCACGCTCGAACTCGGCGGCAAGTCCGCGAACATCGTCTTCGCGGACGCCGACCTGGAGAAGGCCGCCGCCACGGCCCCCGGCGCGGTCTTCGACAACGCCGGGCAGGACTGCTGCGCCCGGTCCCGCATCCTCGTCCAGCGGACGGTCTACGACCGGTTCATGGAACTGCTGGAACCTGCCGTCCAAGCCGTGGTGGTCGGTGATCCGCGGGACGAGAAGACGCAGGTCGGGCCACTGATCAGCGGCGCGCACCGGGCGCGCGTCGCCTCCTACGTCACCGGCGGCGCCCCCGTTGCCGTCCGGGGTTCGGCTCCGTCCGGGAAGGGGTTCTGGTTCGCCCCGACCGTCCTCGCCGGGGACGGCGTGACCGACCTGCCCGCGTGGCGCGAGGAGGTCTTCGGGCCGGTCGCGATCGTCGTCCCCTTCGAGGACGAGGCGGACGCCGTCCGGATCGCCAACGACACCCCGTACGGCCTGTCCGGCTCGATCTGGACGCGCGACGTCGGCCGCGCCTTCCGCATGTCGCGGGCGGTCGAGGCCGGGAACCTGTCGGTCAACTCCCACTCGTCCGTCCGCTACTGGACCCCGTTCGGCGGCTTCAAGCAGTCCGGCCTCGGCCGCGAACTCGGCCCGGACGCCCTCGCCGCCTTCACCGACACCAAGAACGTCTTCATCTCGACGGAGGAATAGCGTGCAGCGATTCGAGGACCGCGTCGCCGTCGTCACCGGCGGAGCCAGCGGGATCGGCCTGGCGACGTCCCGCCGCCTCGCCGCCGAGGGCGCGAAGGTCGTCATCGCCGACCTGGACGAGTCGGGCGGCCGGAAGGCGGCCGACGAGGTCGGCGGCCTGTTCGTCCGCACCGATGTCACGTCCGAGGACGACGTGAAGGCCCTGTTCCGGGCCGCCCACGACGCCTACGGACGGATCGACGTCGCGTTCAACAACGCGGGCATCTCGCCGCCCGACGACGACTCGATCCTGGAG
Source organism: Spirillospora sp. NPDC052269 (assembly GCF_040679435.1). Taxonomy (NCBI): domain Bacteria; kingdom Bacillati; phylum Actinomycetota; class Actinomycetes; order Streptosporangiales; family Thermomonosporaceae; genus Spirillospora; species Spirillospora sp. NPDC052269. The sequence goes on from NZ_JBFAUU010000009.1 coordinate 220,010, forward strand.
ACAGGGCTCGACGCTTGGAAACGCGTCCAGGACGTCAACCTGACCAGCGTCTACCTGTGCTGCAAGTACGTGATCCCGTACATGCAGGCGCAGGGGAAGGGCTCGATCATCAACACCGCGTCGTTCGTGGCGGTGATGGGCGCGGCTACCTCGCAGATCTCCTACACGGCGTCCAAGGGCGGGGTCCTGGCGATGTCGCGGGAGCTGGGCGTCCAGTTCGCCCGCGAGGGCATCCGCGTCAACGCCCTCTGCCCGGGGCCGGTCTCGACGCCGCTCCTCCAGGAACTGTTCGCCAAGGACCCGGAGAAGGCGGCCCGGAGGCTCGTCCACATTCCGACCGGGCGCTTCGCCGAGCCCGAGGAGATCGCGGCGGCCGTCGCGTTCCTGGGCTCGGACGACGCGTCCTTCATCACCGCGTCCGAGTTCCTCGTGGACGGCGGCATCTCGGGCGCCTACGTCACCCCGCTCTAGGGAGCGTCGGCGTGGGTCAGGGTCTCCCAGCCGAGGAAGTGGGACGGCCCGGCCGGGCGCTTGGCCGTGACCAGGGCGCCTGTCTTGGGCAGTGAGACGCCCAGGCGGTGGTGGTAGGCGTTGTACCCGACCTCCAGGACCGGGCCGAGGCCGGTCTTGGGGGCGCCCTTGCAGAGCCAGGACGGAGCCTTCGTCCCCAGGTCGTACTGGGCGTGGAACTCCATGGCCTTGGTCAGGCGGGGCTGGGCCTCCTTGTAGAGGTCCAGCCCTTGGAGGCGGGCGGTCTCGGCGACGTGGATCGCGGCGTCCAGGCCCCAGCCGGTGTGGCCGAAGTCCCGGCAGGTCTCCTGGGCGAGGCCGTCCACGAAGGTGCCCTGGCCCTGCCAGTACTTGATCGTCGCGGCCTTGCCGCTGATCCCGGCCGGGGTCTTCGGGAGCGCGCCGTCCTTCTTCAGGTAGACGTACTCGGGCAGGCGCTTGCGCCAGCGCGCCACGGCCGTGTTGAAGGTGGCCCGGTCGTCGGTGTGGACGGCGATGGAGAGCGTCGCGTCCGTCATGATCAGTTCCCAGTTGCCGTTCGTGGTCGGCCGGTCCTTGTTGACCATGGGCAGGTAGACGGTCCGCAGGAAGGACGCGAACTTCTTCCTGCCCGTCCACTTGGCGCCGTACGGGGAGTACTTGATGATCTCGGCGGCGCGGGCCCAGTCGTTGGCGGCCCAGGCCGCCTGGAGCGGCGCGTTGGAGTTGGTGTGCTGCTTGAGGACCTTCGCCCACGCGTCCATCAGCTGGACGGCCTTGGCCGCGTACTTCTGATCATGGTTGACCGTGTAGGCGAGGGCGTCGGTGTAGGCGGCCATCGCGTCGTCGCGCTCGTCCGAGCAGCCGTGGTTCGGGTTGGACGACGGGCCGCACTCGACGTTCGCGCGGGGCTTCGGCGTCCGCTTGAGGTCGGCGTACTTGCTCGCGAGCATCGCGTCGTAAGCCGTCTTCCACGGCTGCTTGCCCGCCTTCACACGGGTGCGCATCGTGTCGAGCTGCTGCTTGCCGACCAGCACGCCCGGGTGCTTGAACCCGGCTGCCGACGTCGCGGCGACCGCCCCCGCCTCGTGCCCGCCGGACGCGCCGTCCCAGGCGACCGCCGCCACGGACGCGGCGACCACCGCGGCCCCCGCGCCGGACGCGAGCCACACGCGGCTCCGGGTGAACGCCATCATGAGATCCTTTCGTCGGCTGAAAAGTCCCTGAACGTCGGATCATGCAACCGTCGCGATCGGGCGCCGTCAATCAGAACGGCGAAATACGCCGCAAAGGGCGACAAGTCGGCTGGTAGCGGGGTCGAGCGCGCTGGTACATTGCGGGCAGCCGTTGAACCCGCGCGGGAGAGTGCTCCCGCCGCCAGCGGGGGCCGCCGAAGGAGCAACTCCTCCCCGGAACCTCTCAGGCCCCACGGACCGCGCGGACCAGGCGACCTCTGGAAAGCGAGGGCGTCCCGCGCCCTCCGCCGAAGGTGAAAGCCCCCCTTTCGTCGCGGGGGTGAAACTCTCAGGCGCCGATGACAGAGGGGGAGGCACCGAGCCGCCCGGGGCGCGATGGGACCATTGACGGGACGTCCACGCGCGCCATCCGCGACCAAGGAGCCAGACCCATGTCCGCCGATCCGACTCCCAAGAAGACGCCGCTGTACGACGTCCATGCCGCTCTGGGCGCCAACCTCGTGGACTTCGCGGGCTACCTCATGCCGCTCCGGTACGCCAGCGAGACGGCCGAGCACAAGGCCGTCCGCGACGGCGCCGGCCTGTTCGACCTCTCCCACATGGGCGAGATCTTCCTGACCGGCCCGCAGGCCGCCGCCGCACTGGACTTCGCGCTGGTCGGCAACATCTCGCCGATGGCCGTGGGCAAGGCCCGCTACACCATGATCTGCGCGGAGGACGGCGGCGTCCTGGACGACCTGATCGTCTACCGCCTGGCCGCCGAGACCTACCTGGTCGTCGCGAACGCCTCCAACGTCGCGGTCGTCCGGGAGGCCCTGGTCGAGCGCGCCAAGGACTTCGACACCGAGGTGGACGACCGGTCCGACGCCTACGCGCTGATCGCGCTCCAGGGCCCGGACGCGCAGGACATCCTGCTCCGCTTCACCGACGCCCCGCTGCCCGAGCTGAAGTACTACGCGATCCTGCCCGGGACCGTGGCCGGGGTGGACGCGCTGATCGCGCGCACCGGCTACACCGGCGAGGACGGCTTCGAGCTCTTCGTCGCCGCGGCCGACGCGGTGAAGCTGTGGAACGTCCTGGCCGGGGTCGAGGGGGTCATGCCGTCCGGGCTGTCGGCGCGCGACACCCTGCGCCTGGAGGCCGGGATGCCGCTCTACGGCAACGAGCTGACCGCCGAGACGACCCCGTTCGAGGCGGGGCTCGGCCGGGTGGTCAAGTTCGAGAAGAACGGGGACTTCGTCGGACGGCCCGCGCTGGCCGCGCGTGCGGAGGCCGCCGCAGGCCGTAGGCTCGTGGGACTGGTGGCCCGCGGGCGCCGGGCGCCCCGCAAGGGGTACGCGGTCGTCGGCCCGGACGGCACGCCGTGCGGCGTGGTGACCAGCGGCGCTCCGTCGCCCACACTGGGCAAGCCGATCGCCATGGCCTACCTGGACTCCTCGGTCCCCGAGGACACCACCGGACTGGTCGTGGACGTCCGCGGCCGGCACGAGCCGGTCGACGTCGTCGCCCTGCCTTTCTACAAGCGTTCCTGAATCCTGGAGAGAGAACAACCGTGAGCGTTCCGGAGCAGCTCCGCTACAGCGAAGACCACGAGTGGGTCGCCGGTCTCGACAACGAGGACGGCATCGTCACCATCGGCATCACCCAGCATGCCGCCGACGCGCTCGGCGAGATCGTCTTCCTCGAGCTCCAGCCGAAGGAGGGCGAGAGCGTCGAGGCCGGCGAGCCCTGCGGCGAGGTGGAGTCCACCAAGTCGGTCAGCGACCTGGTCTCCCCGGTCAACGGCGAGGTCACCGCGATCAACGCGGCCGTGATCGAGGAGCCGAAGGTGATCAACGACGACCCGTACGGCGAGGGCTGGATCTTCAAGGTCAAGATCACCGAGGAGCCGGGCGACCTGCTGGACGCCGCCGCCTACGCCAAGCTGACCGAGGAGTCCTGAGCATGACGGCCCCCTCCTCGCACGACGCCCCGCTGGCGGAGGTGGACCCGGAGGTCGCCGCCGCGGTCGCCGACGAGCTGCACCGCCAGCAGTCGACCCTCGAGATGATCGCCTCGGAGAACTTCACGCCGGTCGCGGTGCTGGAGGCCCAGGGGACGGTCCTCACCAACAAGTACGCCGAGGGCTACCCGGGCCGCCGCTACTACGGCGGCTGCGAGTACGTGGACGTCACCGAGCAGCTGGCCATCGACCGGGCCAAGGCCCTGTTCGGGGCCGAGTTCGCCAACGTCCAGCCGCACTCGGGCGCGCAGGCCAACACGGCCGTCTACTTCGCGCTGCTGAACCACGGCGACACCATCCTGGGCCTGGACCTGGCGCACGGCGGCCACCTGACCCACGGCATGCGGCTCAACTACTCGGGCAAGGTCCTCAACGTGGTGCCCTACCACGTCCGCGAGGACGACGGCCGGGTGGACATGGACGAGGTCGCGCGCCTCGCCGAGGAGCACCGGCCGAAGATGATCGTGGCCGGCTGGTCGGCGTACCCGCGTCAACTGGACTTCGCCCGGTTCCGCGAGATCGCCGACTCCGTCGACGCGCTGCTCATGGTCGACATGGCCCACTTCGCGGGCCTGGTCGCCGCCGGGCTGCACCCGTCGCCCGTCCCGTTCGCCGACATCGTCACGACGACCACGCACAAGACCCTCGGCGGTCCGCGCGGCGGCCTGATCATGGCGAGGGAGGAGTTCGGCAAGAAGATCAACTCTGCCGTCTTCCCCGGCATGCAGGGCGGTCCGCTGGAGCACGTGATCGCCGCCAAGGCGGTCGCGCTCAAGGTCGCGGCCTCGGAGGAGTTCGCGGGCCGCCAGCGGCGTACGCTGGAAGGGGCACGCATCCTGGCCGAGCGCCTGCTCGCCGAGGACGCGGCGAAGGCCGGCGTGAAGGTGCTGACCGGCGGCACGGACGTCCACCTGGTCCTGGTCGACCTGGTCGACTCCGAGCTGACCGGCCGGGACGCCGAGGACCGGCTGCACGACGTCGGCATCACCGTGAACCGGAACGCCGTCCCGAACGACCCGCGTCCGCCGATGGTGACGTCCGGGCTGCGGATCGGCACCCCGGCCCTGGCCACCCGCGGCTTCGGCGCCGAGGACTTCCGCGAGGTCGCCGACGTCATCGCGCTGGCGCTCCAGCCGTCGTTCGACCAGGCGGCCCTGGCCGCCCGGGTGAAGGCCCTGGCCGACAAGCACCCGCTCTACCCGAACCTGTGATCACCGTGCCCCCGTCCGCCCCCGGGGCGGCCGGGGGCCACGTGTTTCCGCACGCTACAACGGAGTAGCAAGTCCATGGCTATCAGCGTTTTCGACCTCTTCAAGATCGGCATCGGGCCGTCCTCCTCGCACACCGGAGGACCGATGGCGGCCGCCCACCGCTTCGCGCGCGGACTCGACCAGGACGGCGTCCTGGAGAAGACCGCGTCCGTCCAGGCGGTCCTGTACGGCTCGCTCGGCCTGACCGGCAAGGGGCACGGCAGCGACAAGGCCGTCATCCTCGGCCTGGAGGGCGACAAGCCCGAGCTGGTGGACGTGGACACCGCCGACGAGCGCATCGCGCGCGTCCGCGAGACCGGGTCACTGGTCCTGTTCGGCTCGCACCCGGTCCCGTTCGTGATCGGCGAGCACCTGGTGTTCGAGCGCAAGATCTCCCTGCCCGGCCACCCGAACGGCATGCGCTTCACCGCGTTCGACGCCGACGGCAACGAGCTGCGCAGCAGGGTCTACTACTCGGTCGGCGGCGGCTTCGTCGTCGACGAGCACGCCACCGGCGCCGACCGCATCAAGGCCGACGACACCGTCCTGCCCTACCGCTTCGACAGCGGCGTCGAGCTCCTGGAACTCTGCCGCGAGACGGGCCTGTCGATCTCCGCGCTGATGATGGAGAACGAGAAGGCGTTCGGCCGCTCCGAGGCCGAGATCCGGTCCGGCCTGGTCGAGCTGTGGCACGTCATGCGCGCCTGCGTGGACCGCGGCTGCTCCCGCGAGGGCCTGCTGCCCGGCGGCCTGAAGGTGCCCCGGCGCGCGCCCCGCCTGCACCGCACGCTGATCGCCGAGAAGGCCACCGACCCGCTGCACGCGATGGACTGGGTGACCCTGTTCGCCCTCGCCGTGAACGAGGAGAACGCCGCGGGCGGACGGATCGTCACGGCCCCCACCAACGGCGCGGCGGGCATCGTCCCGGCCGTCCTGCACTACTACGACCGGTTCGTCCCGGGCGCGGACGACGAGGGCGTCGTCCGCTTCCTGCTGACCGCCGGGGCCATCGGCGTCCTGTTCAAGCAGAACGCCAGCATCTCCGGCGCCGAGGTCGGCTGCCAGGGCGAGGTCGGCTCCGCCTGCTCGATGGCCGCCGCCGGCCTCACCGAGGTCCTCGGCGGCACCCCCGAGCAGGTCGAGAACGCCGCCGAGATCGGCATCGAGCACAACCTCGGCCTCACCTGCGACCCCGTCGGCGGCCTCGTCCAGGTCCCCTGCATCGAGCGCAACGCCGTCGGCGCCATCAAGGCCATCAGCGCCGCCCGCATCTCCCTGCGCGGCGACGGCAAGCACTTCGTCTCCCTGGACCGCGCCATCAAGACCATGAAGGACACCGGCCGGGACATGCTCGACAAGTACAAGGAGACCTCGCGCGGCGGCCTCGCCGTCAACGTCATCGAGTGCTGACCGGCCGTTAGGCGGGGCGGACGCCCCGGCCGTGGGGGGTGTGGGCGCCCTCGCGGGCGGGTTCGCCGCAGGCGGCGCAGACGACCTCGGGAACGAGGTCGGCGCCGCAGGAGTGGGTCCAGGTGACGGGCGGATCGTCGCTGTTGATGTGGCGGTCGCCCCACTTGAGCAGCGTCAGCAGGACGTCGCCCAGCTCGCGTCCGGCCTCGGTGAGGTGGTACTCGTACCGGGCCGGACGGTCGCTGTACTGCTCGCGGTAAATGATCCCGCTGTGCTCCAGCTTGCGGAGGCGCGCGGTGAGGATGTCGCGGGACGCGCCGGTGTTGCGGGCGATGCCGTCGAAGCGCCGGACGCCGTGGAAGAGCTCGCGGACGACCAGGACCGACCAGCGCTCGCCGATCAGGTCCAGGGTGTCGGCGATCGAGCAGGCCCTCGGGTCGGCGTCCTTCGGCGGCATGGTCATCATCGTATTCGCTGCTAGAGGCGCTCGATGATCGTCGCGTTGGCGAGGCCGCCCGCCTCGCACATGGTCTGGAGGCCGTAGCGTCCGCCGGTGTCCTCCAGGGCGTGCAGGAGGGTGGTCATGATGCGGGCGCCGCTCGCGCCGAGCGGGTGGCCGAGGGCGATGGCGCCGCCGCGGACGTTGGTCCGGGCCGGGTCGGCGCCCGTCTCGCGGAGCCAGGCGAGGACGACCGGTGAGAACGCCTCGTTCACCTCGAACAGGTCGATGTCGGCGAGGTCCAGGCCGGAGCGCGCGAGGACCTTGGCGGTGGCGGGGATGATCGCGGTGAGCATGAGGAGCGGGTCGTCGCCCGCGACGGCGAAGGTGTGGAAGCGGGCGCGGGGGCGCAGGCCGAGGCGCTCGGCGGCCTCGCGGCTCATGACGAGGACGGCCGCGGCGCCGTCGTTGATCGGGGACGCGTTGCCCGCCGTGATCTCCCAGCCGATCTCCGGGAAGCGCCGGGCGGCCTCCTCGTAGAAGTAGGCGGGCTTGAGCCCGGCGAGGACCTCGGGGGTCGTGGCCGGACGGACCGACTCGTCCATGCCGGGCCAGGCCAGCTCGCGGTCGAACTCGTGCTTCTCCCAGGCCCGGGCCGCGCGGCGGTGGGACTCGGTGGCGAAGGCGTCCAGTTCGGCGCGGGAGAGCTTCCAGCGGGCGGCGATCAGCTCGGCGGAGATCCCCTGGCCGACCAGGCCCTCGGGGTAGCGCTCGTTCAGCAGCGGGCCGAACGGGTCGCTGCCGGGCAGGACGGCCGAGCCCATCGGGACGCGGGACATCGACTCGACGCCGCACGCGATCGCCACGTCGTACGCGCCGGAGATCACGCCCTGCGCGGCGAAGTGCAGGGCCTGCTGGGACGAGCCGCACTGGCGGTCCACGGTCGTCGCGGGGACGGACTCGGGGAATCCGGCCGCGAGGACGGCGTTGCGGGTGAGGTTGAGGGCCTGCTCCCCCGCCTGGGTGACCACGCCGCCGATCACGTCGTCCACGGCGGACGGGTCGATGCCGGCGCGCTCCACCAGCGCCTTCAGGGTGCGGGCGAGGAGGTCCACGGGGTGGTCCTCGTGCAGGGCGCCGCCCGGCCTCCCCTTGCCGATCGGGGTCCTGACGGCTTCGACGATCACCGCGTCTCGCATGACTGCCTCCTGAGTTGGAATCTCCAACCCAAGAGTCGCGCTGTCAGTTGGATTTTCCAACCCACTAGGGGCGTGGCGCCGGTCACAGCGCAAAGAGACGTCCGGGATCGTGAGCGTCCCGGACGTCTGGACAGTGCGAAATACGGGTCGCGCTCCCGGAGGCCGTGGCGGTAGGACACGACCTCCGCGAAGCGCTCGGGCCGCTCTAGTGGAAGGGGCCCGTTGGGAAGTCGTTCAGGTTGCGCCTCCATCCGTCGAAGGGCTCCTCTGGGGAGCCGTCCGTCCTCTGGTGCTCCAGCAAGCGAACACCTCCAAACGCCCTCGACGTCAGCGGGTACTCCGAACGCTAGGACGCAGATGGGTGATTTTGGGGATCAGGAGGACAAAAGGTCCGTCAAGCTGCCTGGGTGGCGTCGTCAAGGTGCCAAGGTCATGGCTCCCAGGACCCGTGCGGCCAGCGCCTCGTCCCCGCTGACCTCGACGGTCACGTCGGCGGACGTGCAGCGCCCGGCCACCAGGCGGACGAAGGTCTCCCAGTCCATCCGCAGGACGGTCGCGTCCTCAGGGGCCGTCTCGGCGAACGCGGCGCGCCCGTCCGGGCCGACCACGACGTGCCGGACGAACGTGAACGGGCCGGTGCTCTCGAACGTCACGGCCGTCCCGGGGGACGCGGCGGCGCGCTTGCCGACGATCATCGGGAGGCCGCGCGAGACGATCTGGAACATCCGCCCGGCGGCGGGGGCGTCCAGGTTGCCGGGACGCCCGACGGCGCGCCGGATGTCCTGCTCGTGCGCCCAGCAGTCGAACGCGCGGAACGCCATCAGCTCGACGTAGGGTCCCTCGCCGCCGGTCGGCAGCCACGTGCGCTCGTCGGGCGGGGTCGTCGCGAGCCGCTCCATCCGCCGGTCGAGGACGGCCCGGAGCTCCTTCAGCACCTCGGGTCCGGGCGTCCCGCGCCGGTGGTCCACCGCGGGCTCCACCACCTTGCCGAGGTCGTTGCGGACGTGCGGGAGGTCGTCCGGAAGCGTGTGGCCGGGCGCGGGATCCTCGCCCATCAGCATCGTCTCCACGCCGACCAGGTGGGACACGATGTCCTTGACGTTCCAGCCGGGGAGCTCGGTCGGCCGTTCCCAGTCCGCGTCGCCGAACGTCTCGGCCAGCCCGATCGTCGACCGGACCGTCTGCTCGTACGCGGCCACGTGTCCCGCCATCACTTCGTCCATGGCGGGCATCATCGCGCACGCCCGGTCCGGCGACCAGAGCCGGGTTCGGTCGTCGGAGGCGGACTCACTCGACGACGCGGCGCTCGTCCCCGGTGACCAGGTTGAGCCGGACGACCGTGGGCAGCCGCTCCACCTCGAGCGTGCCGCGCAGCCGCGCGAGCGCCGGATCCTGGAGGCCGCGGCGCAGTTCCAGCAGGTCGGCGCGCCGCTCGTAGGTGACATTGAGGCGCAGTCTCGGCGCGGACGGCTTCCCCGTCAGCCTCACCCGCGCCGACCGGACGCCGGGCAGCCCCTGAATGTCGTCCTGAAGCGCGGTCGCGAGCGTCCCGGCGGGGACGATCGTCCGGCCCGTGCCGTCGCCATCGTCCAGGACGACCCCGGCGATGCGGTCGGAGCGTCCCTGCGCGAGCAGCCAGGCGATCCCGATGAACGCGGCCACCACGGCACCTGCGCCGATCTCGGGCCAGTACCAGGCGTGCACGGCCGCGAAGTGACGCGTCACCCTGCTGAGGACCGGCTGGTGCGCGCGCAAGTGACCGAAGGCCCCCAGCCCGAACGCGAGCCCGGTTCCCCCGGCCGCGATCAGCAGCAACCCCGTCAGGACGAGCAGGACCCGGTTCAGGCGCGCGGCATGCCGGTCCATCGCTCAGACCCGCCTCGTCCGCGCCCTGACGGCGACCCTGTACCCCGTCAGCGGACGGATCTCCTCCAGCTTCCCCTGGACGGCCCGTCTGACCTGCTCCTTCACCGCGTCCACCGCATGGGACGGGCAGTGCACGGACACCCTCACGCGGCGGCGGCCCAGCGAGACACGCGCCTGCGTCGCACCCGGGACCTCCTCGGCCACCGCCACGAGCGCCTTGCCCAGCCCGCCGCGCGTGACCGCCATCGCGAGATCCCGGTCGTCACCGCGCAACGGGACGACCCGGGGCCGTCCCGGAAGCAGCCCGGCCAGCACGAACCACAGCCCGACCAGCGCCACGGCGGCGCAGATCGCGAGCACCTGCCAGCTCCGCCAGGACGCGTGCTCCGCCCAATGCACGAACCACCCATACGGGACGATCCGCGCCGGATGCCCGCCCATGACCGAGAACACCTCGATCGCGGTGAGCGCTCCACCGGCGGTCAGCACCACCGCGGCGATCAGCGACGTCATGAACCGGCGCGGCCGGAACGCCGACCGCGCCACGCGCCCCGCCCGCTTCCCCCTCCCGGCTGGAACCGTCGCGTCCTCCGCCGTCCGCGACGTCGGCGGCCGCCCCGCACGCGTGGTCATAGGATTCGCCTCCGTCCGGAGGCGGTCACAAGCTCTTCGGGACGGTCGAAGGCGGCGATCTCGACGTCCACCCGATCGACGGTCATGCCGGTCATCTCGTGGACGCGGGCGCTCACCGCCTCACGGATGCGCCGCGCCACCTGCCGCACGGGCACCGGGTACTCGACCGACGTGGACACGCGCGCGATCACCCGGTCGCCGTCGACGACGACCCGGGCACGGGCGTCGACGCGTCCGCCCACGCGCACGCCGAGGACGGACCGGTCCCGTCCCGTCGTCCCGGCCGCCTCCCCGGCCGCCCGGCCGACCACCCGCGTGAGCACCCGATCGGTGACCAGGGTCGTCCCACGCTCCGACGCGTGCGGAATGGGCGACGTGGATGACGTGGGCGGCACGAGCCGAACCGTGGGCCCGGCGGGCGCCGCGAGGCTCATACGGTCGGCCGCTTCCGGTTGCCGAAGGACTCCCACAGCCCGGCGACGTCGATCTCACCGGCGACGACGCGCCCGGCCAGAAGACCCACCACGCCGAGCACCAAAACCAGTAGAAACCCGGCCAATCCGCCGAACACCCCGGCGAAGCCGAGCGCGGTCCCGAACCCGAGGCCCACGATGGACCAGATCGAGATTCCGTTCATGCTCTCCCCCTTGAGCCGCTATCGCAGCCGTCGCGCCCGGTCGCGGCGATAGCGCCAGCGCTCCACCGCCGCGACCGGGCCGAAACGCCTCTGGACGCCGACGATCGGCGCGTCCGGGGACGGGCCCGAGCCCGAACCCGAGCCCGTGTCCGCGTCCGTCCGGCTGCGCCGCCTGCGGCGGAGCCCGGCGGCGAACGTCTCCGGATCGCCGCCGAGGTCCGGGTGGTGGTCGCGGACCCAGGCGCGGAACGCCGAGCGCTCCGCCCTGGCCTCGTCCCGCGTCCCCATCCCCATCCCGTCCGCCCTCATCCCGTCGCGTCGTCCGCGTCTGTTTCGTCGTCCTCGACGATGTCGGCGATGTCGGCGATCAGGACGTCCACCCGGCGGTCCCCGGCCAGCGGACGCGCGACGGCCCGGACGTCGTCCGCGAGTTCCTCCAGCGGACGTCCGAACCGGGCCACCACGCCGATCTCGACGGCGTCGTCCCACACGGAGACCCCGCTCATCGGCACTCCGACCTGGAGCCCCGCGACCGGGGGCAGACACCCGGTCGCGAGGCCCGCCACGCCCGGAAGCGCGGACACCGCGGCGGCGACACGCTCAGCCACCTCGACGGACGGCGGCGCTTCGGCCCCCGTCCGTCCCGCCTGATCGAGCGTCGAGCCGGTCACTGCACCCGCGGCGTCGGCCTGTCGGCGTCGTTCGACGCGTCGTCCTGCCTGTTCTCGTCCCCGGGCAGGTGGACGTCGTCGACGGTGATGTTCACCTCGACCACCTCCAGCCCGGTCATCTGCTCGATCTGGTGGACCACGCTCTCCCGGACGTCCCGGGCGAGGTCGGGGATGGCGACCCCGTACTCGACGACCAGGTCGATGTCCACGGCGGCCTGCCGCTCCCCGACCTGGACCGCGACGCCCCGGGTCACGCTGGTCCCGACGCCCGGGATGCGCTCCCGGACCGAGCCGATCGTGCGGGCCATCCCGGCGCCCATGGCGTAGACGCCGCCGACCTGGCGGGACGCCATGCCGGCGATCTTCGCCACCACGCCGTCCGCGATCCTGGTGCGGCCGGTGTCGCTGACCAGCGCACCCTGCTGCTTGGGCGCGACCGCGCGGCCGGCGCTCGCGCCGGCGACCGGGCCCGGTTTGCCCGCGACTCCGGCCTTGCGCTCCGCGACGGTCCGCACCTGCTGGTTCGGCAGTCCGTCCACGTGTTCCCTGGTGGCCTGCTGTCCGCTCTGTGGACTCACGGCGATTCCCCCTGTGGCCTCGTAACTGCCGAGTTCATGCTCACGTTCCGTAACAGGAAAACCGGCACACAAGGCAAGAGAGAACCAAAAAGGACCGGCGGCGTGATCACGCCACCGGTCCCCTGCCATCGGGACTAACACCCCAAGGCCGGGAGGCGTCGACACTCCCGACCTTCCCGGCATCCCTACCCGGCATCACCGTCGGTAAGCGGCGCGGGCCCGTCGTCCTCCGGTGGCAGGACGCGCCGCCTCGCGTGCGGCACCAGCGCGACCTCGACGTCGTCGTCACTGGGAATGTCGAGCGGATTCGACGCCTCCGCCAGCCGGTAACGCACCGCGACCAGCAGCGTCTGCATGCCCAGCGAGTCGCGGAACCGTGTGACCGGCTCGCCGCCGAGCACCGTGTGGACGACGCCGGGACGCGCGTCCGGCGCGCACTCCACGCTCAGCGTCAGCCGCGGCCGCGCCGCCGTCCCCGTCAGCCGTGCCCGGACGGCCTGGACGCCCGGCGCCCGCGTCACGTCCCGCACCAGGTCACCGGACGCGGCGCGCGCGTGCATGCGGGTCGCGCCGTCCACACCCGGACGGCGTCGGCGCACCGCGGACCGGATCACCCCGGCCACCCCGACGAGCCCGGCCAGCGCCACGAGCTCGGCGACCGCCCCGGTCAGCGGCCAGAACCAGCCGTGATCCGCGATGTACCAGTCGACGGTCGGCGACAGCACCGCCGTGCCCGCCACGCCCGGCCCGAACACACCGAAACCGGCGCACAGCGCCAGCGCACCGGCTCCGACCAGCAGCAGCCCGGTCAGCCCCACCACGATCCGCATGCCCAGCCCCCTCCGTTGCCCGCGCGCGCCCGCGCGGCGGGTCAGCCGCCGTGCTCAGTCGTCGCGCCAGCTCAGGCGGACGTCGACGCGACGGGGTCGCATCAGGTCGAATTCGTCCAGCCGGGCGCGGACGGCCTGCCGGATCAGGTCGGCGCAGTTGGCCGGGTTCCGGTACCGGGTCGCAGCGCGGACGACGACGCGGCGGCGGAAACCGTCGCGCAGCCGCACCCGCGCCCGGTCGACACCGGCCGCCTCAAGCGCGGCGTCGGTGAGCGCACGGCGTAGGTCCCGCCGGGAGACGCCACCGGCGAGCCGCGCATCGGTGCCCCGCAACGGCTCCCGCCGCGGACGTCCCGGAACCAGCGCCAGCAGCAGCAACACCCCGGCGGCCACGAAAGCGCCCGCGATCGCCATCACCGGACGGTCGTGCCATGCGGCGTGCCGCAGCGCGTGCGCGACGGACCTGACCGGGACGATCCGGACCGGCGTGCCGACCATCGTGGACAGCACCTGCACCGCCGTGCCGCCACCGGCCAGGGCCAGCAGCAGGCCCGTCCCGCCGAGCAGCAGCGCGCGCCGCGGCCGGAACTCGGCCAGCGCGGCGCGCCGGGCCTGCTGACGCGCGTGCGCCTCTTCGATGAGGTCGTCCACCAGCGTCTCGCCCATCACCACCCCCACGCGGGAACCGGACTGCCCGGAATGCCGTTACCCATGGTGAGGCAGAGGAACGCTCGGTGAAACCCGCCATGCCGAGAAACCCTCAGCTACCGGGCTCCACGTGCAGGTCAGCGGAAGACGACGGTGCGGTCAGCGGAAGACGACGGTGCGGTCGCCGTTCAGCAGCACGCGGTGCTCGGCGTGCCACCGGACGGCGCGGGAGAGCGCCAGGCACTCGACGTCGCGTCCCACGGCGACCAGCTCGTCGGCGCTGTGCGCGTGGTCGACGCGCGCGACCTCCTGCTCGATGATCGGCCCCTCGTCCAGCGCGGGCGTCACGTAGTGCGCGGTCGCGCCGATCAGCTTCACACCGCGCGCGTGCGCCTGGTGGTAGGGCTTGGCGCCCTTGAAGCTCGGCAGGAACGAGTGGTGGATGTTGATGATCTGCCCGGGGAGCTTGGCGCAGAAGTCGTCCGAGAGGATCTGCATGTAGCGGGCGAGGACGACCAGGTCGGCGCGGTAGTGCTCGACCAGCGCGAGGATCTCGGTCTCCTGCGCGGCCTTGCCGCCGCGCCCGACCGGCAGGTGGTGGTAGTCGATCCCGTACGACTGGGTGAGCGGCCGCATGTCGGGGTGGTTGGACGCGACGGCGACGATGTCCACGTCCAGCAGCCCGGACCGCTGCCGGTAGAGCAGGTCGTTCAGGCAGTGCCCGAACTTCGACACCATGATCATCACGCGCGGGCGCTCGGCCGTGTCGTCCAGTCGCCAGTCGAGGCCGAGCTCGGTGCCGAGCGCGGCGAACCCGGCGCGGAGCCCGTCGGCGTCGGTGTCCGCCGGAACGGCGAACTGGACGCGCATGAAGAACGTGGCGGAGTCGCGGTCGCCGAACTGCTGGCTCTCCAGAATGTTGCAGCCGCGCTCGGCCAGCGCCCCCGAGACGGCCGCGACGATGCCCGGACGGTCCGGGCAGGAGAGGGTCAGGACGAACTCGCGCTGATCTTGCTGGGTCATGACTTCACTTTCGCCGCGGTCGGGACGTCCGGAATGAGGTACGAGCTTACGCGCGACACTTTCCCGCCGCTGATGTTCCCCCACGTCGGGGCCGTACTAGGGAGGTTCCGGGGCGAAGCGGGCCGTTCTCAGCGCACGGCGCGAAGCGGGGCGGGCGTCCGGGCGGGCCAGGTGTGGGTGGCCTTCAGGAGCTTGATGAACTCCTGCTCGGCCGGTCCGAGCAGGCGGTCGCGGCGGTGCGCGACGACGATGGGACGGGGGCTCGGCTCCGGCGCGACGGGCAGGACGACGAGCCGCCGCTCGGCGACCTCGGCCTCGACGCAGTGCTCGGACACCAGCGAGACGCCGAGGCCGGACGCGACCGCCTGTTTGATCGTCTCGGGCCCCCAGATCTCGCTCCGCGAGACGCCGTCGAGACCCCAGTCGGCGAGCGCCTCCTCCTGGACGGCACGGGTGGACGAGCCGGGCTCGCGAAGCAGGAAGCGCTCGCCGGTGAGCCGGTCCGGCCCGACCGTCCGCTCGTCCGCGAGGGGGTGGTCGGGCGAGGCGATCAGCACCACCCGGTCCTGCAGGATCGGCTCGCCGTCCAGTTGCGGGGCGCGCGGCGTCCCGGCGAGGACGGCGACGCCGATCTCACCGTCCAGCAGGCGCTTCTCGACCTGCTCGGCGTTGCCGGTGAAGATGCCGACCTCGATGCCGGGGTGCCGCTCGCGGAACGCCGCGAGCAGCGGCGGCAGCAGGTAGGTGCCGACCGTGGTGGAGCCGCCCGCGACGAGCGTCCCGCTCTGCAGGCCGCTGACCTGCCGGATCGCGGTGACGGCCTCGTCGGCGAGCAGGAACACCCGCCGGGCGTACTCCAGCAGCACCTCGCCCTCCGGGGTCAGCCGGATCCGCGCGCCGGAGCGGTCGATCAGCGTGGTCCGCAGCGACTGCTCCAGCTGCCTGACCTGGTTGGAGACGCTGGGCTGGCTCAGATAGAGCTTGGCCGCGGCGGCGGAGAACCCGCCCTCCTCCACGACCGTCATGAAGATCCAGAGGCGGTACAGGTTCAGCTGCACGGGGGCTCCTTGCGTGGCGGGGTTGTCAGGCTCGGGCCGCGCTGATCGATGCGTCCAGGGCGCCCTCGAGCTCTTCGAGCCGGTGCCAGGGGATGTCCCCCATCGTGCAGATTCGGAAGAACTGGGAGGAAAGGGAACCCTGTCCGGCGTATATGACATACCCGCGGCGCTTGAGCTCGTCGTGAAGCCGGTCATACGTCACGGCGTCCGGGAGGTGAAGCATCGTGACGGAGTTCGACCGCAGCTCGGGCCGGACGAGCACGTCCAGGCCGAGGCGCGCGAAGCCGCCGCGCACCAGCTCGGCGCGTTCGCGGTACAGCTTCGTGCGTCCCTCGAAGCCGCCCTGCTCGAAGTACTCCTGGAGCGCCTCGTCCAGGGAGTAGCAGATCTGTACCGCCGGGGTGAACGGCACGTTTCCGTTTCGCTGGCCCTTCAGGTAGGACGCGGCGTTCAGGTAGAGGCTGCGCTCGGGCACCTCCTGGACGCGCTCGATGCCCTTCGGCGAGCACAGGATGAACGAGATGCCGGGCAGTCCGTGCAGGCCCTTGTTCGCGGTGCCGCACACGATGTCCGCGCCGATCCCGCCGAGGTCCTGGTCCTCATTGCCGGTGGCGCTGATCGCGTCCACGACCAGCAGCGCGTCCGTCGCGGCGACGATCTCGCCGATCGCCTTCACCGGGTTGATCAGCCCGGTCGTGGTCTCGTGGTGGACGACCGCGACCGCGTCCACGCGGGGGTGCTCGGCGAGCGCGGCGCGCACCGCCTCGGGGTCGACCGGGGTCGTCCAGCGGGTGAGGTCGTCGCCGTCCGGGCGGACGGCGTGCGCGGTGATCCCGTTCGCGCGGGCGATCCGCAGCAGCCGGTCGCCGTAGACCCCGTTGTCCACCACCAGGATCTCCCGGCCCTCGCGGACCGAGCTGATGACGGCCATCTCCATCGCCGAGGTGCCGGATCCGGTCACCAGCAGCGCCTCGTGGGCGGTCAGGTTGAGAGCGCGGGGCAGGTCCGCGCGGATCTTGGCCAGCAGCTCGCCGAACTCCGGCTCGCGGTGGCACAGGTCGCCGCGGAGCAGCGCGTCCTTGACCCGCTGGGAGGTGCAGGCGGGTCCGGGGTTCAGGAGGATGAGTTCGTCGTCCACGTCACCGGACGCTAACCACGCGCCGGACGGGCGGCCAGACCGGTTTCCCCATACCCGCCATAGCCGTTTGCGTATTGCCCTATTCCGATTAGCGGTTGTGCGAAAACTCCGTCCCGAGAGCTCTCACGCCGTTCACCGCCCGTTCGCCGCCGCTTCCGGAGACCGCCACAGAGCCGGAAGGGCGCGCGACCGCCCCTTGCCCCGGCCGAGGCCATCATGGACGGTGCGAGGAGACGCCGGCACGGAAGGGGTTCTCACGTGGAGACCAGCGAACCGGGCGACCGGGCGGCGCATGACGAGCCCGGAGGCCGGTCGGCGCAGGACGGGGCCGGCGACCAGGCGGTGCGGGACGGGGCCGGCGACCAGGCGGTGCGGGACGGGGCCGGTGAATGGTCGGACCGGGCGGCCGTGCGGATCATCTGTGTGGACGGCGTGGGACGCGTCCTGCTGATGAACTGGCACGACCCGTACAACCAGCGCGTGATCTGGGAACCGCCGGGCGGCGGCGTCGAGCCGGGCGAATCCGACATCGAGGCGGCCCGGCGTGAACTGCACGAGGAGACCGGACTGCCGGGTTCGTCCGTCCGGGACGTGTCCGTGCGCGTCGAGCGCGACTTCCTCTGGCTCGGCACCCGGTACGTCAAGACCGAGCCGTTCTTCCTCGCCCGCTTCGACGGCACCCCGGACGTCCGTCCGGCCGGGTTCACACCGGAGGAGAACGACACCTTCCTCGGGATGGCGTGGTTCTCCCCCGGCGAGATCGCCGCGCTGGACGCCCCCGTCGAGCCGTCCAACCTGCTGACCGCGATCGTCCCGCTCCTCGACACCCCCTGACCGGCCCGCCCGGGGGTGTGTCTCAAGGTCGGCGGTCGCGCAGTAGGGCAGGTGACCTTGAGACACGCCCTAGCCTGCGAGGGCATCGAGGCGGGCGGCCTGGTCGGCGGTCAGGGCGAGGTCGAGCGCGGCGAGATTCTCGGCCACGTGCGCGGCCGACGTCGTGCCGGGGATCGGCAGGATCGCCGGGGAGCGCCGGAGCAGCCAGGCCAGCGCGGTCTGCGCCGGAGTCGCGCCGAGCTCCGCGGCCACCTCGGCGACCGTCCCGCCGGGCGCGGCATGCGCACCCATCGCGACGGGGAAGAAGGGCAGGAACGCGATGCCGTGACGCTCCGCGTACTCCACGACCGGATCGTGGTCGCGGGCCGCGAGGTTGTAGAGGTTCTGGACGGCCGCGATCGGCGCGACGGCGCGAGCCGCCTCGAGCTGCTCCACGGTCACCTCCGACAGGCCGATGTGCCGTGCCTTGCCCTCGTCCTGGAGCTGCTTCAGCGCGCCGATCTGGTCCTCCAGCGGAACATCCGGGTCGACGCGGTGCAGCTGCAGCAGGTCGATCCGGTCGGTGCGCAGCCGCCGCAGGCTCAGCTCCGCCTGCTGCCGCAGGTAGGCGGGGTGCCCGAGCGGCACCCACTCGGCCGCCGACGGGCGCGCCACCCCGACCTTCGTCGCGACGACGACGTCCTCGCGGTACGGGTGCAGGGCCTCGCCGACCAGCTCCTCGCCCCCGCCCAACGCGTAGGCGTCGGCGGTGTCGATGAGCTGGACGCCCAGCTCGACGGCCTCCCGGAGCAGCGCGAGCGCGGCCGCGCGGTCGGCGGGCGGCGTCCAGATGGGCGCGGCGGCCCGGTCAGCGGGACGCCCCGGACCGTCCGCGAGGCGCATCGTCCCCAGGCCGATCCGCCGGACGGTCAGGTCGCCGCCGATGTTCAGGGTCTTCGCGTTCGTGATCGTGCTCGTGTTCGTCATGCGTCCACGATCGTTCCGGCGCCGGGCCGGAACAACGCCGACCTGCTGAACGATCTATCATGCGGGCTTATCGATGGAGGTGAGGCCGGTGGAACGGCAGGAGATCGAGGTCTTTCTGACCCTCGCGGACGAGCTGCACTTCGGCCGCACCGCCGAACGCCTCCGGGTCTCCCGGGCGGCCGTGTCCCAGACGCTCAAGAAGCTGGAACGCCGCATCGGCGCACCCCTCTTCGAGCGGACGAGCCGCCGCGTCCTCTCCACCCCGGTCGGCAAGCGGCTCCAGGACGACCTGGCCCTGGCCTGGGCGGCCGTCGAACGCGCCGAATCCGACGCGATCGCCATGGCGCGCGGCGTGGCGGGCACCCTCACCATCGGTTTCCTGGGCGCGTCCCAGGGCGAACTCACCCCGCGCATCGTCGCCGCGTTCCGCGCGGCGCACCCGGGCACCGAGGTGCGGATGCGCGAGGTCCACCTCGGCGACCCGTTCGGCCCCCTACGCGACGGCACCGTGGACCTCCTGCTCACCCGCCTCCCGGTCGTCGAACCCGACCTGACCGTCGGCCCCGTCGTCCTGTCCGAGACGCGCCTCCTGGCCGTCGCCGCCGATCACCCCTTCGCGGGCCGTCCGTCCGTCCGCCTGGACGACCTGTCCCGCGACACCACGTTCAGCGCCTGCGGCCCCGCTCCGTCCTACTGGTGGGACGCCCAGATCCCCTCGGTCACCCCGTCCGGCCACCCCGTCCACCGCGACGAGCCCGTGGAGACCCTCCAGGAGATGATGACGCTGGTCGCGTCCGGCGCGGGTATCGCCCCGGTCCCCCGCTCGGTCTGCTGCGCCTACTCCTACTCCGCCGTCACCTACGTCCCCATCGAGGACGCCCCGCCCAGCGAAGTGG
Organism: Spirillospora sp. NPDC052269; assembly: GCF_040679435.1. Classification (NCBI taxonomy): domain Bacteria; kingdom Bacillati; phylum Actinomycetota; class Actinomycetes; order Streptosporangiales; family Thermomonosporaceae; genus Spirillospora; species Spirillospora sp. NPDC052269. Next base: position 239,773 of record NZ_JBFAUU010000009.1, read on the forward strand.
CCCTCGTCTGGCGCACCGCCGCCGAAACCGCCCGAACCCGAGCCTTCCTCGACGCCACCCTCCAAACCCTCAAAACCACCAACACCCCCTCCCCCAGCTAGCTCGTCCCCTCGCAACCACGACCAGCCCCCACCAGGCACGTCCGCCCGAGACCCGGTCGGAGGGCGGTCAGCTGAGGACGCGGGTGGCGAGGTCGGTCAGGGACGTGGTGATCTCGGCGGTCGTGTGCCCGTCGGCTCGCAGCCGCTCGAACAGTTCGGGGGCGAGGGGGGCCAGCAGGATGTCCGCCAGCACGTCCACCTGGCCGGCGGCGCCGACGGTCGTGGTGTGGTCGGCGGCGAGGGCTCGGACGTGGGCGCGCCAGAAGCCGTAGGCGCCGGTCTCGAAGCGGCGGGGGCCGGTTTCGGCGCCGAGGACCAGCGCGATGTGCGCGTCCAGGAGTTCGACCATGGCGGCGTAGAAGGCGGCCAGGCGCTCGGCCGGGGGTGCTCCGGGGCCGAGCGGAGGCTCGCCGCGCAGGAGTCTCTCCTGGAGGGCGCGCTCGTGCTCGTCGAGGAGGGCGCGGGCGATGGACGCGACGTCGGGGAAGCGCCGGTAGAGGGTGCCGCGTCCGACTCCGGCGGCCTTGGCGACGTCGTCCATGGTCACCGTGCGCGGGTCGCGGGAGGCGAACAGTTCGGCGGCGGCCTCGAGAACGCGTGCCCGGTTGCGGGCGGCGTCCGCACGCTCGCGGGGGCGTTCCGGCTGGTCGGCGAACAGGTTCATGGCGGAGACCCTAACCCACGGAAGGAAAAGTGGACAGCATGTCCGGTTAAGCTCTACCTTCATAAGCGGACGGAGCGTCCACTTATGAAGGAGTCCTCCCGTGACCTCGTTGCTGCACCTCACCGCCAGCGCCCGCCGCGACTCGTTCAGCCGCCGCGTCGGCGACGCCTTCGCCGACGCCTGGCGCGAGGCCCACCCCGAAGGCTCGTACGTCCTGCGGGACGTCGCCGCCGCCCCCGTCCCCCACATCACCGAGGCGTGGACGGAACTGTGCGACTACGCGCTCGAACACCAGATCTCCGACCCGGCGCGGTTGCACGAGGCCGCCCGCACGCCCGCACAGCGTGCGGCTTGGTCGATCGTCGAACCCCTGCTGGACGAACTGCTCGCCGCCGACGTCGTCCTCATCGCGACGCCGATGTACAACTACTCGGTCCCCTCCTCCCTCAAGGCATGGCTCGACCAGGTGACGTTCCCGCGCGTCTCCCTCGCGCCGCGCCGCTTCGTCGTGGCGTCCGCGCGCGGCGGCGCCTATGGCCCGGGAACTCCCAAGGAGCGCTTCGACCACCAGGAGAGCTTCCTGCGCGACTTCTTCCAGGGCCACTTCGGCGTGGACGACACCACCTTCGTCCACGCCGAACTCGTCAACACCCGCGTCGACCCGTCCCTGGCCACCCTGCGCCCCAAGCACGACGAGTCCCTCGCCGCCGCCCTCGACACCGCCCGCACCCTCGCCAAGGACTACTGACGTGCACCGCTTCCGCCGACCGCCTCGTCGAGGAGCACTGACATGAACTGGCTGTTCCTGGGGCTGGCCGGGCTGGTGGAGATCGCGTTCTCGCAGAGCATCCGCCCCACCGAGAACTTCACCCGGCCGCTTCCCACCGTCGTCTGCTTCCTGCTGGGAGCGGCGTCGATCTTCCTGTTGTCGCTGGCCATGCGCGGGCTGCCGGTCGGCACCGCCTACGCGGTGTTCACCGGCATCGGCGCGGTCGGCGCGATCACGCTCGGCATCACCGTCCAGCGCGACCCGGTCAGCGCCGGACGCCTCGCCGCGCTGACCCTGATCATCGCCGGAATCGTCCTCGCCCGCGCCACCACCCCCGAGTGACCCCACCCGCACCATCGAGGTCCACACATCCCGGCCCGCGCTCCGAGGTCCGCACACCCCGGCCCGCCTCCGCGTGGACGGGGTCAGGCGGTTTTGACGACGCCGCCGTCGATGAGGTGGTCGGAGGCGGTGATGCTGGACGCCACGTCGGAGAGCAGGAAGGTGATGAGGGCGGCGACCTCCTCGGGTTCGGTGAGGCGGCCGGTGATCATGCCCATGACCTCGGGGACCTTGGTGAGGAACTCCTCGTGGGGGACGTTGAAGGACTCGGCGAGGCGGGCGCCGAAGTTGTCCGGGGCCTCCCAGATGGCGGTGCGGACGGGGCCGGGCGAGACGGTGTTCACGCGGACGCCGCGTGGGCCGTACTCCTCGGCGAGGGCCTTGCCGAACGCGGTGAGGGCGGCCTTGGCGACGTTGTAGGCGATCGGGCCCGCCGCGGGGAGACGGGCGCCGATGGACGAGACGTTCACGATGGCGCCGCGCCGGTCGGCGAGGCCGGGCAGGATCGCGCGGGTCACCCGGACGGCGCTGAGCAGGGAGAGGTCGAGGTTGCTCCGCCACTCGTCCTCGGACACGTCCAGGAAGCCGTGCACTTCGACGGTGTCGCCGCCGCCGAGGTTGTTGACGAGGAGGTCGACGCCGCCGAACTCGGTGGCGGCGCGATCGGCCAGCTCGCGCGCGCCCGCGTCGGTGGACAGGTCGACCGGGATGGCGATCGCGCCGGTCTCCTTGAGTTCGGGGGTCACCGTGCGGGCCGCCCCGGCGACGGTGACGCCTTCGGCGACCAGGGAGCGGACGGTGGCGAGGCCGATGCCACGGCTGGCTCCAGTGACGACGGCGGTCTTGCCGGACAGTGCGAGATCCACGAAGGACTCCTTTTCTTGACCTGGAGGTACAAAATATGGGCACAAGAGGGGCCGACGTGCGAGACGCCGGCCTCTTCTTTCGTTACAGGGTGTCGAGCAGGCCGTCGACCACCTGGTTCAGCTGTTCTCTGCTCTCGCCCGCGCGGGCGAGGACCTGCAACCCCAGCAGGCTGCTGAGGATCATGCTGGAGACCGCGCCGGGGTCGCGCCCGGGGTCGATCTCCCCGGAGCGCTGCGCCTCCTCGACCGCGCCGCGGAACGCGGCCCTGGTGCGCGCGAACTGGTTCCGGACCGTCTCGCTCACCTCGGGGTCGCCGCCCCCGCCCAGCTCGGCCGCGGTGTTGACCACCATGCAGCCGCGCGGGTCGACGACGTTGACCTCGACGAGGAACTCCAGCGCCCGCCGCAACCGCTCCTTCACGGGCCCGGGACTCCCCAGGAGCTCGATCAGCCCGGCCGCCTGGTCGTCGCGGTACCGCTCGAGCGCCTTCTCGAACAGCGCGTGCTTGCTGCCGAACGCGTGGTACAGGCTGCCCTTGCCGATGCCGAGCGCGACGACGAGGTCCTGCGGCGTCGTCGCGCCGTACCCCTTGCGCCAGAAGACGTCCATCGCCTGCACGACGGCCGCGTCCGGATCGAACTGCTTCGGTCTCCCCACGAGTCCCACCTCACCAGTTCTTGACCTCGAAGTCAAATACCGGAATGCCGCGCCGCGCCGCGTGTTGTCCTGAACGTGAGCGAACCTCTGCGAAGCATCCGCTGGTCGATCCTGGACCGTTCCCGCACCCGCGAGGGAGAAGATCCGCCGCGGGCTCTGCGCGACACCGTCACGTTCGCCCGGCAGGCCGATGAGCTGGGCTTTCACAGGTTCTGGGTGTCCGAGCACCACAGCGTCCCCGGGGTGGCCGGGTCCGCGCCGACCGTTCTGGCGGCGGCGGTCGCGGCGGCCACCTCGCGCGTGCGCGTGGGGACGGGCGGGGTGATGCTCCCGAACCACAATCCGCTCATCGTCGCCGAGCAGTTCGGTGTGCTCGCCTCGCTCTACCCGGACCGCATCGACATGGGCCTCGGACGATCCGTCGGCTTCACCGGCGGCGTGCGGCGCGCTCTGGGCCACGACCGCGAGGACGCCGCCGACTTCGCCTCACAGGTGCACGAGCTCCTCGGCTACTTCAGCGGTGAGCAGGACGTCCATCCGGGTGTTCACGCATGGCCGGCCGAAGGACTGCACGTCCCCGCATTCGTCCTGGCCACCGGGCAGGGAGCGGATCTCGCCGCCCAGCTCGGCCTGCCGCTCGTCATCGCGCCCGCGCGAGGCGAGGACGCCATGGTCGCCGCGATCGAGCGGTACCGCGAAGCGTTCCGTCCGTCCACGCAGGAGGACGAGCCATACGTCATCGTGTCCGGGACGGTCGCCATAGCCGACACCACCGAAGAGGCCCGCCGCATGCTCATCCCGGAGGCATGGGCCAACGCCTACTCACGGACGCATGGGGAGTTCCCGCCGCTCATCCCCGCGTCGCGCATCGAGTCACTCACCATGACCGACCGGCAGCGCCGCATCTTCGACGACTCCATGCGCGGCCACGTGCACGGCACCGAAGAGCAGGTCGCGGACGAGCTGAACCGGCTCCTCACGCGCACGCGCGCGGACGAGTTCCTCGTCCACACCAGCACCTACGACCGCGCCGCCCGCTTGGACTCCCACCGACGGCTGGCATCGCTCGCAGGCCTGCGCACCACCTGCTGAGCAGCCAGGACGATCAGCGCCAGCACACTCGCGCCGAACGCCAGCGCACGCGCGCCCGCATGCGCGAGGACGACCGTCGAGAGCAGCGACGCGACAGCGGCCAGCGACCAGACGGCCGCGTCCACCGCTCCTTCCAAGCGAGCGCTCTCCGCAGGCGGGAGCCCAATGGCGAGCAGGGCGCTACCGCCGACGAAGCACAGGTTCCAGCCGTATCCGAGCAGGAACAGCGTCAGCATGCGCGCGTCAGGGAACACCCCTGCAAGCACAGTCGACATCACGAGAACGCCCAATCCGGCACGTGTGACAGGCCATGCTCCAAAGCGGTCCACCGCCCGTCCCGTAATGGGTGACAGTGCGAACATGCCCAGCGTGTGGGCGGCCAGGGTCTCGCCCACCGAACCGAGCCCGTCCCCATGCATGTGCATGTCGACCGGCGCCGCGGTCATCACTCCGAACATGACGACCTGCGCGGTGGCCAACACCGGCAGCGCCGTCCGCGCGGACGGCAGGGCGAACAGCGACCTCAGCGGGACGCTCGGCTCCGAGTCCTCGACGCCGAGGCGCCGTCCGGTCATCGCGAACCCGGCGATCCCGGCCGTGATCGCGGCGAACACGAACGGCCCGGCGAGCATCGTCAGGCCAAACGTCCCCGCGAGGTGCCCGGACGGTCCGAGCAGCAGCGGCCCGCCGACCGCCCCTGCCGCCGCCGACCACACCACCAGCCCGATCGCGACCCCGCGCCGTTCCGGTGGGTACAGCTCCGCCGCCGCGTACCGCGAGAGCTGCGCGGCGGCGTTCCCGAGGCCGAGCAGCAGCATCGCCAGGGTCAGCACCGGAATGTTCCCCTGGACGGCCGCGACCGCTCCCAGCATCCCGCTGAACGCCGCGACCCCGTAGCCGAGGGCCAGGACCGTCCGCCGGTCGTGGCGCCGGAACAGCCGGGTCAGCAGGATCGCGCCCGCGCCCGTCCCGATCACGTCCGCCGTGGGCGGGACGGCGCCCCAGCCCGTCCCGAGGTGGTCCCCCGCGACCAGCGAACTCGCCGTGCTCGCCACCGCCATCGTCGCGTTCATCAGCGCCACGCCCGCGCACAACCCGATCATCCGCGTCATGCATCAGAACGGTAGAAAAGCGGAGCCATCCGATGAAGGGGCGTTCGATGGCGTTCGTCCGGTTTCGCCGTTAGTTTGAAAGCTCTTCCCGCCGAAGGACCTTCCACATGGACCAGACCGACCAGCGGATCATCACCGAGCTCCAGCAGGACGGACGCCTGTCGTTCAACCGCCTCGCCGCGCGCGTCAACCTGTCCCCGCCCGCCGTCGCCGAACGCGTCCGGCGGCTGGAGGAGTCCGGCGTGATCACCGGCTACCGCGCCGACGTGGACCCGGCGGCCGTCGGCCTCCCGCTCACCGCGTTCGTCCAGATGCGCTGCACGCCGGGCCGCTGCCTGCTCAAGACGACGGTCTCGGAGGACCTTCCCGAGGTCGTCGAGCTCCACAAGCTGAGCGGCGCGTGGTGCACGATGCTGAAGGTGCGCGGCGCGTCGCTCCCGCACCTGGAGGGCCTGTTCGAGCGCCTGGGCGAGCACGGCGAGATCAACAGCCACATCGTCCTGTCCACGCCGTTCGAGGCCACGACCGTGGACCCGCGCCCCGCCCAGTCGCGTCCCGTCACCCCGTCCCAGGGCTGGACGCGCTGAGCTCCGCCAGGAAGGCGTCCAGTAGGCGGAGCTGCCGTTCGGGCGGAAACGCGTCCGCGTCGAGCAGCGCCTGGACGATGAGCCCCAGCATGAACGAGTTGATGAACGCGGCCACGTCGTCCGCATCGGATTCCGGGATCTCGCCGAGCCGCTGAGCCACCAGGACGTGATCCCGAATCCGCTCGCGCGCCTGCGCGTAGCGGAGGCCATGCCCCGCGGCCAGTTCCGGGGCGCTGAGTGCCGCGTCCCATGAACCGATCCAGATCCGGTTGCTGGCGGCAGCCTCCGGAGTCAGCGGAAGGGTTTCGGCCAAGGCGGCCCGCAGCCCCGCCAGTCCCTCGGGCGCGGACGGCGCCGGACGCGCCCCGCGGCGCTCGTCCAGCAGCCCCAGCGCGTGCTCGACCAGCTCCCGCTTGCTCCCGAAATAGTGTGTGACCAGGCCGGTCGTCGCTCCCATCTCGGTGGCGACCGCCCGCAACGTCAGCCCGCCGAACCCCTGCGCGGCCAGGACGCGCCACACCGCCCCGGACACGTCCCGGCGGCGGGCGTCATGGTCTCCCTTGTGACGCGACATGGCGACAGAGTACATTCACAAAACACCCGTTATGCGAATGGAGCCGTCTTGCTCGTCCACCCGCTGCGCCTCGACGCCGAGCTCCGCCCGCTCGAACCGCACCACGCCGCCGAGTTCCTGGCCCACCAGGACCGCGCCCGCGAGCACATCAAGCCGTGGGTCGGCGCCTCGTTCGTCGTCTCCGACCTGGACGGCGCCCGCCGGGTGCTCCAGCGCTACGCCGACACCACCGCGTCCGACCAGCGCCGCATCTACGGCATCTGGCTGGACGGCGTGCTCGTCGGCGGGACCATGTTCGTGTCCCTCGACACCGCCACGGGCGTGTGCGAGATCGGCTGCTGGCTGGAACCCGCCGCCGAGGGCCGCGGCCTGATCACCCAGGTCGTCCGGCTGATGATCGACTGGGCCTTCCGCGAGCGCGGCCTGACCCGCGCCGAGTGGCGCACCCTGCCGGGCAACGTCCGCAGCATCGCCGTCGCCGAACGCGTCGGCATGACCCGCGAGGACGAGGGGCTCTGGGCCCTGTCGTCCGAGGACTGGAACCCGCCCGCCCCCGAGACCGACGAGATCGACCGCATCATGGGCGCCCTGCTCGCCGCCGTCGACAACACCGGCGGCCGGACGCCCGACCTCGACGACCTCCGCGACCTGTTCCTCCCGCAGGCCGTGATCGTCAACAACACGGGCCCCGAACCCGACGTCCACGACCTGGACGGTTTCATCGCGCCGCGCCAGAAGATCCTGACCGACGGGACGCTGACCTCCTTCTCCGAGTGGGAGGTCGCCGACCGGACCGAGATCATCGGCTCCGTCGCGCATCGCCTCAGCGACTACCGCAAGTCCGGCGTCCGCGACGGTGTGCCCTTCGAGGGGTCGGGACGCAAGACCACCCAGTTCGTCCGCACCCCGGACGGCTGGCGGATCCTCTCCCTCGCCTGGGACGACAACCCGGCATGACCTGCAAAAACGCGCATCCGGCATGACTGGGCGCGACCACGGGACGGCGCTGCGTCGGGATTCCTTACGGACTTCGAACGTGATCGCCGCGGCCCTGTCCGCCCGTCCGCGGAGATCGTTTACTTCGGGCATGACCATCACGCGCACCCACCGCCTCGGCCTCGCCGCCACCGCCCTCGCCGCCGCCCTCCCGGCCCTCGTCACGCTCCCCGCGCACGCCGACACGACCCCGCAGATCGCCTCGACCAGCGTCTCGCCGGCCACGATCACGGGAGGCGACGAGGCCGTCCAGACCATCCGGCTGAACGCGCCGGCTCCACCGGGCGGCCTGGCGGTCGAAGTGATCAGCGTCGGCCGCAGTGACCGCAACTACCCCTACTCCGTCCCGAACGACGTGGTCAGGGTCCCGGCGGGGCAGACGAGCGTCAGCTTCCCGATCCGGCTGGAGGCGTACTCGGAGACGACGACCGTCCCCCTGGTCGCCAGCACGAGCGCCTCCCAGGCCACCACCGACGTCACCGTCGTCCCGCCGGACTGGCGCGAGCAGACGGTGGCGAGCATCGACATGAACGTCCCGGACGACGCCCACGCGATCCTCGCGGGCACCAAGGCGACCGGCACCGTCCGCCTCAGCGCCCCGGCCAAGGTCGGCGGCACCTCGGTCGACCTCCGGCTCAGCCATGTCTCCGGCCTGCCCGACAGCCCCGAACCGAAGATCCCGCCCTACGTGGTCGTCCCGGCGGGGAGCACGCAGGCCACCTTCACCGTCGACTACCCGGCCGTCCCGCTCTGGCCGATCGGCATCACCGACATCGGCGCCGACGTGGGGCACCCGGCCATGCGCACGGCGCCCCTGTTCGTGCCCAAGAACTTCACGGTCGGCGTCACCCGGGAGCTCCGCCGCGGCGCCGGGAACAACGTCGGCTCCATCGGCCTCGGCGACAACTTCCACCCCTTCGGCGCGGTCATCGAACTCACCAGCGACACACCCGGGGTGCAGGTCCCCGCCAAGGTCGAGATCGGGTCCCAGTCCGTGGGCGCCAACTTCGCCATCAAGGTGGACGAGTCCGTCCCGGCCGGCGCCAAGATCAAGATCTCCGCCAAGTGGGTCCTCTCCCTGGCCGGAACCGTCACCACCACGGCCACCGTCGAGAGCTGACCAAGGAAGACAGTGGACGACACGGAAAGACTGGACGTACAGCGAATCTGGGTCTACCTCGCGGCGGCCTCGTACGTCATCGTCTGCTGGTACGGAATCTTCGTCCTGGCCTGTGAGCTTTGGAAGAAGATCTGCTAGTCGAAGCCCTGTTCCGGTGTGCCGCTTCGGGACTTCGGAGAAAGCCAGGCGAAGAGGGCGACGGCCGCGGCCGCCCCGGCCACCTCTCCCAGGAGGAGGCCGGGGAGGTCGTGCGGACGGATGCCCGAGAAGGTGTCCGTGAGCGTCCGGGCGAGGGTGACGGCCGGGTTGGCGTAGCCCGTCGGCGTGAACCAGAAGATCCCGACGACGTAGGCGGCCACGATGGCCGGGAGCGCGGCCGGACGACTCCGCGAGCACACCCAGACGATTCCGAGCAGCCCGAACGTGGCGACGAACTCGCCCAGCATCCGCGGCGCCCCGGACGCTGCATGGGTGGCCTGGGCGAAGACGGGCGTCCCGAACATGGCGTCCGCGATCCCCACCCCGGCGACGCCGCCCAGCAGTTGAGCGGGGACATACGCGGCCGCCGCGCCGGCCGTGACGTCGCGGCGAACCGCCATGGCGAGGCTGACCAGCGGATTGAAGTGGGCCCCGGAGATCGGGGCGAGCCATTCGATGAGCGCGAACAGCACCGCGCCGGTCGCCACGGCGTTCGCCAGGAGGGCCACCCCGGTGTTCCCCGCCGCGATCCGATCGCCCAGAGTCCCGGAGCCCACGATCGCCGCCAGCAGAAGCCCCGTCCCCAGGGCTTCGGCCACGCAACGCCGCCACAAGGACGGGATGGCCGGTGACGAGCCGTCAACCACGCCGACGCTCATTCACACCACCTGGGAGACCCTGTAGGCGATCCCGCCCTCGATCAGGTAGCCGGACCCCACGCAGACGACGTCGTTCAGCCATGCGTAGCGTTCCGCGCCCGTCTCAAAGAGCGGGTTGGTCCTGAAGTAGTACCGGGACGGATCGACCAGGTGACGCCCCACGGTGTCGGCCATCGCGGCGCGCAGTTCCGGCGGTGTCGTGTAGCGGCCTCCGTAGGTCATGTGCAGCAGGGCTCCGTCGTCCGTCCGCAGGGTGAGCCGGACGTCCAGGAGCATCGTGCCGTCGGGACGGAACAGCGCCCAGTCGCCGCCGCCCGGCAGCACCTCCCCGCGCAGCATCGGCCCCTCGAACGCCCCACCCGCGGAGCCGAACAGGACGCGCCGCCCGATCGGCCCGGCCTCACCGAAGTCCCGTCGCGGTTCGAGATCGACCACGATGTCGAACAGGAACTCCGTCCGGATCTCTCCGACGTCCTTCACACGCGGATCCGTAAGCACGGCGCCTCGCCTCTCGTCGCTCGGGGATTTCACGCGGCCGCGAACAGCAGGTGCCGGACGGCGTCGGTCGAGACGCCCGACTGGGCGCACAGCTCCGACAGGTCGAAGAAGAACCGCTCGCCGGCGATCAGGTCGTCCGCGAACGTGAACTGGATGAACACCGGGAGTTCGGCGCGCGCGCCGCTCGGCGCCACGCCGAACCGCTCGCCGGTCATGGTCATCCGGACCGTCCCCCAGCACACCAGGGTGTCCTCGTTCGCGGCGCTTCCTTGCAGGTCGACCTCATAGTCCGGGAACGCGGCGAAGAAGCGGCGCAGCGCCGCCCCGTTCCCCTCCAGCCCTCGGGCCGTGGTCCCGAAGGCCGGGTTCTCCAGCACCATCTCCGGGTGCAGCAGCTTCAGGGCCGCCGGCACGTCCTGGCGGCTCTTGGCCTCGGCCAGCGCCTGCGCCAGCTCGAACATGCGATCGCTCTCCACGATCGTCCTCCCTCGATGGGTTCGACGGGAGACAAAACAATACGAACGATCGTACGTAAATGCAACGGAGTGTGGAACGATGGAGAGGATGAACGACGACAAGCCCTCACCCGACCCGGCCGTGACCGACGGACGGCTCCTGCGCGGCGCCCGCTCGCGGCGGGCCGTCACCCGGCACGCCGTCGACGTCGCGTCCGCCGAGGGACTGAACGGGCTCAGCCTCGGACGCCTGGCCACCGACCTAGAGCTGAGCAAGAGCGGCATCCAGACCCTGTTCCGGACGAAGGAGAACCTTCACCTGGCCACGGTCGACGCGGCCCGCGACCTGTTCCTCGACGCGGTCGTCCGTCCGGCTCAGAGCACGGCACCAGGAACGGCACGACTGCGCGCCCTCGTCGAGAACTGGATCGCCTACGCGGAGAAGCCGCTGTTCACCGGCGGCTGCTTCTGGTCCGCCAACCTGCCCGACTTCGACAGCCGCCCCGGCCCCGTCCGGGACGCCCTGGCCCACCAACGCCGGGACTGGCTGACCCTCATCTCCACCGAACTCCGCAACGCCATCGACGCAGGCGAGATCCGGGACCTGGACACCGACCTGACCGCGTTCCAGATCGACGCGATCCTCAACGCGACCAACATCGCCCTACGCCTGGACGACAAGAACGCCACCACCAGGGCCCGCCGCGCGATCGAAGCCTTCCTCACCCGCCCCTGACCTGGCATCCGCGACGCCGAGGGCTCTACCTCTACTCGTCTGCAGCGAGCTGCAGGAAGACGGTCGCGTAGTACTCGCGGCGTCCCGCGATGAACTCGGCAGCCTCCTCGCCGGTCATCTCCTCACTCTCGCGCAGGTGTTCCAGCAGGCCGTCCCGCGCTTCATGCTCCGAAGCGGTGACGTAGGCGATGGTGTTCGCCGTCCCGCCCGCGGACTCGATCAACTGATGGGGCAGCCCGCACCAGGTGTCGAAGCTGGTGCCGAGCGCATCCCACAGAAGCCAGACGTCCTCCGGCCGCTGATGCTCCGCCACCAGAAGCGCGGCGATCTCGGCACCGTGGCTGAAACCCCAGACATGCTCGTGGAACAGAATCTCCTGCTCCAGCAGAAACCGCGCGAAGCCGTGGTCCACCGCCCCTTCGACCAGAGCGAGAGCCTCCAGGACGTCCCGACGGTCCTGCCACCGCCGATCAAGCGGCATTCCGTCCTCGTCTTCGGCCCCCTCGAACCGCAGCGACTCCCAGCGCCCGGAGTCCTCAAGCCACCAGCCGATCCCGAGAACGCCCTCGTCAGTCCCAGCCACACCCACAACCTTCCGTCCACAAACGAATCACAGGTCGTTCCACTCAACTTCGACGGAGGCCGGTCAGTGCCAGGGCGAGAAGTTGCTCGGCCTGGAGGTCGGCGTCGGGTTCGCGTTCGGTGCTGAAGGCGATGCCGTTGGCGAGTTTGAGCAGCTGGATCGCCGTGACGTCAGCGCGGACGGCGCCGGCCTCCTGCGCGCGCGCAAGCAGCCGATGGGCGGCGTCCTGGATCAGGTTCCGGCACCACGCCACGTCAACACCCTCACTCTGAAGCGCTGACTTGAGAGTCGCGGTGAACCCACGGGAACTGCTTCCGTCCCGGACGACCTCCAGCAGCCACGTGGTGAGCGCCTCGTCCGGCTCCGCCGTCGCGGGCAGTTCGGCCGCGCGCGCCTCGAGCTGCTCGACGCAATCGCGGTAGACCGCTTCCAGCAGCGCCTGGCGAGTCGGGAACCGCCGATAGAGCGTGGCGTTCCCGACGCCCGCGTGACGGGCGATGTCGTCGAGCGGGACGTCCACGCCGCGCTCGGCGAAGACCTCACGGGCCGCGCCGACCAGCCGCTCGGCATTGCGCCGTGCGTCGGCGCGCAGCGGACGCTGTCCCGGGGACGACGCCATGACCACCCTCTCATTGCAAAGTGGGGAAATCTCCCCATATGCTACCCGGCAATAAACGGTGAATATCCCCCACTTAATCCTTGGACGTCGACGGAGGCACTCATGTCCACTGAACCGATCGTGCTGGTCACCGGGGCCACCGGCCTGCAAGGCGGAGCCACCGCCCGGCACCTGCTCCGAGCGGGATGGCGCGTGCGCGCGCTCGTCCGCAACGCCTCGTCCCCGGCGGCGCGAACCCTCGCCGAGGCAGGGGCCGAACTGAGGACCGGCGACATGGACGACCGCGCCTCACTGGACGCGGCGATGCGCGACGTCCACGGCGTCTTCAGCGTCCAGCCCACCGCCGGATACCCCGGCACCCCGCCCGGCTTCACCGTCGACGACGAGATCCGCATGGGCCTGAACGTCGCCGAAGCCGCCAAAGACGCCGAGATCGATCACCTCGTCTACGCCTCGGTCGGCGGCGTCGACCGCTCCCCGGGAATCCGCCGCTGGGAGAGCAAGGGGGAGATCGAGAACCACATCCGCACCCTCGGCCTTCCCGCGACGTTCCTGCGTCCCGTCCGCTTCATGGAGAACCAGGCGAACCCCGTCACCGGCGTGCGGAACGGTGTCCTGACCGACGTCATCAAGCCGGACGTGCCCGTCCAGCTCATCGCCGCCACCGACATCGGCGCCTTCGCCGCACTCGCGTTCACCGACCCGCACCGCTATCTCGGCCAAGCCCTGGAGATCGCCGGAGACGAGCTCACCTTCCTCCAGATCGTCAACGCCATCACCCGTGCGACCGGCACTCCCGTCGCCTACAACGCCATCCCCCTCGAAGACCTCACCACGGCCGACCCCGACGCCCGGGCCGGCTACGAGTTCGCCAACAACCGAGGCGGCTGGCAGGCCGACATCCCGGCCCTCCGCGACCTCCACCCCACCCTGATGACCTTCGAAACCTGGCTCACCCGAGAAGGCGCCATCCTCTTCAATCGGATGCTCGACTGGCGGCGATGACGCGTTCCAGTGCCGCAGCGTGGCGCCGGAACGCCTCGTGGCCCGCGGGTGTGAGGCGGACGCGCGCACGGCGAGTGTTCCCGTGACGCGTTTTGTGGACCTGGACGTATCCGGCCGCGGTCAACGCCGACAGGTGCTTGGACAAGGCCGAATCGCTGGTGCCGATGCTGTCGCGCAGGAAACCGAACTCCGCCCACTCCACGGGAGCGAGCAGGGCGACGAGCGACAGCCGCGCCGGGAGGTGCAGGAACTCGTCGAAGTCCGGATCCATCAGTGCGGCATGTTGCGGCACAGGAACACGCCGTAGAGCCGGCGGAATCCCAGTCCCAACGGCGCCCAGGCCACCGCCACGACACCGGCGGTCATGAGACCCGGCCGCGGCGTGTCCAGCATGCGAGCGGCGATCAAGGAGGTGACGATCAGGGCCAGGAGGATCCCGGCAGCCCAGAGGTAGAGCGCGACCTCCCCGGCCGTCATCTTGCGGCCCACCGGGGCACGCCGCTGGTGCACGATCAGGAAACCCACGTTCAGTCCCATGCCCAGCAAGGCGACGGCCGGGCGCCAGTACGGCCCGGGCAGATCGAACGATGCGCAGATGAGCAGCAGTCCCAGCATCGGAACGGTGAACGCGCTCAGGCGGAAGTTGTGGCCTACCAACTCGTCGGCTGCCCGCTCCCGCATGCCGCCGATTCGAGCGAGCGATGCCTGAGCGTCGCGCGGGTCCATGAAGCGATCTCCCCTCAGCAACTTTCCTATAAGGAAAGTAACACCAACTTTCCCCGGGGGAAAGATGCCAAGGGGAGGCAGGGAAGCGGTCAGAGGTGGCGGTCGGGGGGGCCGTCGTAGTGGTCGGGGCCCTGCATCTCCAGGGAGAGGGGCTGGATCATGTCGCTGTTGGCGGACGCGCGCCAGCCCTTCTCGCGCGTGGCCTCCTCGATGGAGTGGGCGCACAGCGAGAGCGAGCGGCAGACGATGAACAGGGCCTTGAGCTGCAGGGGTTCGTAGCCCATGTCGAGGCCGACGCAGCCCATGGAGCCGGGGCCGTTGAGCCAGACGCGGCGGCCGAAGACGTCTTCGGTGGCGTCCTCCATGGCGCGGGCGATGGCGACGTACCGGCCGGAGATGCCCAGTTCGTCCGAGAGGCCGAGGAGGCGTTCGGTGCGGGGGTCGCGGATGTGCTGGGCGTGGTGGAAGCCGGGCATCCGCTCGCGGCGTTCGCGCATCTCGGCGACGACCTTGGCGGCGGCCTCGGCGTCGGAGAGGCCGTCGCGTTCGGCGCGGTCGGCGACGCCGCGGAACATCTCGGCGGGACGGTCCGCCGTGCCGTGCAGGCGTCCGATGGCGGCGACGCCCGCGGCGACGGCGGCGTTGAGGTCCGCGCCGCCGGACGTGGCGAAGCGGACGGTCGCCGAGGACGGGGACATGGCGTGCTCGGCCATGTTCACCATGATCGCGTCCGTCATCCGCGCGACCTCGGGCGTCGGGAGCTCGCCCTTCAGGACCAGGTGGAAGTGGTCGGCGAAGCCGATGGTGCCGGTCAGCTCGTTGACGTCGTAGCCGCGGATGACGATGCGGTCCTTGTTCTTCCACGCGATCGCCGTCTCCCAGGCGAACGGCTTCTTGTCGGTCGAGGGCTTCTCGCTCATCGTTTCCTCTCGGGGAAGTACACGCAGTCGGGGTCGAGGACCTCGCGCAGGAGGGTGAGTTCCTCGGCGGTCGGCGGGGCCACGGCGCCGAGTTCCGCGGCGAAGTCCACGTCGAAGCCCGTCTCGGCGCGGACGGCGTCCGGCGACGCGTCCGGCATCAGGGCGGTGACGGTCAGCGCGGAGTCGGCGGCCTCCATGACGCACAGGTCGGTGATGACCTTGACCTCCAGCGGCGGCAGGCCGGCCTTCTCGCGCGCGCCCGGGCCGGACAGGAAGCCCGGGGACGTGACGTGGTCGCAGCGTTCGGGGAAGCGGCGCCGTTCGTGGTCGGTGAGGACCACGACCTTGCGGCAGTGCGAGGCGATGTCGTTCGCGCCGCCCGAACCGGGCAGCCGCTTGCCCGCGACCCACGTCGAGTTGATGTTGGCGTGGCGGTCGATCTGCGCGCCGCCCAGGAAGCCGGTGTGCACCAGGCCGCGCTGGACGAGCCCGCCGAGCGCCTCGAACAGGGATCCGTGCCGGGACGCGCCGTGCATGAGCCGCGGGTCCACGACGGACACGGGTGTCGGGACGACCCGGGGGAACACCACGCCGGACTCGATGACCAGCTTGGCGTTCGAGGCGTGGGCGCGCTGGGCCAGGGTCGCGGCCAGCAGCGGCAGCCCGGTCCCGACGATCACCACGTCCCCGTCGGCGATCTGCCGCGCGCCCTCGACCGCCAGGATCTCTCGGGGAAACGGCTTCAAACGTAGCTCCTCATGGATTCGGTGAGCGCGGCCCGGCGTTCCCCGCCGGGGTCGGCGCGGCGCAGGTAGCCGTCGAAGTCGGCGGGATCCAGGACGTGGCCCGCGAGCCAGGACGCGTAGCCGTCGCCGCCGCGCCGGGCGAGCGCCTGGTACGCCTTGATCTCGTCCTCGGCGAAGTCGTAGGACCGGTACACCGAGGTCGGGAACGCGCCGAACGGCTGCGCGACGACGGCCGACACGTACGCGCCGGAGATCGTGACCTCCTCCGGACGCGCGTTCAGCCCACCCTCCGGGACGATCTCCTCGACCGTCACGACCGTCGCCGAAGACGCCCGGACCATGTCCACCTCGTGGCTGGTCACGCCCTCGATGACGACGTTCCCGAACGGGTCGGCGCGGTGCGCGTGGATGAGCGACACGTCCGGACGAAGCGCCCGGACGAGAACGACCGGCCCCTCACCCCACGGATCGTCCATGACCTGGGCGATCCCCTCGGAGACCAGCGCGGTGAGGACGTCCGAGCCGAGCAGGCTGCGCGTCGGCAGGAACGGGACGCCGATCGCCCCGGCCGCGAACCGCGTCGCCATCGTGAGGTGGCTGTGGTCGCGGACGGTGATCCGCCCGGCCTCGACCGCGCGCCGCCACGCGAACAGCGTTCCGTAGCGTTCCAGGTTGCCGGACCCCTGCTCGGTGCGGACGACGAGACCGGCCGCGACGAGGATGTCGAGCGGCAGGGACAGGTTGCAGCCGACGACCGTCAGCTCGCCGACGCCCTGCCGCGCGACCTCGTGGACGAGCGCCATCGGGCAGCGGTTGATGTTCTGCCCGCCCATCCCGACGACCGCGCCCGGCCGGACGAACCGCTCGACCGCCTCCGCCGCCGTCACCACTTTGTCCGCGGCCAGGTTGCCGGTCAGTAGGTGATGCACGCCGACCGCCATTCGGTGTAGAAGTCCCAGACCTCGGGCGAGCACTCGGGCGGGCCGAACTGCGACAGCTTCGCGCCCATGTGCGGCAGGTGCGCGTACGCGCCGACGCCGGGCCGGTTGACGTGCAGCATCCCGGCCTCGAACCGGTCGAGCGCCTCGAACGCCCTCCCCATGTCGCGGGTGAAGATCGTCCCGGACATGCCGTACCTCACCGAGTTGGAGATCCGCATCGCGTCGTCGAAGCCGTCGCAGTCGATCACCGACAGGACCGGGCCGAAGATCTCCTCCTGCGCGAGCTCGGAGTCCCACGGGACGTCGCGCAGCACGGTCGGCTGGACGTAGAAGCCGTCGGGCAGGCCGTCCACGGCGCGCGAGCCGCCGATGGCGACGGACGCGCCGGTCCTCACGGCGCCCTCGATCGCCGACAGGCACGCGTTCATCCGCTGCTCGTTCACCACCGGGCAGACGTCCGCGCCGGGCCGCAGCGCCGACACCGCCGTGACCAGCCTCGCGAGGAACTCCTCCTTGACGCGCCGGTCGACGATCACCCGGGACGTCGCGGAGCAGCGCTGCCCGGCCTGCCCGAACGCGCCGTGCACGACGGCCTTCACGGCCTTGTCGAGGTCCGCGTCGTCCAGCACGAGGACGGCGTTCTTCCCGCCCAGCTCGAGCTGGGTGCGCAGCAGGCGCCCCGCGCCCGCCTTCTGGATGGCGAGGCCGACCGGCAGCGACCCGGTGAAGCTGATCCCGGCGACCGACGGGTTGTCGACGAGCCGCTCACCTGCGGCGATGTCTCCCTGCACCAGGTTCAGCACGCCCGCCGGAACCCCGGCGTCCGCGAACGCCCGCACGAGCAGCGCGGACGACAGCGGCGTGAACGGCGACGGCTTGAGCACCGCCGTGCACCCGGACAGCAGCGCCGGCGCGACCTTCCACATCGGGATCGCCAGCGGGAAGTTCCACGGCGTGATCAGCCCGACCACACCCAGCGGCACGCGGAACGTGTACGACAGCGTCCGCGGCTCCTCCGCCGGGGTCGTGACACCGTTCAGCCGCCGCGCCTCACCGGCCGTGAAGTCGATGATCGCCAGCGCCCGCTTCACCTCGCCGCGCGCCTCCGACAGGAGCTTGCCCTGCTCGCGGGAGACCGCGGCCGCGAAGTCCTCGGCGCGCTCCTCGATCAGCCGCTCGGCGGTGCGCAGGTACTCGGCCCGCCTGAGCGGGCCGAGCGCCTTCCAGGCGGGGAACGCGGCGGACGCGGCGTCCACCGCGTTGTCGATGTCCGGGCCGCCGGACTCGGCGAAGTCCCCGATCAGGTCGGAGACGTCGGCGGGATTCACATTCGGCCGGGTACGCCCGCTCTCGGGCGGTACCCATTCGCCGCCGACGTAATTGCTCGTCTCATGGTGCTGCGCCATGCGGCCAGCGTTCCGGTCCGCCGCGCCGGTCACAATGGGCACTTCACGATGGCCCCCATAGAACACGGCTATCACCCCCGCGACCTGCGGAGAAGCAACGTTAATCCTTGGCGTCCGCGAGGTTACGCCGATGTGGCGCGCCATTAGTTCGCGCAGGTCAAGCGCTATCCGATCGGCCTTGCCTATAGGGCTCATAGCCATAAGCGGATGGCGCCCCCGAAACACGCGGGTTAGACATGCCCACACGGCGGGGTCCGTGCCCGCCCCTTTCCCCGCGAGACGAAACGAGGCTTGACGATGAGAACTCCCCGCGCGTTCGTCGCCGTGGTGGCGGCTGCCGGGCTGTTCGGCCTGGCGGGCTGCGGCGGGTCCGGCGGCGCCGCCGACGGCTACGACTGGGCCAAGGCCCCCGACACCGCCAAGATCGCCGAGCAGGGGAAGAGCCTGCCGACCTACGGCCTCGCGCCCGACTGGGCCAACTACGAGGGCGTCATCAAGGCGTTCTGCGCGAAGCACAACGCCACGTGCGACCACAAGGACACCGACATGTCCTCGGCGGACGAGATCCAGAAGTTCGACGCCGAGCAGAAGAACCCGGTCGGCACGATCAGCGACATCGGGCTGATGTGGGGGCCGGTCGCGGAGGCGAAGGGGGTCGTCCCGAAGTACACGCCGCCGTCGGCGGCCAAGCTGAAGGACTGGCAGAAGGCCAAGGACGGCGGCTGGGTCGCCACGTTCTACGGCGTCCCGGCGTTCGTCGTGAACACCGACAAGGTGAAGAACCCGCCTCTGAAGTGGGACGACCTGCTGAAGCCCGAGTACAAGGGCCAGGTCGCGATCAAGACCCCGACGTCGTCCGGAACCGGGCAGGCCATGCTCGTCGCGGCGGCCGTCGCGCACGGCGGGAGCATCGAGAACCTCGCCCCGGGCTTCGACTTCTTCGCGAAGCTGAAGAAGTCCGGCAACCTGTCCGACGCGAAGATGAGCGAGGACACCCTGGAGAAGGGCGAGGCCCCGATCCAGATCAACTACGACTTCAACGGCGTCACGCAGAAGGCCGAACTCGGCAAGAAGGGCGTGCACCTGAGCGTCCAGGTGCCGCAGGACGGCTCGATCTGGGCTCCGTCCGGCCTGATGGTCAACAAGTACAACACCGCCAAGGGCGACTTCCTCAAGGCGTTCATGGACTTCGTCCTCAGCGACCAGGCGCAGATCGAGTTCGCCAAGTCGGGCGCGCACCCGGTGCGGGCGGTGAACGGCGACCTGACCGTCCCGGCGGACGCCAAGTCCCACTGGCTGCCCGAGCAGCAGTACTCGGTCGTCAAGGAGGTCGAGTACTCCAAGATCAGCCCCGAGGACATCGTCCAGCAGTGGGAAGCGAAGGTCGTGGCTTGACCTCCCCCGACGTGTCCACCCCGGTGGCCGGTGACGCCCGCGCGAGCGGCGCGTCCCGGCCTCCGGCCGCGCTCGGAGAGGGCCGCCCCGCCGCGCTCGGCAGGCGGCTCACCCGGCTGCTCGCGGGCTGGCTGCCCGCGCTGCCGCTGCTGGTCTTCACGCTCGGCATGCTCGTGCTGCCCGCGCTGCGGCTCGTCCACGACACGTTCGCGCTGCGGTCCGGCGGCTACGGCATGGACAACATCACCAAGGTCGCGGGCAACCCCGTCGACCGCGAGGCGATCGTCAACTCGCTCGAACTGGGCGCGCTGCAGGCGACGCTGGCGGCGGCGATCGGCATGCCCGCCGCGTGGCTGATCTCGCGGATGCGGGTCGCGGGCCGCGCGACCTGGCTCGCGCTGATGAACGTCGCGTCCAACTTCGCCGGGATCGGCCTGGCGTTCGGGTTCGTCGCGCTGATCGGCACGACCGGGATGCTCACCCACCTGCTGGACGTGTCGTTCCCCGCGACCGGCTCGTTCGCCGGCATGAACATCGCCTACCTGTACTTCAACATCCCGATGTTCGTGCTGCTCACACTGCCCGCCGTGGCCGTCCTGAAGGACGACTGGTGGGAGGCCGCCCAGGTCTGCCACGCCACCCGGTGGCAGTTCTGGCGGCGGATCGGCGCGCCCGTCCTCGCCCCCTTCGCGGCGGCCGGCTGGCTGCTCATCTTCACCTGGACGATCGGGATCTACGCCGTCGCATACGCGCTGGCGTCCGGGCCGCAGTCGGTCAAGCTGATCACCCTGCAGATCGGCGCGACGCTGGAGTCGTCGGTGTTCGGGCTGGAGCGCGCGGCCGTCCTGTCGGTGCTGCTCATGCTCCTCGCGATCGTGTCGACCGTGCTCTACCGGCTGGCCATCCGCCGCGCGACGAGGTGGTTGTGACATGAAGAGCAAGCTGGGATCGCGGATCTTCCTCGCGCTGCTCGCGCTCTACTTCGCGCTGCCGCTGGTCGCGGCGCTGCTCTACTCACTGGCGACCAAGTGGGGCGACACCGTCCTGCCGTCCGGGTACACCCTCCACTGGTGGACGGACGTGTTCTCGCGTCCGGAGGTGTCGGGCGCGCTCGGCCGTTCGCTGGCCCTCTCGGCGGCCACGCTCGCGATCGACGTCCTGCTGGTCGTCCCGGCCGCGTACTGGTCGGTCGTGCACAACCCCCGCGTCGGATCGGTGGTGCAGACCATCACGGTCATCCCGTTCGCGATCCCGTGGGTCGTCATCGCGGCCGGGCTCCAGCTGATCGTCAAGGACACCGTGCCGCAACTGTTCGGCACGTTCTGGCTGCTCGCCGCCGCGACCGCCGCGATCGCCTTCCCCTTCCTGTACTGGGCGGTGGAGAACGCGCTGATCGCCGCCGACGCCCGACGCCTGAGCGAGGCCGCCGCGACCTGCGGCGCGCACCCGATGGTCACGCTCGTCCGGGTCGTCCAGCCCGCGATCCGGGGCGGCATCGTCTCCGGCGCGCTGCTGGTGGCGGCGACCGCGATGAACGAGTTCGCGCTCGCGAAGGTGCTGGTCGGGACGCGGTACGAGACGCTGCCACTCTGGTCGGCGCGGGTGTTCACCTCCCGCACCGGCAACGACCCCAACGCGCTCGCCGTCATCACGATCTTCACGTTCGGACTGCTGTTCGCGCTGTCCGCGCTGGTGGTGTGGCTCGGACGCGGCCGGACCGCGTCGTCCACGCTCGCCCTCGCCCGCACGTCGTCCTCCGCCGAGAAAGGCTGAACCCCCATGTCCCACGTGGTGCTGAACGGCGTCACCAAGCGGTACGGCCCGCACCTCGCGCTGGACGCGGTGGACGTGTCGGTCGCCAAGGGCGAGATGCTCGCGCTGCTCGGGCCGTCCGGCTGCGGCAAGACCACGCTCCTGCGCTGCATCGCCGGGCTGAACGACGCCGACGCCGGGACGGTCTCCATCGGCGGCGCGGACGTCACGCGCATGCCCGCCCGCAAGCGTCCGATCGGCATGGTGTTCCAGTCGTACGCGCTGTTCCCGAACCTGTCGGCGGCGAAGAACGTGGCGTTCCCGCTGACCGTCCGGCGGCGCGACCGCAAGGACACCCTGAAGCGCGTCGAGGAGCTGCTCGCGCTCGTCGGCCTGGAGGAGCACGGCCACAAACTGCCGAGCCAGCTCTCCGGCGGTCAGCAGCAGCGCGTCGCGCTCGCCCGCGCCCTCGCGCCCGACCCGGAGGTCCTCCTCCTCGACGAACCCCTCTCCGCCCTGGACGCCCAGGTCAGGACGCGTCTGCGCGACGAGGTCCGGCGCATCCAGCACCAGGTGGGCATCACGACGGTGTTCGTCACGCACGACCAGTCGGAGGCGCTCGCCATCTCCGACCGGGTCGCGGTGATGAACGCGGGCCGCATCGAGCAGTGCGCCACCCCGCCGGAGGTGTACGCCGCGCCGTCCACCCGGTTCGCGGCCGGGTTCGTCGGCAACCGCAACACCCTCGAACTCCCCGTGGCGGACGGACGCGTCACCTGGGGCGATGCGTTCGACGTCGAGGCGCCCACGGGCGAGCGGGCGCTCTGCCTGTTCCGTCCCGAGGACGTCGAGATCGGCGCGGACGGCCCCGGCCTCCCCGCGACCGTGGACGTCAAGGTCTTCCTCGGCGCCGTGACCAGGGTGTACGCGACCCACGAGGGGACGACCGTGTTCGCGGACGTCCCGTCCCGCGCCGCCGCCTCCCTCGAGGACGGCCAGAAGGTGTTCGTCCGGGTCGCGCCCGAGCACGTCCACGTCTTCGCCGCCTGACCTCGTCACCCGGGGGTGGTGGTTTCGCGGGTGGCGGGACGGTTAGGTTCGGCCGTATGCGCCGGAATGTGCTGACCGTCCTCGCCGCCCTGCTCGTCCTGGCCTCGTCGCTGGCCGGATGCAAGGGCGATCCGGGACAGGACGCGGGTTCCGGCAAGCCCGGCAGCGGCGGCGGCAAGGCGAACACGACGGTGCCGCGCGAGGTGGACGGCATCCCCACCGCGTCCGGCACGACCAAGCAGAAACTGGACGTCGGGACGCCCGGCCACCGCGAGTTCCTCCTGCACGTCCCGCCCGCCCTGGTCGGCCGCACGTGGGGCAACGGCCGTCCCACCAAGCCGTTGCCGCTGGTCATCGCCCTGCACGGCGGAGCCGCGACCATGTCGACGATGCGGTCCCTGTCCGGCTTCGACCCGATCGCCGACGCCAAGGGCTTCCTGGTCGCCTACCCGGACGGCTTCCTGACCACGTGGAACGCGGGCGACTGCTGCGGCCCGGCGAAGATCGGGAACATCGACGACGTGGGCTTCCTGACGAAGCTGATCGACCGGCTGAACTCCGCCGGGCTGAGCGACCCGAGGCGGGTGTTCGTGACCGGGTTCTCCAACGGCGCGGGCATGGCGTACCGGATGGGCTGCGAGGCGGCGGACAAGGTCGCCGCGATCGGCGTCGTGGAAGGGGCGCTGGTCACCAAGTGCGACCCGTCCCGTCCGGTGTCGGCGATCGTCTTCCACGGGACGGCCGACCACAACGTCCCTTTCGACGGCGGTGGACGGCGCGACATCGGTGACAACCGGCCATATCCTCCGGTCTCGTTCGCGATGGACTTCTGGCGGAAGCATGACGACGTTCCTCAGCCGAAGGCGACGACGCTCGCCGCACAGAGCGGAAACCTGGACTGCTCGTCCAGCGCGAAGGACGGCGTGTCCCTCGCCCTGTGCAAGGTCGTCGGCGGCGGACACGCGTGGCCGAAGGCGGCGTCCCCGATGTTGTGGGATTTCTTCGCGACACACGGGCGCTCATGAAATACTAAAGATGATCATGAATACATGAAGCGGTTTCATATTTGACCGTTTTATGGCAATGTGGGGCCATGAACCTCCGGGACCGCTACGACGCCGCCACGGCCCACCTCGACGCCCCCTTCGCGATCGTCGACCTGGCCGCGCTGCGCGCCAACGCGGCGGACCTGGTCCGCCGGGCGGCCGGCAAGCCGATCCGCGTCGCCAGCAAGTCGGTGCGCTGCCGCGCGATCCTGGACGAGGTCCTGGCCATGGACGGGTTCGCCGGGATCATGGCGTTCACCCTCCCCGAGGCCCTCTGGCTCGCCCGCGAGGGCGTCAGCGACGACATCCTGGTCGCCTACCCGACCGTCGACCGCGCCGCGCTGCGCGAACTCGCCGCCGACGAGCGCGCCGCCTCGGCGATCACGCTCATGGTCGACTGCGACGAGCACCTGGACCTCATCGAGACCCACTCCGCCGGGCAGCGGATCCGCGTCTGCGTCGACGTCGACGCGTCCTACCGGCTGCTGAACGGCATGCTCCAGATCGGCCCGCGCCGGTCCCCGCTGCACACCCCCGACCAGGTCCGCGACTTCGCCGAGACCATCCTCAAGCGCCCCGGGCTGAGCCTCGTCGGACTCATGGCCTACGAGGGCCAGATCGCCGGCGTCGGCGACCAGGTCCCCGGACAGGCCGCCAAGTCCCGCGTGGTCAAGGCGATGCAGAAGCGGTCCGGACTGGAACTGGCCCGCCGCCGCGCCGCGATCGTCCGGGCCGTCCGCGACCTGACCGACCTGGAGTTCGTCAACGGCGGCGGGACGGGCAGCGTCGAGAACACCGCCCGGGAGAAGGCCGTCACCGAGGTCGCCGCCGGCTCCGGCCTCTACCAGCCGCACCTGTTCGACTACTACTCCAACTTCCAGGGCCGTCCCGCCGCGCTGTTCGCGCTGCCGGTCGTCCGCCGCCCCGGACCGGGCGTCGTCACCTGCCTCGGCGGCGGCTACCTCGCCTCCGGAACCGCCGACGGCCTGCGCCTCCCCCGCCCGTACCTGCCGACCGGGCTCTCCTACAACTCCCTGGAAGGCGCGGGCGAGGTGCAGACACCGCTGCACGGCGACGCCGCCGACCTGCTCGCCATCGGCGACCGCGTCTGGTTCCGCCACACCAAGGCCGGCGAGCTGTGCGAACGCTTCGCCGAACTGCACCTCATCGACGGCGACCGCGTCGCCCGCACCGTCCCGACCTACCGCGGCGAGGGGCAGACCTTCCTCTGAGTCGTCACTCCCCGCGATCACCACGGCCTTGTAGCGCGACACACACGCCCGGAACGCGCCGTCCCGGTTAGGTTGGCCGGTATGAGCCAGCCTCCAGTGATCAGTGTGCGCGGCGAAGCGGTGCTCGAGGCGCCGCCCGAGATCGCCCGCCTGACCATCACAGTACGAGTGGAGGAGAGGGACCGCCGGAAGGCGCTGGACGAGCTCACCGCCGCCAACCGGCGCTGCCTCGACCTGCTCGCCTCCTACGGCGACGCCCTCGAACCGGCCGAGACCGGCGCCGTCCACCTCTCCCCCGCGGTGAAGTACCGGCGGCGCCAGAACGACATCCTCACCTACCAGGGCAGTGTCGGGACGAAGGTCGTCGTCACCGACTTCGCCGTCCTCGGCGAACTCGTCACCCGCCTCTTCGACCTGGACCACACCACCGTGCACGGCCCGCACTGGGATCTCCGACGCGACTCCCCGGTCCACGCGCGCGCCGCCGAGCAGGCCGCGCACGCCGCCGTCGAGCGCGCCCGCCACTACGCCGCGGCCCTCGGCGCCTCCCTCACCGGCCTGATCGAGCTCTCCGACGAGAAGAGCGACATCGACGACTGGGGCCACACGGGTCCCCGCGCCGTCGCCTACGCGGGCGCGGCCCCCGGCGGAGCCTCCGAACCCGAGGCCCTCGACCTGGCCCCGCAGACCCAGACCATCTCCGCCTCCGTCCTCGCCCGCTTCCACACCACCCCGCCGGACCTCTCGTGACCGACTCCGGGGCCCCCACCGACGCGTCCATCCGCGCCGCCCTCCGCCACTCCCCGAACGCGCGCGCCATCGCGCGCACAGGAGAAGGCCACGCGGACGGACAGCTCCTGACGCCCGACCCCTGCGGCGAGCGCGGCCCGGGCGTCGGAACCGGTGGCGCGGCCCTGGACGTCTTCCTGACCGGCCGGGTCTTCATGGACATGATCTTCACCGGCCTGCCCGGACTGCCGCCGCCCGGCACCGAGCTGGTCACCGACGGCCTCGGGTCCGCCCCCGGCGGCATCGCGAACATCGCCGTCGCGATGAGCCGCCTCGGCCTGCGCACCGGCCTCGCCGCCGCGTTCGGCGACGACATGTTCGGCGCCTACCTGTGGCGGACGCTCGCCGAACAGGAGTCGGTGGACCTGTCGTCCTCGCTGCGCGTCCCCGGCTGGCCCACCCCGGTCACCGTGTCGCTCGCGACCGACGACGACCGCAGCATGATCACCTACACCCGCCCGCTCGACCTGCCCGACGAATCCCTCGTCACCGCGCCGCCCACCGCCCGCACCTGCTTCGTCGACATCGACCAGCCCGTGCCCGCCTGGGCCCTCGGCGCCCGCGCGAACGGCGCGCTGGTCTTCGCCGACCTCGGTTGGGACCCCACCGAGACCTGGCCCAGCCACGTCCTGGACCGCTTGGACGACGTGGACGTCTTCCTCCCCAACGCCGTCGAGGCCATGGCCTACACCCGCACGGCCACCCCGGAGGCCGCGCTCGAAGTCCTCGCCGAACGCGTCGGGACCGTCGTGGTGAAACTCGGCCCGAGGGGCGCGATCGCCGCGTCCGGCGCCGAACGCGCCGCCGCCTCCGCCCTGCCCGTCCGCGCACTCGACCCGACCGGCGCGGGCGACGTGTTCGCCGCCGGATTCGTCTTCGCCACCCTCAAGGAATGGCCGCTCGAACAGCGGCTCCGGTTCGCCAACCTGGTCGCCGGACTGTCCGTCCGGCACCGCTCCGGCTCGCTCGGCGCCCCCTGCTGGGGCGAGATCGCCGCCTTCGGCGAGTCCGGCGAGGTCCCCGCCGCCGACCTGGAGCAGTACGCCTTCGTCGTCCCGCACATCCCCGAGGCCGAGATCGGACGCGGCCCCGACTCGGTGACCCGCGCCGAACCCACCCTGAGGTGACCCACCCGGCCGGACGCACCGGCAAAACAAAAACGCCGGGCCGCCCCCAGGGGGAACGACCCGGCGCCTCTACGCAGCTCAGCGCCGGCGCCTGGCCCGCCGCCGCATGATCCCGAGCACGGTCAACCCGACCACGACGCCGACCCCGGCCATGATGATCTTGGGGTTGATCGGACCGGGCTCCCCGTTCTCCTCCACCCGGATCGCCGTGTCCACCGTCCGGCGGACCTGCTCGACCTCCTCTTTCAGCCGCTCCACGCCCCGGTGCGCGACGTTGCTCGGGTTGACCCGGTCCGCGAGCTCGTCGATAGTGCGCGCGAGCTCCTGGCGGGACCGCTCGATCTCCCGCTGCAGCGCCTGCGGGTCGCTGGACCTGTCAGCCATGCCCTTGTCCTATCGTGTCTGGCGGCGAAGTCGCATGATCCGACCAGTCTTGCAGGTCCTCACCTGAAACGCCCGCGGCACCCCAGCCGGTAGGTTGGAGCCGAGCGTCCCCACGGAAAGGCGGAACAGGTGACCGAGCGGTTGCAGCCAGGCGATGACGCACCGGCCTTCGAGCTTCCCGACGCCGACGGCAAGCCGGTGTCGCTGGAATCCCTGCGCGGCAGGCGGGTCGTCCTCTACTTCTACCCGGCCGCGATGACCCCCGGCTGCACCAAGGAGTCCGTCGACTTCCAGGGCAGCCTCGCCGACCTCGAGGCCGCCGGCACCATCGTCGTCGGCGTCTCCCCCGACAAGCCGGAGAAACTCGCCAAGTTCCGCGAGAAGGAGGGCCTCACCTTCCCCCTCCTCTCCGACCCCGGCACCGAGGTCCTCCAGGCCTACGGCGCCTACGGCGAGAAGAAGCTCTACGGCAAGACCGTCGTCGGCGTCATCCGCTCCACCTTCGTCATCTCCCCCGAAGGCAAGATCGACAACGCCTACTACAACGTGAAGGCCACCGGCCACGTAGACCGCCTCCGCCGCGACCTCACCCTGTGACCACCGCGGCCACCGCCGGCTGACCGCCCCCCGGAGGACACGGCGGACATCGCGATCGCCCTCCGGGCGGTCGGCATGTCACAATTCTCCAGTCGGGAGCGGTACGCCGACTTTGGGGGCCAATGCCCCCAAACTTCGCGGACGTGGCGAAATGGTATACGCGCCAGATTTAGGTTCTGGTGGTGGAAACACCGTGGGGGTTCGAGTCCCCCCGTCCGCACCACCTCATCCGACGTCCCTTGAGCGCACGAACGGCGGGCCCCCGGCGGGGCCCGCCGTTCACAGTTTGAAAACGTGGGCTCGGCTTGGGGGGTTCGCGGGCCTAGGCTGGGCGGGAGCCGCCCGTGGGGGAATCAGGGGCGGAGGCGGCCGACACTGACCGGGTGGGGCACCGTGAGCCAAGGTTTCAGCCATCGCGTGCTTCCGTACGACCGTGCGGACGACCTGCTGGACGGGGCGCTGCCGTTCCTGCGCGAGGGCATCGAGAGCGGCGACCGGGTGCTCGCGGTCACGACCCTCGCGATGCACATGCTGCTGCGGGACACGCTCGGGGCGGACGCGGCCGGGGTGGAGTTCTTCGAGTCGGACAAGTGGTACGCGCATCCGGCGCGGTACCTCGCCGACACGCTGGCGCTGGCCGAGACGGCGGCGTGGCAGAAGCGGCGGCTGCGGGTGCTCGGCGAGCCCACGTGGGCCCGGCGCGGGCCGCTGGAGCTGCTGGAGTGGCAGCGGGTCGAGGCGATCACGAACGCGGCGTTCACGGGCACCGGGGCCGCGCTGCTCTGCGCGTACTCGCGGTCGCTGCCCGCCGGGGTGGTCGCGGCGTCCCGGCAGACGCACCCGGAGACCGCGCGGGGACAGGCGACGCTGCGCAACCCCGGGTACCTGGAGCCGTGGGCGTACAACGCGCGGCTCGACTCCGCGCCGCTGCCGCCCGCGCCGGACGACTCGCTCGACCTGGACATCAAGGTCGCCGACCTGTACTGGATCCGCGCGTACGTGACCGACTTCGCGCGCCGGACGCCGCTGCCGGAGGACGACCTCCAGCGGCTGCTGGTGGCGGTGACCGAGGTGGTGACCAACGCGCTGCGGCACGGCCGTCCGCCGATCACGCTGCGGCTGTGGCTGGAGCCGGGCGAGATGGTGTGCGAGGTGACCGACCACGGGAACTGGACGGAGCGGACCGGTTTCGGGCTGATCCCGCCGAAGCCCGTGGGCGGCGCGGGACGGTTCGGGCTGTGGGCGGTACGGCTGCTGTGCTCGATCGTCCAGATCCGGACGGGACGGGACGGGACGACGGTGCGGCTGAGGCTGCAGGTCCCGGCCGTGGCGGCCCCACTGCCCCTCAACTCCGTGTAAGGAAGCTTGTGCAATGGGCTTCTCTTTTCGATGGCCCGGCGTACGCTGAACGGGTCCGAGACAACCTGGATGGGCAGGCCATGGAGACCACCTGGTTCCACGAACGTCCCGTCAGCGATGTGCGGCCGGGCGACCACGGGCTGCTCGGCTACGCCGACGCCGAGGAGCGCGACCGGGTGGTCGGCCCCTTCGTGCAGGCCGCGCTGGCGACCGAGGAGAAGGTCGTCTACATCACCGACGAGCCGGCCGAGCGCCTGCCGGGTCTGGAGCGGTGCTCGCTCGACCTGCGGAAGCTGAAGTCGTCGCGCCAGCTGAGGGTGCTGTCGCGCCGGGAGGCGTGCCTCGGCCGGACGGGGGCGTTCGAGCCGGGCAAGCTCTCCGACACGCTGTTCCGTGAGCGTGAGTCGGCGTTCGGCGAGGGGTTCCGCGCGGTCCGGATGACCATGGACTCGACCTGGCTGCTGCACGAGCCGGGCGGGCCCGACACCGTGCTGATCTGTGAGGATCGGGTCGACCAGGCGATCTCGCCGAGCACCATGGCGATGGGGATCTGCCAGATCGACGTGCGCCGGTGCGGGACGCGGCAGCTCACCGCGCTGCACGCTTCGCACGAGGTGCTGATGCGGGTGGACGCCGAGTTCGACGACGGCATTCTGACGATCCGGCGGATCTACGGCCCGTTCGGCCTGCTGCTGCGGGGGGAGCTGGACGCGTCGCGGCACTCGCACCTGTCGGAGCATCTGCTCCGGGCGATGGCGAGCCGTCCGCGTGAGGACATCCACCTGAACGTGGCGGGGCTCGACTTCATCGACATCGGTGGCCTGAACCTCCTGGCGCACCACGCCGCGGACCTGCCCAGGGGCGGCGAGCTGATCCTCGACCACCTGCGTCCCGACGTGGAGAACGTCATCACGATGGTCGGCTGGAACCGGCTGCCGCGGCTGAGGCCCGGCGTCCGGGTGGGAGGGGCCACCTCATGACTTCGTTCGCACCGGCGGACGCGGAGCCGAGACGCCTGGAACACCGGGCCTTCCTGTTCGGCGGGATGGACGACTTCCTCGCGACGGCCGTCCCCTTCGTCCGGGAGGGCCTGGAGGACGACGACCTGTCGGTCGTGGTCGTCGTGAAGCAGCACCGGCTGACGGCTCTGCGCGACCACTTTCCGGGTGGCGCGGATGACATGTTCATCGACGCGGACGCGTTCTACGAGCATCCGGTGCGGACGCTGCGCAGCTACCTGGAGCTGGTGAAGGCGAAGGATCCGCGGCGCGTGCAGGCGCTGGCCGAGCCGGTCTGGCGGGACGAGTGGAGCGAGCGCGAGACGCTGGAGTGGGCGCGGTACGAGTCGCTGATCAACGAGGTGTTCCAGGGCACCGGGGCGACGGCGCTGTGCCCGTACGACACCTCCGCGCTGCCGAAGCCGATCCTGGAGCACGCGCGGAGGACGCATCCGCGGCTGGTGCAGGACGGTGACGTGTCCGACAGCCGCCGGTTCGCGTCGCCGCGGGAGTTCTCGGCGGGTGTCGACCGCACCCGGGAGTTCCCGAAGCCGCGCGAGTCGGAGTACCTGCCGCTCGCCAGCCACGACCTGCACGAGCTGCGGCGGTGGGTGGGTCGCCGGGCCGACCGGCACGGCCTGTCCGCGCAGGACGCGCAGAACCTCGTCACGGCGGTGAACGAGGTCGCGGCGAACGCGCTGCGGCACGGCATCCCGCCGGTCGGCGTCCGGTTGTGGACGGAGGGCGAGGACCTGTTCTGCGAGGTCGGTGACAACGGCTACTGGAGCTCGTTCAGCCCGCTCGCGGGGTTCGTGCCGCCGAAGACGGCGCTGGAGAGCGGTTTCGGGCTGTGGACCGTCCGGCTGCTGGTCGATATGGCCGAGGTGCGGGCGGGATGGGACGGCACGTTCGTCCGGCTGCGCATCAGCCGCTGAGCGCCCGCTCGCGTGGGCCCGTGGTGGACTCGGGTGGTTCGGCGGCGTCCGTGGGGATTGGCAGGGGCCGTGGCGGTGGGTCCCGACTCGCCCGGTTGTCAGATACCGGGAAAACAGGGTGAGGGTTCGGCTACGTGACGTGGCTCGCTGGTCGTAGTCTGGACGCATCCGGAAGTGGCCGCGGTGGAAGGCGTTATGGAGACCCTCAGCTCGGTCCGCAGGCCGGTCCGTGAGCTGCGGCCCGGCGACCACGCGTGGCTGGCGTACTCGGGCGAGGAAGAGCAGCGGCACGTGGTCGGCTCGTTCGTCCGGGACGGGCTGGAGGCGGCCCACAAGGTGATCTACCTGGCCGGCTCGGATGACGTGGACATTCCAGGCATGAACGGTGTCGCGTCGCGTCCGGGCCTGCTGACGGTGATTCCGTTCGCGGACGCGCGGCGTCCGGACGGCGGGTTCGATCCGGGCCCGGTGCTGGAGGCGCTCGCGGTCGAGATCGCGGGCGCGGAGGACGGCGACTTCACGACCATCCGGGTCACCGCGGACATGACCTGGGCGCTGGACCTGCCGAACGGGCTGGCCGAGCTGCTGCGCTGTGAGCGGCACCTCGAGCGCGCGGTGTGCCCGAGCACCCGGGTGACGGCGATCTGCCAGATCGACCGGCGGCGGCTGACCGCGGACGCGCGGAACGCCCTCGCCGCGTCCCACTCGACGTTCGTGACGCCGAACCCGGAGTTCGCCGACTCGGTGCTGCAGATCGTCCGCACCTTCGACCCGGTCGGCCTGTCGCTGCTCGGCGAGCTCGACGCGTCCCGGCACGGCATCCTGGACGAGGCGCTGAACGCCGTGCTCGCGGCGAGCAGGGGCGAGGAGATCCATCTCGATCTCGCCGGGCTCGGCTTCATCGACCTCGGCGCCCTCAACATGCTCGCCGACGTCGCCGCCCGCCGCTCCGGCACGGGTCCCCTCGTCCTGGACAGCATGCCCGTCCAGCTCCGCACCATCATGGAGACGGTCGGCTGGCACATGCTCCCCGGCCTCCGCCTCGGCACCGTCTGACCGGCACCGTCTGACCTGCACGGCCGGCACGGCAGGCACGGCCCCGAGGCGGGTGGTCAGGGGGTGGCCCTGCTCGGTGTCGGGCGGTGCGGAGGCTGGGAGGCGCTGGACGGCGGTCCCCCGGTCGGCTGTGGTCCGCCCGGCTGCGGCGTCGAGGGGCGCGTCGACGGCTCCCGGCCGGGTGGCTCCGTTGGAGAAGTGCTCGTCCCGGTCCGGTTTCCGGGCGTGGGCAGGTGCGTCGACGGCGTCGGTGAGGAACTCGGCTTCTTTGATGGCGACATCGGTGTGGGCGAGGGCGCGGATCCCGTCGGGACGGACGTCGGCGGAATGACCTGGTTGGCCGGACGCGTCTTCTCCTCCACGCCGGGACGCAGGACGAACGCCAGCGCGATGAGCGCCACCGCCGCCGCCACGCCCGCGGCGGCCCACCATGCGCGCCGCCGGACGCCGTGTCCGGACGCGCCCCCGCGGGCGTCCGAAGCGGCGCGCCGTCCGGAGGCTCCGCTCGCGCGCGTTTCCGCGGGGTGAGGGTCGCGGCGGACGAGGGAGAGGACGCGGCGTGGGGAGGTCGTGCGCTCTCGCGCGGGGGACGCCGTCTCGCGGAGGCGGTGCAGCAGCGCGGCGTCGGGTCGGATGTCGTCCGCGGCGCGGCGGAAGTGGTCGCGCAGGGCGGCGCCGAGCTCGTCATCCATGCGTGCGGCCCTCCCGGACGTGCGCGCGCAGCGCCGACATGGCGCGCGCGGTGTGGCTCTTGACGGTCCCCTGGCTGATTCCGAGGGTGTCGGCGATCTCGCGTTCGCCGAGGTCGCACCAGTATCTGAGGACGACGACGGCGCGCTGCCGGGCGGGCAGGGCCCGCAGCGCCTCCTCCAGTTCGCCGTCACCGGACGGGGCGTGGTGCGGTTCGCGTCCGGCGATGCGTTCGAGGTCGGCGACGCTCCCGGCGGGCAGGTCGCGGCGGCGGGAGCGGCGTTTGCCCTCGTCGATGGCCAGGTTGACCAGGACGCGGCGGGCGTAGGCCTCCGGATCGCCGTCCGCGAGCCGCCGCCAGCGCCGGGCGACCCGTTCGTAGGCGACCTGGAGGAGGTCCTCGGCCAGGTGCCGGTCGTAGACGAGGAACACGGCGGTGCGCAGCAGGCGGCCCGCGGTGGCGTTCACGAACTCCTCGAACGTGTCCGCCGTGCCGCGGGCCTCCTCCCTGGTGCTCAAGGTGGACAGAGCCGCTCTCCTACTGTCCGCTGTGGGGCGGCCGGGCCTTCGGCGAAGCGGTGGGCGTGCCGGGTCCGGTCCTCGGCGGGACGGGCGCGGGCGTCGGCTTCACGCAGTGCGGCATGCCCGGACGGGTGCTGGGCACCGGCGTGCCGGGGTGGGTCGACGGGATCGGGGTCGGCTGGACGGACGAGGCCATGCCCGGACGCGACGGCCTGGGGGTCTTCGGCGGCTCACTGGCGCGCGACGGCGTGGCCTTCGGCGGCTCGCTGGGACGCGGAACGGCCGTGGACGGACTGGTCTTCGGGGGTGCCGGAACGGTGGGCGGAGCCGTGGACGGCCTGGGCGTCGGCGGCGCCGGTCTGGTGGGCGGAGCCGTGGACGGCACGGGCGTCGGCGGCGCCGGCCTGGTCGGCGTGGCCGTGGACGGCACGGGCCTGGGCTGCTTCGACGGGGCCGTGGGGCACGTCCACCCGGGGGTCGACGGCCTGGGGGCGGGGGTGCGGGCCGCCTCGTTCGCGGAGACCGTGGCCGTCCGGGACGAGGCGCCGTCCGAGCCGGTGCCGAGCCAGATCCCTGCGGCGAGCACACCCGCGCCGCCCAGCCCGGCGACGATCGCCGCGGTCGCACGCCGTCCGCCAGCTATGTTGATCATGCTGCTCCTCGGGGAAGTCGAACTACACCCCCTACAACCCCCGCCGTTCGGCGCCCGGTTGTCACGGATCCGGATTTCCTCCGACTTCTGCGCAGGCGGCGTCCAGCGGGCCGGGCGGGCGCGCGAGAAGGCCCGCCCCCGAGGGGGAGCGGGCCGGGAACGCGGAGAGGATCAGGCGGAGAGGGCGCTCGGGAGGATCTCGGCGAGGGCGCGGAAGGCGCGGCCGCGGTGGCTGATGGCGTCCTTCTCGGCCGGGGCGAGTTCGGCGCTGGAGCGGGTCTCGCCGTCCGGGAGGAAGATCGGATCGTAGCCGAAGCCGCCGGCGCCGCGCGGCTCGCGGAGGATCGTGCCGTGCATGCGGCCGTCCACGACGTGCTCGGCGTGGCCGGGGACGACGAGGGCGGCGGCGCAGAGGAAGTGCGCGCCGCGGGCGTCGTCGTCGACGTCGGCGAGCTGGTCGAGGACGAGGTCGAGGTTGGCGCGGTCCTTGTCGCCGGTCTTCTCGCCGAAGCGTCCGGACCAGCGGGCGGACAGGACGCCGGGCATGCCGTTCAGCGCGTCCACGCAGAGGCCCGAGTCGTCCGAGACGGCGGCCAGGCCGGTGTGCGCGGCGATCGCGCGGGCCTTGAGCAGCGCGTTCCCGGCGAAGGTCAGCTCGGTCTCGGGGACCTCGGGGGCGCCGGGGAAGGCGTCGAGGCCGATCACCTCGATGCCGTCCAGGATGCGCCGCAACTCCTCGATCTTGCCCTGGTTGCGGGTGGCGAGGACGACCCGGCTCATCGGCCGAGCGCCTCGGCCTGGAGCCTGGTCAGCTCGGCGCAGCCGCCCGCGGCGAGGTCGAGCAGCGCGTCCAGCTCGGCGCGGTCGAACGGCGCGCCCTCGGCCGTGCCCTGCACCTCGACGAACCGGCCGTCGCCGGTGCAGACGACGTTCATGTCGGTCTCGGCGCGGACGTCCTCGGTGTACTCCAGGTCGAGCCGCGCCTCGCCGTCGATCATGCCGACGCTGACCGCGGCCACGGACGTGACCAGCGGGTCGCCCTTGACCAGGCCGCGCTCGCGCATCCACGAGACGGCGTCGGCGAGGGCCACGTACGCGCCGGTGATCGCGGCCGTGCGGGTGCCGCCGTCGGCCTGGAGGACGTCGCAGTCGAGCTGGACGGTGTTCTCGCCGAGCGCCTTGAAGTCGACGCAGGCCCGGATGGACCGTCCGATCAGGCGGGAGATCTCCTGCGTGCGGCCGCCGAGCCGGCCCTTGACGGACTCGCGGTCGCTGCGGGTGTGGGTGGCGCGGGGCAGCATCGCGTACTCGGCGGTCACCCAGCCCTTGCCGCTGTCGCGCCGCCAGCGGGGCACGGAGTCCTGCACGGACGCCGCGCACAGCACCCGGGTCGCGCCGAACTCGACCAGCACCGAGCCCTCGGCGTGATCGAGCCAGTCGCGCTGGATGCGAACGGTTCGGAGCTGGTCTGCCGCGCGGTCGTCAGGACGTGCCATGCCCACCACCCTAGTGCCCTCGTCCGACCGCGCACGCCTCCGCTCCCGGCGCCCCCGCCCCGCCTCGGCCGCCCGAACGCGCAGGCAGGGGTCGCGCGGCGGCGCGGTCAGACGTCGTAGACGGCGCCGACGTGGGCGAGTTCGACGGGGCCGCCGAAGCCGCTGGCCTTGGCCTCGGCCAGGGAGGCGTTGGCGTCGTTCCAGGGGACGAGATGGGTGAGGACGAGGCGTCCGGCGCCGGCGCGCGCGGCGTGCTCGCCGGCCTCGCGGGCGGTGAGGTGAAGGTTCGGCGGAAGGTTCGGGCCTTCCAGGAAGGAGGCCTCGCAGAGGAAGAGGTCGGCGCCGCGGGCGAGTTCCACCAGCTCGGCCGAGTCGCCGGTGTCACCGGAGTAGGCCAGGACGCGTCCGCCGGCCTCGATGCGGAAGGCGTACGCCTCGACCGGGTGCGGGGTCCGGACGGCGGTGACGGTGAACGGGCCGATCTCCCAGGTGCCGCCGGGCAGCGGGCGGAAGTCGAACGCCTCGTCCATGCCGTCGTCGTCGGGCAGGCCGTAGGCGCGGGCCATCTGCCGCCCGGTGTCGGCGGGACCGTAGACGGGGATGCGGGGGGCGCGGCCGTCCGGATGGTAGTTGCGGGCCACGTAGAAGCCGCACATGTCCATGCAATGGTCGGGATGCAGATGGGAGAGCAGCACCGCGTCGATCTCGTACAGCGGATGGAACCGTTGCAGGACGCCGAGCGCGCCGCTGCCGAGTTCCAGCAGCATGGCGAACCCGTCCGCCTCGACCAGGTAACAGGACGCCGGGCTTTCCGGCCCCGGAAAGCTGCCCGAGCAGCCGATCACAGTGACCCGCACGCTCACTCCTCCTTGTGTCTTCCCGAGGACTCGTACCCCTCCAGGGGCTTCAACTTCAGTGGGTCAGGACGTCCATGTCCGCGTCCATGTCCTTCATCACTTCCAGGTCCGCCTCGCCCGCCCGGACGGTCTCCACCGCGCCGATCTCCGGTCCGAGGAAGCGGCGGCCCAGCGCGGCGAACACGCCGGGGTCGCCGGTGGCCCGGAAGCGGTGCTCCGGACGCCCGGCCCCTTCTGGGCGGGCCAGTCCCCGATCGTGCAGCACGCGGTACACGTCCTTGGCGGTCTCGTCGGCGCTTGAGACCAGTGTGACCCCGTCTCCGACCACATACGAGATGACGCCGGCCAGGAGCGGATAATGCGTGCAACCCAGGATGAGGGAGTCGCATCCCGCGTCCACGATGGGCTGGAGGTACTCGCGGGCGACGGTGAGGACCTCGTCACCCATCGTCACCCCGGCCTCCACCAGCGGGACGAACCGGGGGCACGCGGCGCTGACGAGGTCGATGTGCGGGGCGGCGGCGAACGCGTCCTCGTAGGCGCGGCTCGTCACCGTGGCGCGGGTGGCGATGAGTCCGACGCGTCCGGTGCGGGTGGCGGCCGCCGCGCGCCGGACGGCCGGGCGGATCACCTCGACCACCGGCACGTCGTAGCGCTCGCGGGCGTCGGCGAGCATCGCGGCGGACGCGCTGTTGCACGCGATCACCAGCACCTTGACGCCCTCGTCCACCAGCCGGTCCAGCATCTCCAGCGCGAACGCGCGGACCTCGGCGACGGGGCGCTCGCCGTACGGCTGACGCGCCGAGTCCCCGAGGTAGAGGACCGGCTCGTTCGGCAGCTGGTCCAGGATGGCGCGGGCCACCGTGAGACCGCCGAAGCCGCTGTCGAAGATCCCGATGGGCGCGTCTGACATGGTCCCCAAGGCTAAGCGCTCCAGGCCGTGACACGGTCGTCTTGCGGCCGACATCACAGCGTCCGCCGCGTCACATTCGGCGCCTCCGGACACGGGGGCGGAGAAGGCCCGCCCGGCCGCCGGGACGGCGCCCGCCGACGGGGTCCGCCGGTCAGGCGCGGCCGGTGCGGGCGAGCTGGCGGGACTGGGCGACCAGGCGTCCGGCCGAGTCCCAGATCTCGACCTCCTCGTCGAACCAGCCGCCGGCCGAGAGGCGGCCCGAACCGAGGACGGCCAGCCAGCCCGGCGCCGGGACGGCGCGGAGGTGCCAGGTCAGTTCCACGGTCGGGGACCAGCCCTTGGCGTCCACGTTGAGGGCGACGGGCGGGAGGGCGTCCACGGCCAGGGCCAGGGAGAACGCGTCGGGCTCGTAGCCGCAGCGCAGCCGGAACCAGGCGCGGCCCTCGAGGCGTCCGCTGGGACGGCCGTCCAGCCAGCCCATCGTGGACGGGTCGAAGCGCATGTCCACGCGGTCGACGAAGCCCCGGTCGGCGCGTTCCCCGTCCGCGCCGCCGGCGGGCCGGTTCTTCGGGGTGACGCCCTTCGGAGGCTGGTCCATGCCTGTGCAGGACTCGAGTGGCGGCAGGGCCGGGACGGGCCGGTCACCCGTCCAGGCGGGCTCGGCGGCGGGGTCGAGGGTGGCGGTGGTGATCAGGGCGTCCACGATCGGGGCGTCGTCCTGGACGAGGGTGACGCGGGACATCTCGGTCGTCCGGCCGCCCTTGCGGCGTTCCACGATGATCTCGGCCGGGCCTGGCTTCGCCACGCGCAGGAAGGACGCGGCGGTGGAGACGGGGTGGGCGTGCGAGGACGCCTCGACGGCGGCGCGGCCGAGCACGGCCATCAGGTAGCCGCCGTTGATCGCCTGGGCGATTCCGAAGCCCTCGTCCAGTTCGGCCCGGTACCGGTCCTCGGCGAGCCGTTCGACCGCCGTCGCGTCGCCGAACCTGCTCATCCGCGTCCTCCCGGGGGGCCTTCTAGAACCACGTTCGAGAACGAGGGTACAGACCCAGGTCGGGGGCCGTGCGCCCGCCCTCCGGGAACCGCCCGCGCCCGGCCGTCCCGGTCCGCCCCGCCCGGCGCGGACGCACCCCGTCCGGACCAGGCCCGACGCCCCGGACGCGCCGGTCGCGTCCGGCCCGTCCGCACACACAGAAGTATGGAGTTCGGACGGCGCGTCGTCCGCCCGAACTCCACTTCCGACCTCGGAGAATCCCACTTCGGCCGGGGCGGGACGCCGCCCTTGTCCGGCCTTCCGGGGAAACGCCACGGATCGCGGCCTAGACACGGCCTAGGCCCAGAGTTGCCCCTCCAGGCGGGTTTCGGCCTCTTCCAGGGTGCCCTCGTAGGCGCCGGTGGAGAGGTACTTCCAGCCTCCGTCGGCGACGATGAAGACGATGTCGGCCCGCTCGCCGGCCTTGACCGCCTTGCGGGCCATCCCCAGGGCGGCGTGCAGGGCGCCCC
Source organism: Spirillospora sp. NPDC052269 (assembly GCF_040679435.1). Lineage (NCBI taxonomy): Bacteria > Bacillati > Actinomycetota > Actinomycetes > Streptosporangiales > Thermomonosporaceae > Spirillospora > Spirillospora sp. NPDC052269. Next base: position 278,499 of record NZ_JBFAUU010000009.1, read on the forward strand.
CGGTGGACAGGCCGGCGAAGATGCCCTCCTGGCCGAGCAGCTCCCGGGTGCGGCGCAGGGCGTCCGACGCGCCGACCGAGAAGCGGGTGGTCAGAACCGACTCGTCGTACAACTCGGGCACGAAGCCCTCGTCGATGTTGCGCAGGCCGTAGACCAGCTCGCCGTACCGGGGCTCGGCAGCGACGATCTTGATGTCCGGGACGCGCTCACGCAGGTAACGGCCGACGCCCATGAGGGTGCCGGTGGTGCCGAGACCCGCGACGAAGTGGGTCACCGACGGCAGGTCGGCGAGGATCTCCGGGCCCGTCGTCTCGTAGTGGGCGCGGGCGTTGGCCTCGTTGCCGTACTGGTAGAGCATGACCCAGTCGGGATGCTCGGCGGCGAGGCCCTTCGCCACGCGGACGGCCTCGTTGGAGCCCCCGGCGGCCGGGGACGCGATGATCTCCGCGCCCCACATCCGCAGGATCTGGCGGCGCTCCTCAGAGGTGTTCTCCGGCATCACGCAGATGATCCGGTAGCCGCGCAGCCGCGCGGCCATGGCGAGCGAGATGCCGGTGTTGCCGGACGTCGGTTCGAGGATGGTGCAACCCGGCGTGAGCAGGCCGTCCTTCTCCGCCTGGTCGATCATCCAGAGGGCGGGACGGTCCTTGACCGAGCCGGTCGGGTTGCGGTCCTCGAGTTTCGCCCAGAGGCGGACGTCCGGGGACGGGGACAGGCGGGGCAGGCCGACGAGCGGCGTGTGCCCCAGCGAGTCGAGCAGCGAGTCGAAGCGCATGGCACGGACGCTTCGGTCAGCCGCCGGCGACGGCCGGCAGGATCGTGACGCTGTCGCCGTCGGTGAGCTCGGTGCCGAGCCCGCCGAGGAAGCGGACGTCCTCGTCGTTCAGGTAGACGTTGACGAACTTGAGCAGCTTGCCGTCCTTGACGAGCTTGGCCCGCAGGCCGGGGTGACGGGTGTCCAGGTCGCTGAACAGCTCGTCGAGCGTGCCGCCCTTGCCCTCGACGGCCTTCGAGCCGTCCGTGAGGTTGCGCAGGATGGTGGGAATCCGAACCTCGATCGCCATCGCGAAAGTCTCCTTTTGTCATGCTCGGCGGACCCCGTCACCGGCGGGAGGGCCGGACGGGGCGCTGGGTCTTACGGGAGGAGTCGCGAGGACGGACAGTCGTAGACGACCTCGGCGCGCGAGTGCCCGAACAGAAAACTCTGCACAGGAGGCACCGCGCCGTCCCCGGGGCGGGGCACGCTCGTCGTCCACATAGCGCTCATTTTACCTGTCGGTAGCTTCCGGGACCTAGTGGCTCTCCGAAGCGTGGGAGCCCTCCACCACGGTGACCTCCTCCTCGGTCACCTCGCCGTCCACGATGCGGTACGACCGGAACTCCACCTCGTCGGCGTCCCGGGTGGACACCAGCACGTAGTGGGCGTTCGGCTCGGACGCGTAGGACACGTCGGTGCGCGAGGGGTAGGCCTCGGTGGCGGTGTGGGAGTGGTAGATCACGACGGGCTCCTCGTCCCGGTCGTCCATCTCCCGCCACACCTTGAGCTGCTCCATCGAGTCGAAGCGGTAGAACGTCGGCGAGCGCTCGGCGTTGGTCATGGCGACGAACCTGGCCGGACGGTCCGACCCGGCGGGGCCGGCGACCACGCCGCACGCCTCGTCCGGGTGGTCCGCGCGCGCGTGCGCGACGATCTTGTCAACCAGGGCACGCTCGATCGTCAACATGCGCCGAAGGCTACCCGGCGACCGTCCCTCCGACCCGCGTCACCCCTGGCCGGTGAGGGTCCCACCAGGGACGTCGAGGCGGACGTGCAGCCGGATCCGCGTGCCCGCCCGGGCGTCGGAGCGGATCTCGACGATGTGGCACAGGCAGCGGACGGCCCACATGGCGGCCTCGGTCGGACGGTCCAGGCGGGGCGGGATGTGGCCGAGGAAGCGGTCCTCGACGCGGGCGGCGGGGTCGGTGAGCTCGCAGACCAGTTCGTCGGCGGTCGCCCAGACCCACAGGTCGCCCTGGCCGCCGCCGTGGCGGATGACGGCGGTCGCGACCTCGTTGGCGGCCAGCAGGAACGGCAGGCGGCGGTCGGACGGCAGGCCGTAGCGCTCCGCCCGCCCGGACAGGAAGCGCCGGACGTCCGGGAGCTGCCCGGTGGTGAAGCGGCGGTGCTCGGCGGCCCTGGGCGGCGGGCCGAGCGGGCTCCGGTTGCACTCGGCGTAGAAGGCGGCCGGGTCGGTGTAGGACGGGCTGGGCCACTCGCCCGCCGCGTCCGCGAAGGCGGGGTGGGTGCGGCCGACCCCGGCCAGGACGTCCCCAGGGACGGTCCGGATGTCGTAGGCGCAGGTCAGCAGGGTCGGAGTCGCCGCGAAGGCGACGTTCAGCACCGACTCGTGCCGCTGCCACTCGACGATCTCCAGCGGGCTCCGGCCGTCCCAGGGCGGCTCGGTGAGGACGCGCAGCCGCCCGCGGCCCCACCAGTCGGTGCGTCCCCGCTCGTGGAAGGACGCGATGGTCTTGGCCGGGCCGCTGTACCAGTCCGAGGCGTCCAGGAACTCGATCTTCCCGAGCCCGGCGGCGGCGGGGGCGAGCAGGAGGCGGCGGCGCGCCTCGGGGAGGATCGCGACCAGGACGTCTCCAGCCGCGGCGCCTTCGGCGAGGTAGGCGATGGCCGCCTCGCGGAACTCGTCGTCCGAGGCGTAGAGCAACGCGCGGTGCCGGAGGCGGCCGCGGGACGGACGACGGCCGAAGTCGTCGCCCGCGGGGCGCCGGTCTGGGTCGTCGTCCATGGGAGGACGGTCGGCGCCGGCGCGATGGCGGTCGGGGTCGTTGTGCCGCGGGGCGGGAGCCGGGGTGGGCACGCCGCCGGTCATGTCGCGGCCTCCTCCACGAAGACGCCGGGAAGCCGGTCCCAGCCGGCGATGCGGAGCATCAGGGCCAGGTAGCCGGGGACGGACCGGAGGACGACCTGGCGGTCCAGGCCGCCGCCCGACGTGCGGGTCTCGAGCATCGCGCGCAGCCCCTCGGTGTCGCAGAACGCCAGGCCGGACAGGTCCAGGCAGAGGTGGCCGTCGCGGCGGCCGGCGACGGCCAGGGCCGCCCGCAGGGCGGGCAGCGTGGACGCGTCGACCGCGCCGGCCAGGGCCAGGCCGGGCGGGGTGAAGGTCGGGGTGATCCGCAGGACGCCGTCGTCGTGCAGGTCGTCCACCCGGACGAGGCCGTCGTGGCAGGCCAGCAGCAGTCTCAGCTGCTCGTCGCCGAACCAGCGGCGGTCGTACTGGCAGATCGCCATCGCGCGGGAGCCGGGCGCGCGGAACGCCCGCCGGCACTCGTGCTCGAACTCGCGGAACCGCTCGGTGCCGGGCCAGCCGCGCAGCGAGAACGAGGTCTCGCCCGTGATCCGGACGCCCCGGTACCCCTGGACGAGGGCCAGTTCGATCTCCGCGCCGAGCAGCTCGACGGTCCCGTCCGGGTCGAACCGCCCGGATGCCATGAACGCCTCGATCACCGGACGCGGCGCCAGCCGCCCGTCCGCGGCGGCCTCGCGCACGTCCACGCCCGCCTCGGCGAAGGCGGGGGCGGCGGCGAGGCGGGAAAGGACGGCGTCCGCGTCCTCCTGGTCGGCCAGGTAGACGATCTTGTGGTCGCGGCGCAGGCCGTCCCGGACGTAGGCGGCGAGCACCGCGTACCGCTCCTCGTCACCGGTGAAGGTGAGCGCGAGGTGGTCGCCGAACCGCATCTCGCCGACCGCCACGGCCGCGTCCGCGGTCCCGGCGGCGTCCTCCGCGTCCGGACCGGGTACGGGCAGCGGCAGGCCGTCGTCTCCCAGCGTGGACATGGTCACGCCTCCCGGGGGTCGGGGCGGCGGTGTGCCGGGAAGGAGGAACCGGGTCCGCCGTCGAGCTCGCCCTACCTCGCCAAAATAGCCCTACATGACGGCCTGGACGAGGCTTTCCTGAAGCATCGTGAGCCAGTCGTAGGCGGCGTACATCGCCATCCGCGGATCGGACGGGTCGAGGCGTTCGGCCTCCTCGTACCACTCCTCGGAGATGTCGAGCCGCGTGCCGAGCGCCAGCCGGACGTCGTTCAGCGCCCGCAGCCACGCCTGCGCGTGCTCGGCGGTCAGCTCAACGTCCGCCGGGGACCCGCCCTCGATCCCCGTGAGCGGCCCGGACCCGCGGCCCGCCCCGGACGTGCCGAAGGCGTCCGCGAGGGTGGCCAGGACGATCCCGGCGGCCTCGCGCTTGCCGTCCCGCAGGCCCATCTCGGTGTAGCGGCGGAACTCCCCGGCGGCCTCGCCGTCGTCGCGGTAGGCGTCCGGGAACAGCCTGGCCAGGACCGGGTCCTCGGGCGTGGTGGCCCGGTCGGTGATCCCGACGGCGGCCAGCTCGTCGTCCGCGCCGGGCGGATCGCCCAGCAGGTCGAGCATCTGCTCCATCAGCGTCCGGACGAGCGCGGCCTCCTCCGGCTCGAACCGGATCCGGACGGCGCCGCCCCGTCCCTTGCGTACCTTCATCAGTCGTCCCGTCTCACGGTCGCCCACAGGCCGTAGGAGTGCAGGATCTCCACGTCCCGCTCCATCTCCTCACGGGTGCCGCTCGCGACCACCGCGCGGCCCTTGTGGTGGACGTCCATCATCAGTTTCTCGGCCTTGACCTTCGGATAACCGAAGACGGCCTGGAACACGTACGTCACGTAGGACATGAGGTTGATCGGGTCGTTCCACACGATCGCCAGCCAGGGCCGGTCCGAGGCCACTTCCTCGGCGATGTCCGGCCGGTCGAGTTCGACCGGTGCGGGTGCACTGCTCATGGCTCGCCGTCTTCCTCTCCCCCGGTCCAGATGGCCGCCCCTCTCCACGAATGCTAGTTCGTGTGACCTCCGTACGGGGAACACGCCCCCGTGTCACCTCCACTCCCTCTGGACCACTCGAACCACATTCGTCCCATGTGTCCCATTGGTTCTCCCCCGTTTCGGTCATCCGTCGGGCATCCGGGCATTACCCGTCGGACGCCTCCGGCCGTCAGGCCGTTCACGCCGCTCAGTAGGGTTTGCGCTGTGGACCAAGGAAGTTTCGGCACGACCGGTACGTCCGGCACGACCGCGTTGCTCACCGACCAGTACGAGCTGACCATGCTCACGGCCGCGCTGCGGTCGGGCACGGCGGAGCGCCGGGCGGTGTTCGAGGTGTTCGCCCGCAGCCTGCCCGCCGGACGCCGCTACGGCGTCGTCGCGGGCACCGGGCGGCTCCTGGACGCGGTGGAGGCGTTCCGGTTCGACGCCGACGCGCTCGCGTTCCTCCGGGAGCGGGACGTGGTGGACGAGCCGACCGCCGAGTGGCTCGCCGGCTTCCACTTCACCGGCGACATCCGGGGCTACGCCGAGGGCGACTGCTACTTCCCGAACTCCCCGATCCTGACCGTGGAGGGGACGTTCGCGGAGGCGGTGCTGCTGGAGACCCTGATCCTGTCGATCCTCAACCACGACTGCGCGATCGCGTCCGCGGCGTCCCGGATGGCGACCGCCGCCGGGGGCCGTCCGATGATCGAGATGGGCTCGCGGCGGACGCACGAGATGGCCGCCGTCGCCGCCGCGCGCGCCGCGTACATCTGCGGCTTCACGACCACGTCCAACCTGGAGGCGGGCCGCCGCTACGGGGTGCCGACCGCCGGGACCGCCGCGCACGCCTTCACGCTGCTGCACGACAGCGAGCGGCACGCGTTCCGCGCCCAGCTCGACTCGCTCGGCGACGGCACGACCCTGCTCGTGGACACCTACGACGTCGAGCGGGCCGTCCGGACGGCCGTGGAGCTGGCCGGGCCGTCCCTCGGCGCGGTCCGGATCGACAGCGGCGACCTCGGCGTGATGGCCCGGCGCGTCCGGGCGCAGCTGGACGACCTGGGCGCGAAGAGTACCCGGATCATGGTCACCGGCGACCTGGACGAGTACGGCATCGCCGCCCTCGCCGCCGCCCCCGTGGACGGCTACGGCGTCGGGACGTCCCTGGTCACCGGGTCCGGCGCGCCGACCGCGTCGCTGGTCTACAAGCTGGTCGCGCGGGCCGACGCGCCCGGCGCGGACGCCCCGATGCGCCCGGTCTCCAAGCGCTCCACGGGCAAGCCGAGCCGCGGCGGCCGCAAGTCCGCGGTGCGCCGCCTGGACGGCCACGGCATCGCCTGCCGCGAGGTCGTCACGACCGGCGAGCCGCAGCCCGGCGGCCGTGACCGGCTGCTCCAGATCCCCCTGGTCGCCAAGGGCGAGGTCGTCGGCCGCGAGCCGCTGTCCGCCGCCCGCGACCGCCACGCCGCGGCCGTCGCCGAGCTCCCCCCGACCGCCCTCCAGCTCTCCCGCGGCGAGCCCGCCCTCCCGACCGAGTTCGTCGACGGCGGTCCGCGCCGGGTGACTGGGTAGCTACACCCCGAAAGGGACGGACAGCGAGGAGCGATCATGACCAAGGCACTGCTCATCATCGACGTGCAGAACGACTTCTGCGAGGGCGGCTCCGTGCCCGTCAGCGGCGGAGCGGACGTCGCGGCGGCGATCTCCAGGCACGTGGCGAAGAAGGGGAAGGAGGGCGAGTACGCGCACGTCGTCGCGACGCGCGACTTCCACATGGACCCGGGGGCGCACTTCTCCGACGCACCCGACTTCGTGAACACCTGGCCGCCGCACGGCGTGATCGGCACGGCCGGCGCCGACTTCCACGAGGCGCTCGACCTCGCGCCGATCGAGACGGTGTTCAGCAAGGGCCGCGAGGCCGCCGCCTACAGCGGCTTCGAGGGCCTCAACGACGACTCCGAGCTGCTCGGCGCCTGGCTGCGCGAGCGCGGCGTGGACGAGGTGGACGTGGTGGGCATCGCGACCGACCACTGCGTCCGGGCGACCGCGCTGGACGCCGTCCGGGAGGGGCTGCGCACCCGCGTCCTGCTCGACCTCACCGCCGCCGTCGCCAAGGACACCACCGACCGCGCGCTGGCCGAGCTGCGCTCGGCGGGCGTCGCCCTGAGCGGGGATCCCGTGCTGCGCCGGTGAGCCCGGACGAAGCGCGCGCCGCCTGGGGACGTCCCCTGCCCGCCACCCCGATCGTGCTGGTCATGGGTGTGGCGGGCAGCGGCAAGACGACGGTCGGGCGGCTGCTCGGCGAGCGGCTCGGCTGGGACTTCGCCGACGCCGACCAGTTCCACCCGGCGGCCAACGTCGCCAAGATGAGCGCCGGGATCCCCCTCACCGACGACGACCGGGCCCCCTGGCTGAGCACGATCGCCGCCTGGATCGACGACCACCGCGCGGAGGGCCGTCCGGCCGTGGTGACCTGCTCGGCCCTGAAACGCTCCTACCGGACGCTGCTGACCGAGGCCCGCCCCGAGGTGCTCCCGGTCTTCCTGGACGGCGACAGCGTCCTCATCGCCCGCCGGATGGCCCAGCGGGGCGACCACTTCTTCCGGCCGGGCATGCTCGACGGCCAGTTCCGGGTGCTCGAGCGCCCGGCCCCGGACGAGCACGTCCTCGTCCTGCCGGTCGTCGCCCCCGCCGCCGACCTCGTCGCCCTCGTCACCGCCGCCGTCCGCCCCTGAACGGGCTCGGCCGGCGGGGCACGGTCAGCTGCGGCGGCGGGCGGCCCAGTCGCGGATCTTGTCGATGCGCTTGCGGATGTCGTCGCCGCTCGCCTGGGCGAGCACCGGGCCGCCGCAGGTGCGGCGCAGCTCGGAGTGGATCACGCCGTGCGGCTGGCCGGTGCGGTGGCTCCAGGCGCCGACCAGGCCGTTCAGCTCCTTGCGGAGGGCGTGCAGGTCCTCGGCGGCGGTGCGGTCGGCGCGCGGGTCGCCGGTCTTGCGGCTCCGCTCGTTCTTGATCTGGTCGGCCTGCCGCTTGCGCAGCAGCTGGGTGACCTGCTCGGGCTCGAGCAGGCCGGGGATGCCGAGGAACTCCTCCTCCTCGGCGGAGCCGGGCAGCGCCTGCATGCCGAACTCGCCGCCGTCGTACAGGACGCGGTCGAACGTCGCGGACGCCTCGACCGTCTCGAACGGCAGCTCGTCGCCGACGGCGTCCGGGGTGTTGCGCTCGCGGTTGGCCTCGGCGAGCAGGTCGTCGTCCAGGCCGTCCTCGCGGACGGGACGGTCGAGGACGTGGTCGCGCTCGGTCTCCATCTCGGCCGCGTGCCCCATCAGCGTCGGCACCGACGGCAGGAACACCGACGCCGTCTCGCCGCGCTTGCGGGCGCGGACGAAGCGTCCGATGGCCTGGGCGAAGAACAGCGGCGTGCTGGTCGAGGTCGCGTACACGCCGACGGCCAGGCGCGGGATGTCGACGCCCTCGGACACCATGCGGACCGCGACCATCCAGCGGTCCTCGGTGTCGGCGAACGCCTTGATCTTCTTGGACGCGGTCGGGTCGTCCGACAGGACGATCGTCGCGCCCTGCCCGGACACCTCGCGCAGCGTCCTGGCGTACGCGCGGGCCGCCTCGTGGTCGGTCGCGATGACCAGGCCGCCCGCGTCCGGGATGGCGCGGCGCAGCTCGGTCAGCCGCTTGTCGGCGGACGCCAGGACGTGCTTCATCCAGTCGCCCTTGGGGTCGAGCGCCGCGCGCCACGCCTGGGACATCTGGTCCTGCGTGAGGGGCTCGCCGAGTTTGGCGGCGAGCTCGTCGCCGGCCCGGGTGCGCCAGCGCATCTCGCCCGAGTACGCCAGGAAGATCACCGGCCGGACGACGCCGTCGGCGAGCGCCGGGCCGTAGCCGTAGGTGTAGTCGGCGCGGCTGCGGCGGATGCCGTCCGGGCCCTCCTCGTACTGGACGAACGGGATCGGGTTGATGTCGGTGCGGAACGGCGTGCCGGACAGGGACAGCCGCCGCGTCGCGGGCTCGAACGCCTCGCGCGCCGCGTCGCCCCAGGACAGGCCGTCGCCCGCGTGGTGCACCTCGTCGAAGATGATCAGGGTCTTCTTCATCTCGGTGCGGTTGCGGTGCAGCGCCGGGCGCGCCGCGACGGTCGCGTAGGTCACGGCGATGCCGTGGAACTCGCGGCCGACCGCGCCCTGCCCGTTCTGGAACTCGGGATCGATCTTGATGCCGACCCGGGCGGCGGACTCGGCCCACTGCCGCTTCAGGTGCTCGGTCGGGCAGATGATCGTGATGGCCTGGATCTGGCGCCGGTCCAGCAGCTCGCGGGCCAGGCGGAGGGCGAAGGTCGTCTTGCCCGCGCCCGGGGTCGCGACGGTCAGGAAGTCTCGCGGACCGGGCTGCGTTCCGTCCGGGCCGAAGTAGACCTCGAGGGCCTGCTGCTGCCAGGCGCGAAGGGACGACGCGGTCCCCCACGCGGCCCGTTCGGGGAACGCTGGGGGCATGCTCGATGCGGCGAAGGTGCTCACGGTCATCGAAGGCTACCGATCCCTACCGACAGATCGCGCCGCATGTCCCCGACCGGCCCCCGTCCGGCCCGCCCGGTAGACCGCCCACACGACCCGCACACGACGCCCCTGACCTGCGGTGAACTCCCGCATGCAGTCGTCCCAGGCGTAGTCCATGAAGTTGTGGATCGGATCGTCCCCGGGCTGGGGACAGGTGTCCTTCCTCACGGGGCACGCCTCGGCGGCGGCGGCCTCGTACGGGGTGTCGTCGACGGCGTCGCCGGGCGGCCGGCAGCCGTTCTCGAACGTGTGGTAGAGCCCCAGCCAGTGCCCGATCTCGTGGACGGCCGTGAACCCCCGGTCGTAGTGCTGGAACGCGCCGCCCGGGATGGCCCGGTAGTCGATCACCACGCCGTCGATCACCGGCTTCTTCCGGTACGCCTGCGGGAACGTGGAGAACCCGAGGACGTCCGAGCCGACGGCGGCCGTGTACAGGTTCAGCGTGCCGGGCCCGCCGCGGCGCAGGGCGCGCTTGAACGGCACCTCGAACTGCTGCGGGGCGTTGAACCAGTCCGGTTCGCTCGTCCGGTCGATTCCGGCCAGCCGGAACACGATCGCCGTGTCGGCGCCGCCGAAGCGTCCGCCGTAGGCGTTGTTGAGCGCGTCCACCTGCCCCTGGACCTCCGCGTTCGTCAGAGCGCCCTCAGAGCCGTTCGTGAGCACGTGGACCCGCACGGGCACGCGCAGCGGCCCCGCGCGCCGCGCCGACCGGTCGATGGCCGCGACGTCGGACGTCCCGAACCGCGCGATCAGCCTGCGCCGCAGGTCGCCCTCCATCGCGTCGAAGCGCCTGCGTCCCAGCGTCTGCCCGTCCGAGCCCCGAGCCCCCCGGGTCGTCCGCGCGGCCCCGCCCGGGGCCCCTGCGCGCCGCTGGCGGGCGCAGGCGGGATGGGCGGCGGAGACCGTCCGCGCCTCTCCGCGCGTCCCCGTCCGCGACCTGGCGATCAACAGTGGACGGACGTCACCATCCGCACTCGCGACCGCACCGACCGTGACCGACAGTGCGCACAACGACAGCGCGAAGCCCCGCCTCATGAGTCATTCCCCCGAACAGACCCGTACCGGAAACGTCGTGATCCTCAGACCGATCGTCGCACGACCGGCCTGAGGATCACGGTGAAGAACGCGCGCGGCCCGCGGCTACTTGTCGCCGTCCTTGCCGCCGCCGCCCGGCTTCATCCCCTCGTAGATCTCCTTGCACTCGGGGCAGACCGGGTACTTCTTGGGGTCGCGGTTCGGCACCCAGACCTTGCCGCACAGCGCGATCACGGGCGTGCCGGTGACGGCGCTCTCGGTGATCTTGGCCTTCTTGACGTAGTGCGAGAACCGCTCATGGTCGCCGTCGCCGGTCGACAGGTCCGGCCGTACGTCGCTCTCGGGAAGGATCTTCGTGCTCACGTCACTCACCTTAGCCGTCAGTTCAGGGTGGGGTCGTCGGGGAAGGTCGACACGAACGCCAGGTCTCCGGCCTGGCGGCGCAGGACCTGCTGCCAGAGGTGTTCGGGCTCACCGGCGAACACGTCGCCGGCCTCGGCCGAGACCAGGTACCAGGCGCCGTCCTCGATCTCGCCGAGCAGCTGGCCCGCGCCCCACCCCGCGTACCCCGCGAAGACACGGAGCTGGAGCAGTTCGGGCGCGAGCAGCGCGGGCGGGGCGTCGAGGTCGACGAGGCCGACTCTGGCCACCGACGGGTCGCCGTCGAGCGCCCGCCAGCCGAGCGGCTCGTCCTCGCCCGGCAGCCGGGCGAGGGCCAGCGCGTTGTCCAGCGCGACCGGGCCGCCCTGGAAGACCACCGAGGGGCCGGTCACCAGCTCGGCCCACGGCGGCAGCACCCGGTCGACCGGCACCTCGGTCGGCCTGTTGAGGACGACGCCGAGGGTGCCGCCGTCGCCGTCGTGCTCGACGACCAGCACGACGGTGCGGCGGAAGTTGGGGTCGTCGAGCTGAGGGGTCGCCACCAGCAGGGTCCCGACCGTGATGCCGTCTTCCATTGCACCATCATGCGTCGCCATGGGCCCCGGCGGCACATCCCCCCACCGGTTGCCCTGTTACACGGGCCCGACCGAGGGGATATGAAGAAAAATGGGTCAGGGTTTATGCATGCTCTAGATTACGGCCGTGCGCGGGGCGCGGTCCCGTCGGGTCGCTGGGCCGGAGGTCACCGATGCAGTTGCCGAGGGTCGTCATAGCCGCCGTCTTCTTCGTCATCGGGGCGCTGATCGCCGTGCCGGCGCTGATGAAGTGGAGCTCGGGCGGGGCGAACGCCGCGAACGAGCCCGTCTCCAACTCCAGCTCGGTGCCGACCGCGTCGCCGTCCGGGAGCGGGACGGGCACGCCCACCAAGAAGGGGAAGACGTCGCCCACGCACGGGACGACACCGTCGTCCACCCCGACCTCGAAGGGCACGCAGCCGCTTGTGGTCACCTTCGGCTCGGTGGACTGCCCCGGCCGGACGGTCGACGTGACCGTCCGCAACGAGAGCACCCAGGAGCAGGGCTACTCGGTCGAGCGGGACGACAACTCCACCCCCGTGACGGCCAAGATCGCCGCGGGCGCCACCCGGACCACCACGATCCGCATGCAGCAGGGACGCCGGACGCTCGTCGTGGTGAACGACTCCGCGCACCGCCTCGTCAAGGAGAAGACGATCAAGGCGAACTGCGCGGCGGCAGCGCCCGGCAAGAAGCCGAACAAGCTGCCGCACACCGGCGCGGACTCGGCCATGATCTGGGCGCGGGTCGCGACCGGCGCGGGCGCCCTGGTGACCGGCGCGATCATCCTCTGGTACGGCGGCATCTGGCCGCGCCGCCGCGACCCCATGTTCGGCGGCAAGACCGCCAAGTAGGACGGTCGGCGAAAAAACTGAACGGCCCGGGGCGGCGATCGCCCCGGGCCGTTTCGATCAGCTGTGCGCTATTGCCGGAAGGTCAGGCTTCCGTGCGGGGACGGCCGCCGGCGGCCTCACGGACGGCGCCCGCGACCCGGCCCGCGACCTCCGGGTGGAACACGCTCGGGACGATGTAGTTCGGCCCCAGCTCGCCCGGCGTGACGACCTCGGCGAGGGCCTGGGCGGCGGCGAGCAGCATGCCCTGGGTGACGCCGTCGGCCTGCGCGTCCAGCAGGCCGCGGAACACGCCGGGGAAGGCCAGCACGTTGTTGATCTGGTTCGGGTAGTCGCTGCGGCCGGTGGCCACGACGGCGGCGTGCTCGCGCGCCTCGTCCGGGGACACCTCGGGCTCGGGGTTGGCCAGCGCGAACACGATCGCGTCGTCGTTCATCTTGGCGATGTCGTCCCCGGTCAGGATGCCCGGCGCGGACACCCCGACGAACACGTCCGCGCCCGCGACCGCGCCCTTCAGGTCGCCGCTGTAGCCCTCGGCGTTGGTGTGCTCGGCGATCCAGCGGAGCGAGTCGTCCAGGTCGGCGCGGTCCGGGTGGACGGCGCCGTGGTAGTCGCAGACGACGACGTTCTTGGCCCCGGCGTGCAGCAGCAGCTTCAGGATCGCGGTGCCCGCCGCGCCGGCGCCCGACATCGTGATGCGGACGGACCCGATGTCCTTGCCGACCACGCGCAGCGCGTTGGTGAGCGCGGCGAGCACGCAGATCGCGGTGCCGTGCTGGTCGTCGTGGAAGACCGGGATGTCCAGCAGCTCGCGCAGCCGGGCCTCGACCTCGAAGCAGCGCGGCGCGGAGATGTCCTCCAGGTTGATGCCGCCGAACGCCGGCGCCAGGATCTGGACGGTCCGGACGATCTCGTCGGTGTCCTGGGTGTCCAGGCAGATCGGCCAGGCGTCGATCCCGGCGAACCGCTTGAACAGCGCCGCCTTGCCCTCCATCACCGGCAGCGCGGCCTCCGGGCCGATGTTGCCGAGACCGAGCACCGCCGAGCCGTCGGTGACGACCGCGACGCTGTTGCGCTTGATCGTCAGCCGCCGGACGTCCTCGGGGTTGCGGGCGATCGCCAGCGAGACCCGCGCGACGCCCGGCGTGTACGCCATGGACAGCTCGTCGCGGTTGCGCAGCGGCACCTTCGACTGCATCTCGATCTTGCCGCCGAGGTGCATCAGGAAGGTCCGGTCCGAGACCTTGTGGATCTTGATGTCGTCGATCGTCTCCAGCGCGGCGGAGATCGCCTCGGCGTGCTCGGTGTCGCGGGTGGCGATGGTGACGTCGATGCGCAGCGTCTCGTGCCCGGCGGTGTTCACGTCGAGGGCGGTCACGATGCCCCCGGCGTTCTCCACGACGTGGGTGATCTGGCTGACGGCCTTGCCGCCGGCGGGAACCTCCAGCCGGACGGTGATGGAGTACGAAACGCTGGGCACGCTGGCCAAGACACTGCTCCCTGTCTACCGGCTTGGTCTCGCCGGCTGTGTTCGTCGACCCGTCCGGAGCCCGCTGACCGGGTCCGGGACGGCGTGAGCGCGCTACTCCGAGAGCGTCCCTGAGGAGGGCGCCGCATGGGGCGGGGGGCGCGGTCACCGTCAATGAGGATACGCGCTCGCCGCGCTCTCCCCGATCAGAAGGACACTTTGTGCGTGCGGCGTTAAAAAAGCGCGTTCTGCAACAAGTCGCACTGGTGCGTTCTGCCACGACTCGCGCTAGAGGGCCCTGCGGGGCCGGGCCGGGGGCGGAGACGGCGCAGGGCGCGTCCCCCGTGCTGGAGGAGCGCGCCCTGCGACTCGGCGTCGTCGGATCCGGCCGCCGGATCTAGAAGAGGGCGCTCTGCAGCGAGCGGCGGCCCTTGGCTACTCGCGGGTCGTCCGGCGGGAGGACCTCGAACAGCGACAGCAGGTGCTTGCGGACGACGTCACGGTCGTCGCCGGCGGTGCGGCGGACGGCCGAGACGAGGCGACCGAACGCGGCCTCGACCTGGCCGGAGACCATCTCGACGTCGGCGGCGTCGCTCTGCGCCTTGGCGTCGCCGGGCTTGGCCTCGGCGCCCTCCAGCGCCTTGCGGGCGTCCAGCGCCTGGACGCGTCGGCTCAGGTCGACCAGGGCCACGCCGCGCTTGGCCTCGCCGTCCCCGGGGTCGCGGGCGAGGATGTCCTCGAACGCGGCGCGCGCGTCGTCGAGGTTCCCGGCGCGCAGCGCGTCCTCGGCGGCGTCGTAGATCGAGCCGGCCGGCGGCTCGGCGGACGCGGGGGCCTCACCGGCCGGGACGTCCGAGATCAGGCCCTCCTTGACCAGCGCCTCGAAGAGCTGGTCGATGGCCTGGCGCACCTGGGCCTCGGGGGCCGCGCCGTTCAGGAACGGCAGCAGCTGCCCCTGGACGACGGCCGCGACGAACGGGATGCCCCGCACGCCCATCTGCTGCATGTAGGCGCCGAGCTGCGGGTTCGCGTCGATGTCGACCTTGGCGAGGACCCAGCGGCCCGCGGCCTCCTCGGCCAGCTTCTCCAGGATCGGCCCGAGCTGCTTGCAGGGCCCGCACCACTCCGCCCAGAAGTCCACGAGCACCGGGACGGCCTGCGACCGCTCCACGACCTCGGCGTTGAAGGTCTCGTCGGTGACGTCCACGACGTAGGGGCCGCCCGCGGGGGCGGGGGCCCCGGTGGTCCCGGCAGCGGCGTCCCCGGCCTGGGCCGTGCGCGCCTGGCGTTCCTGGCGCTGCTTCGAAGCCGCCTGGACGGCCCCCAAGTCGACGGCCCCGTACATCGAAAAGTCCCGAGAAGGCATATGTACATCCTGCCGCATGAGAGCGCGTGTCGCATGAGCAGCCGCAGGTGTCCTCTGGAGGCGAACTCGAGCGGGCTCGCGGAGCCGGCTGACCCATCCCGTCCACACGCGTCATCCGAGCCGCGGGTGGCGCGCGATCTGTAGCGCACGTCACACCGCGCCGCGCATCCCGCCGCGCCTCGCGCGCCGTTCGGCGGCCGGTCGCGGACGCGCACGATGGGATCGCGATGGGATGTGGCCGACAAAGACGACCGGTCCGGAATTCGGGCGACACGGATCCGACAACGTCGCGAAAGGTAAAGAATCAGATCGCCGCAGCTCAATAGCAAAAGCGAGCTGACGCCGATCACCAAGACTGGTTATAGTCGCCTGGTCGTGCACGGTTCGACGTCCACGGGAGTTTCATCAGCCGGCCTGCTCGGCCGGGTGAAACTCTCCGCCGGGCGACGGGGGTCGCGGGCGGACCGGGGCGTCGCGAACCGAGCTCGTGAAGCAACGGGGGGAAAACTGAAATGGTCGCGGACGCTTCCGCGATCGTGGCCCATGAGATGGGGGTCCGCCGCGGGGGGCGGTGGCTCCTCCGTCCGACGGCCCTCGGTATCACTGAGGGCCTGATCGGTGTTGCCGGTCCGCCGGGCGCGGGCAAATCAACGCTGCTGGCCACGTTCGCGACGCTTCGCCGACCCAGTGTCGGCGAAATCGAAATCCTCGGTCACCGTACCGGGAAAACCTCAGATCTGCGCGCCGTGCGCGCGAGGATCGGCTATCTTCCGTCGGACTTCTGGCGCGAGCCGCATATCACCGCCGCGGAATTCGTGGGTTACGCGGCCTACTACCGGCGAGCGCGGGAATCGGACGCGCGCGGCATTCTGCGGCGCATGGAACTGGCGGACGTGTCGGACACGGAACTGGCCCTGCTGCCGCCGGACGTCCGGCTCCGGGTGGGCCTCGCCGCCACGTGCGTCCACGAGCCCGACATCGTCCTGCTGGACGACCCGCTGAACGAGCTCGCCGAGCGGACCGTCCCGGAGGGTGAGCGCGGCGAGTTCACGGCGTCCCTGCCGCGCCTGCTCGGCCGGCTGGGCCCGTTCACCCAGAGCGAGGACGACGGGGCGTCCTGCTCGGACCACCGGGACACCTCCTCGCATGCGCAGGACCCGGAGTCGCTGAGCGGGACGGCTCATGCGCGCGCGTTGTCCGAACTGGTACCCGTCCTCCGTTCGCTGGCGCCGACCGTGCTCGTCACGGGGTCCTCGGCCAAGGCCCTCGCGGGCGTCTGCGATCAGGTGCTCTCGCTCGCGCGCGGACGCCTCACCGTCGTCTCCGAGCTGAGCGCCGCGTCCCCGCCTCTCGCGTACGCACGAGCCGCCGCGCCCGCGCCCGCGCGGACCGGCACGAGCATGCGCAGCGCGTTCGTCCACAAGCGGCGTACGCACGAGGCCCGGATCCCTCAGGAACACGAGACCCGGATCCCTCAGGACGCGGACGCGCACCGCCGGAAGGACAAGACGGCGGGCATAGCGGCGTGGAGGAGGCTGGTGCTGTTGGGAAGCGCGGCCGGTGGTTGATCTCAGCCGCGTGCTCCGGGCGGACGCGCGGCGGGCGAGGCCCCTGGCCGGGGCCGCGGTGCTGGCGGCGTCGGGCATCGCCGCGGCCTGGCCGTCCCTGGTTCCCGGCGTCGCCTACTGGGACAACTCCATCGTCGCCCTGGTGAACGCCGTGCGCGTGATGGGCCCGGTCGCCGCGGGGTTCGCCGCCCTCGCGGGCGCGCGGGAGCGGCGCCTCGACTACCTGCGGGTCGTCACGTCCCGGTCGCCGATCACCGGCGTGCTCCTCGACCTGGCGCTGCTGATCATGGTGGCGCTGGCGTCCTACGCGGTCGTGGTCGGGGTGATCGTCGTCCGGACCCTGATGCGCGACGAGGCCGGGGACCCGGACCTGCTCGGCCTGACGGCGGCGTCCGCCGCGCTGAGCCTGCACGTCACGGCGGGCTACCTGGCCGGACGGCTCGTCCCGCGGCCCACGACGGCGCTGCTCGTCCCGGCGGCGGCGGCCCTGTGGGCGGCGGCGCGGCTGCCCGGGACGTCCTGGTGGAGCCTGCTCCCCCCCGCCGCGCTCCACCGGGTCGAGCTGTTCACCTGCCTGAACCCTGTCGTCCTGGCGGACCAGACGGTGTGGGCGGCGGGCCTCACCGGGGCCCTCGCGCTCGCGTACTGCTGGTGGGTCACGCGCCGGTCCGCACTGCTGCTGGGGGTCGCGTCGGCGCTCGTCCTCACCGGGGCCGTCACGGTGCGGCTGCACGGCACGCACGGGACGGCCGTCGAGGCGTCACCGGCCGCGGACGTGTGCCGCGAATGGCCGCTGCGGGTGTGCGTGCATCCGGCGCTCGCGCCCGCGCTGCCCGTGCTGGAAGAGACGCTGACGCCGCTCGCGGCGCGCCTGGCGGACACCTACTCCGCCTTCACACGCGTCGAGCAGCGACCTGGGCCGGGACCGGGGCCCGCGCTGGTCCGGGGCGGGCTGGTCCGGCTGTACCTGCCTGGCGAGCTGGGCCCGGGCTTCACCGACCGGGTGCTCCGGGACATCCGGGACGGCCTGCTCCGGCCCGACGCGTGCACCGGACGGGCCCGTCCGCCCCGGGAGTACGAGGCGCTCGTGGACGCGTGGCTGCTCGGCGGCGGCGCCCCGGCGCTCTCCGACCGCAGGGCGGCCCGCCACTTCGGCCTCTGGGACGAGGAGGACCGCCGCGCCTGGCTGCGCGACCACTTCACCGCCTACCGGAGGTGCTCGCTCGACTCTTCCGACTTCTCGATGCACATGCTCGCGAAGGTGAAGCCGCGTCCCGGCTCGACAGCGGGTGGGGCGTCCACGGGGAAGGCGTCGTCCGGCAGGGGGCTCTTGAGCACGCGCTCGCCGGGCAGCGCCTCATCAGCGGGCACCGCGTCGGCGTCGGGCGGTGCGCCGGCGGCGGGCAGCACGTCGTCGGGGCGCGCGTCGTCGGGGCGCACGTCGCCGGGCAGCGCGTCGTCGGGACGGGCACTGTCGGGCAACGCGTCGTCGGGGCGCGCGTTGTCGGGCAGCGCGTCGTCGGGGCGGGCATTGTCGGGACGCGCTTTGTCGGGGCGCGCGTCGTCGTTCGGCAGGAAGTCGGTGCCCCGCAGGAGGCCCTCCGCCGGATGGACGCCCTTGGGCAGGCCGTCGTCGGGCGGAACGTTCCCGGGGCTCTCGCCGTCCCGCAGGCCGGTTCCCGAGACGAGGACGTCCGGGCGGACGGCGCCGGAGCGGGGCTCGGCGCACGGCGGCGAGGGACCGTCACCGTCAGGGACGGGTGGCGGAAAAGGAATGCGCCCCGCGCCGGACGATCCTTTCCAGGACGCCCGGCGGGGGCGCGAAGACCCTCTGCGCGGCCACGGCAGGACCCCCCAGACCCGCCGCGGCCACGCAGAAGCTTTTTAGTGCGGCGCTCAGGCCGTCTGCCGCTCCGGAGCCTCGTCCGCCCGCACCGGGGCGTCGGCGACCGGCCGGAGCCAGTTCCGCTCGACGAAGAACGGTGCGATCGGGAGCACCGAGGCGATCAGCGCCAGCAGCGTCCGCATGATGTTCCAGCCCGCCGCCCGATGCCCGACCAGGACGAGGCCGACATAGGCCAGGAACAGAACACCGTGGATCGGCCCCATGATCTGGACCGCGACCGGAGCGTCCGCGCCGTACTTGAGCGGCATGGCCACAAGCAGCAGCACCAGGAACGACAGGGCCTCGGCCACGGAAACGATCCGCAGGGTCTTCACGATGTCCACGTGGAACTAACGTACCGGCACCTTCGCAGTGTTTCGGACGCCCCTATGGCGCTGCTCACATCCGGCCTCACCTTCCGGACTCTCGGCCCGCGGCCCTTGCACCTCTAGGGTGACCGCGTGGACTGGAGTTTGCTGACCTGCGCGCGCAAGGGACACATCACCTACGCGCCCGACGAGCCCCGGCTGCGGCTGCGGCTCCATACCGAGACCCCCATCGGCGACGCCTGGCGCTGCCTGCGCTGTGGCGCCTACATCCACGGCGAGCCGCACGGCACGGGCCCGGCCGACCACGCCCCGCTGGTCAAGCGCGGCAAGGAACTGCGGGACGCGTTCATCATGCGCTTCTTCGCGTTCGAGCGGATCATCCGCGGCCTGGTGGTGCTCGCCGCCGCCTACGGCGTGTGGCGGTTCGCCGCCAACCGCGGCTCGATCCAGCGGATCTTCGAGAAGGAGATCCCGCTGCTGCGCCCGCTGGCCAGGCAGATCGGCTGGGACCTGGACCACTCCAAGATCGTGGAGTCGTTCCAGAAGGTGTTCAACCTGGAGGCGAACACCCTGCGGTGGCTGGCCGTGGGCCTGGTGGTGTACGCCGCGATCGAGATCACCGAGGCGATCGGGCTGTGGCTGCTGCAGCGCTGGGGCGAGTACTTCGCGGTGATCGCGACCTCGTTCGGGCTGCCGATCGAGATCTACGAGCTGAGCGAGCGCATCACCGCCGTCCGCATCGGAGCCCTGGTGGTGAACATCGGGCTGATCGTCTACATCGTCGCCACCAAGCGGCTGTTCGGCGTCCGGGGCGGGAAGGCGGCGCACGAGGCGCACCTGCGCAGCGCGTCCCTCCTGGAAGTGGAGGAAGCCGCCGGAAGCCACGTCTGAGGTGGTGGAACCGCGACGAGGCCCGCGTCCGAACGGTTCCGAGAAGAGCCTCACATTGGTCAATTGGTAGTAAAGCGCGAGCCTGGGCATGTCTTGGGTCATGGCACGCTCACGACCGGACGACGCCGGTCCCGGGACGGAGGCGCCCCCGGCGCCCTCCCGGGGCCACGAACCCCCTCGGCGGCGCATCGGGGTCGCGCTGCTGCTGGTCGCGGCGACCGTGGCCGCCGTGATCGCCCTGCAGAACGGCCTGCGGCTGCTGCCCCACTGGCTGGACCCCTTCGCCGAGAACACCCGGGACCGCAGCGGCCCGGCGCTGCTGCGGTCCGTCCGCGACATGCACCGCTACCAGGCCGCCAGCGGCGACTTCCAGGTCGTCGTCGACCTGGACAAGGAGGGCAAGTACCTCCCGAACTCGCTGCGCGGCAGGCGCACGCTGTTCGTCGGGCAGGGCACGGTGAACGCGTACGTCGACTTCTCCCAGCTGGGCTCGGGGGCCATCACCGTGAACCCCGACCGGACGACCGCGACCGTCCGGCTCCCCCACGCGCAACTCGACTCGACGAACCTCGACCCGAAGCGCAGCTACGTGTTCTCGACCCAGCGCGGCCTGTTCGACCGCGTCGGGGACTTCTTCAGCTCCAACCCGAACGACCAGCAGCAGCTGTACGTGCTGGCGTCCCAGAAGATCCAGGCGGCGGCGCGGAACGGCGGCCTCCAGACCCGCGCCGACCAGAACACCAAGACGATGCTGGAGAACATGCTCCGCGCCTTGGGTTTCAAGACCATCACCTTCCAGCAGGCACCCCAGTAGACGCCACGAGCCCCCGTCCGGTGGACCGGACGGGGGCTCGACAACAGCTGGATCAGGCGGACGGGACGCGCAGGATCAACGCATCACCCTGGCCGCCGCCACCGCAGAGGGCGGCGGCGCCGACGCCTCCGCCGCGGCGCTTCAGCTCGTACGCCAGGTGCAGGACGAGGCGGGCGCCGGACATGCCGACCGGGTGGCCGACCGCGATGGCGCCGCCGTCGACGTTGACCTTCTCCGCGTCGACGCCGAGGTCGCGCATGGACTGGATGCCGACGGACGCGAACGCCTCGTTGATCTCGATGAGGTCCAGGTCGTCCACGCTCATGCCGGCCTTGCCGAGCGCGTGCTTGATCGCGTTGGACGGCTGGGAGTGCAGCGAGCTGTCCGGGCCCGCGACGTTGCCGTGCGCGCCGATCTCGGCGATCCAGGTGAGGCCGAGCTCCTCGGCCTTCGCCTTCGACATCACCACGACGGCCGCGGCGCCGTCGGAGATCTGCGAGGCGGACCCGGCGGTGATCGTGCCGTCCTTGGCGAAGGACGGGCGCAGCCGGGCGAGGCCCTCGGCCGTGGTGTCGGCGCGGACGCCCTCGTCGGCGGCGAACACGATCGGGTCGCCCTTGCGCTGCGGGATCTCGACCGGGGCGATCTCGGCGTCGAAGCGGCCGTTCTTGATCGCGTCGGCGGCGCGCTGGTGCGAGCGGGCGCTGAACTCGTCCTGCTCCTCGCGGGAGATGCCCAGCCTGGCGTTGCCGCGCTCGGTGGACTCGCCCATGGAGATGCCCTCGAACGAGTCGGTGAGCGCGTCGTAGGCCATGTGGTCGAGCACCTCGACCGAGCCGTACTTGTAGCCGCCGCGCGACTTCGGCAGCAGGTGCGGGGCCTGGGTCATCGACTCCATGCCGCCCGCGACGACGATGTCGAACTCGCCCGCGCGGATCAGCTGGTCGGCGAGCGCGATCGAGTCCAGCCCGGACAGGCAGACCTTGTTGATGTTGATGGAGGGAACGTTCATCGGGATGCCCGCCTTGGCCGCGGCCTGGCGGGCCGGGATCTGGCCCGCGCCCGCCTGGAGCACCTGGCCGAGGATGACGTAGTCGACCTGGTCCCCGCTGATCCCGGCGCGCTCCAGGGCGGCCTTGATCGCGTGCGCGCCGAGGTCGGCGGCGGTGAAGTCCTTCAGGGAGCCCAGCAGCCTCCCGATGGGGGTGCGGGCACCGGCGACGATGACGGAACCGACGGACAAGGGGGCCTCCACGAGAACGTACGGCGGGACGTTTGCCACGATACTCAGCAGGATCCAAAGCACATCGCCCCGGGGAGGACCCATGCTCACCCGCATCGACCACATCGGCATCGCCTGCCACGACCTGGACGCCACGGTCGCCTTCTACCGGGAGACCTACGGCTTCACCGACGTGCACTTCGAGACCAACGAGGAGCAGGGCGTCCGGGAGGCCATGCTCAAGATCAACGAGACCAGCGACGGCGCGGCGAGCTACATCCAGCTGATCACCCCGATCCGGGACGACTCGACCGTCGCCAAGTGGCTGGCCAAGAACGGCGAGGGCGTGCACCACATCGCCTTCGGCACGGACGGGGACGTCCAGGACGAGGCGGACGGCATCGCCGCCAAGGGCGTCCGGGTGCTGTACGACAACCCGCGGCACGGCTCGCTCGGTTCCCGGATCACCTTCCTGCACCCGAAGGACTGCCACGGCGTCCTGACCGAACTGGTGGAGAAGGCTACGTCCTGACCGCTTCGGCCTCCGGCGGGCTTGCTGGGAGCCCGCGGCGGGCCGTCACAGGCCCGCCGTGAGCCCGACGCGCGAACGCTGCGAGATCGTGATGTGATCGATATCACACGAGCGATCCGGGGCGTCGAGAGCGGTGCGCTGTAACCGTTCGGACACTTCTGGTGCATTTCGCACCCAGAAGCCCCGCCATACCGGGCCTCCCGGGTTCACAGGACAAAAAGGACAAACCTCCCAGTACGTTCGGTTGGGCCCCCAACAGCACAGCGGCCGGAGTACGCTTCATTCGCCGGAAGAGGTCTGGGGCGGCGCGCCCCTCAAGCAAGTGATCGTCCGGTCCCCGGAACCTTGGCCCGTAGCCCCGTCACACCAGGATTGAGCCACATGCAGTCCGACATCGACGCCCAGCTCAGCAACTTCTTTGAAGACACGCCCCCGCGCGAGTTCGACGTGGTGCTTCGCGGCTACGACCGGCACCAGGTCGACGAGCACATCAAGCAGCTCGACAACGAGGTCCGCACCACGCGTGAGTCGACCTCGCAACTCCAGCGCGAGCTGTCGGACGCACACCGGCAGCTGCAGGAGCAGGAGCGCCCGACCTACTCCGGTCTCGGCGCCCGCATCGAGCAGCTGCTCCGCCTCGCCGAGGAGCAGGCGACCGAGCTCGTCCAGGCCGCGCGCAGCGAGGCCAACGAGATCAAGGCGGCCGCCAAGGTGGAGGCCGCCGAGCTGCGCGCGGCCGCCGAGAGCGACGCGTCCGAGCTGCGCGCCACCGCCCAGCGCGAGTGCGACGACATGCGCGGCGCCGCCGAGCGCGAGGCCGAGGAGGTGCGCACCTCCGCCCGCCGCGAGGCCGACGAGCTGACCTCCACCACCGAGCGCGAGGTCGCCAAGCTCCGCGCCACCGCCGACCACGAGGTCGCCGAGAAGCGCGCCGCCGCCGAGCGCGAGATCGCCAAGCTGCGCACGACGACCGAGCGCGAGGTCGCCCAGCTGCGCGCGTCCACCAAGCGCGAGCGGGACGAGATCCTCACCACCGCCAAGCGGCAGGCCGACGAGATGCGCGCGCAGGCGCAGCGCATCCTGGAGGAGTCCGAGGCGCAGCGGGCGCAGGCCGAGGCCGAGTTCGAGATCCAGCTCGCGGCCCGCCGCGAGGAGGCCGACCGCCAGGACGCCGAGCGCCACGCCGCCGCCCAGCAGGCCACCCAGAAGCTGGTCGCCGAGGCCGAGCAGCGCGCCGCGTCCGCCGAGCAGCGGGCGGCCAAGGCCACCCAGCAGGCCGAGCAGACCCGCCGCGAGGCCGACTCGCACGCCAAGCAGCTGATGGCGAACGCGCGCAAGAGCTCCGACCAGATCATCACCGAGGCCAAGGGCCAGGCCGAGCAGCTGCTCGGCGAGACCAAGGCCGAGGCCGAGCGGGTCCGCACCTCCGCGCAGCGCCAGGTGGACGAGCTCACCCGCCAGCGCGACAGCATCACCAGCCACCTCAACCAGCTGCGCCAGCTCATCGGCGGCGTCGGCCCGGCGCTCGGCGGCGCCGAGGAGGCCCCGGCGATCGAGAAGGCGCCCGCTCCGGCCCCCGAGCCGAAGCCCGCGCCCAAGCCGGCCCCGGCGCAGAACCAGGGCGGTCAGTCCGGCCCGTCCGGCAACGGCCAGGCCAAGCAGCAGGGCGGCAAGCCCGCTCCGAAGGGCCCCCAGGGCAAGAAGTCCGAGGACGACGACGAGGACTGGTGGCAGGAGTGACGACCGCCTGACGGTCGTCCCACCGGACCCGAGGTTCACCGAGGCCCAGCGGCACCGCCGCTGGGCCTCGGCCTTTCCCCGGCCCGCGTTCCCGGCCCGCGTTCCCGGCTCGTGGTCCCGGCTCGTGGTCCCGGCTCGTGGTCCCGGCTCGCGTTTCTGGCTTGTGTTCGCGGCTCGTGGGGGTGTCGCGGGAGGTTAGCGCGGCTTTACCCGATGTATCGTTTTCGTCCTGACAACTCCCCCCGGACCAGGACCTGAAGGAGAGCCGGAGTGCCTGACGACACCCCGCCGTCCGCCGGGGCGGAATCCCCGAACACCGCCACCGTCACCACGTCCTCGCAGGCCGCCACGTCCCCGCGGGACGGCGCGTCCCCGCGGGACGGCGTGGTCGAGGCGAACGGCGTCGTTCCCGAGCCCGGGAGGGCCTCGGACGACCTTCCCGCGGACGGTGACCCTGCGGCGGGCGCCGGGGACGCGGTCGAGCAGGTGGAGCAGTTGAAGCAGGAGGCGAGCGCCGACCGGAGGTTTCCCTTCGGGCAGCCCGGAGCGCCCTTCGGACGGCATCATCCGTTCGTGTTCGGGTTCACCGCCGCGCTCGGGGTGATGACCGCCTACCTGCTGCTGAAGGCCGCGACCGGGGCCAAGTCGACGCTGGTGACGATCGTGGTGGCGATGTTCCTCGCGGTCGGGCTGAACCCCGCGGTGGAACGGCTGAAGCGGCTCGGGCTGTCGCGCGGCTGGGCGGTCGCGGTGGTGTTCCTCGGCGTGGTGCTGTTCTTCGCCGGAGTCGTCGCCTCGCTCGTCCCGCCGATCGTGGACCAGGTGAACGGGCTGACGCAGAACCTGCCGCACTACATCGAGCAGTTGCAGGGCAACAGGCGGATCGCGGACTGGGACCGCCGCTACCACCTGCTCCAGCAGGCGCAGGACAAGCTCAACGACTCCAAGTTCCAGCAGGACATGGCCAACTGGGCGGTGGACGCCGGCAAGCAGGCGCTCAGCGGCACGTTCAAGATGCTGACCATCCTGATCCTGACGCTGTACTTCCTGGGCTCGCTGCCGCAGATCAAGGCGTTCTCCTACCAGCTCGCCCCGCGGACGCGGCGGGCCCGGGTGGCGCTGCTCGGCGACGAGATCCTGGACCGCATCGGCGGCTACGTCGCGGGACAATTCACGATCGCGTTCATCGCGGGCCTGACGTCGTACGTCTTCCTGGAGATCCTGGGCGTTCCGTACGCGCTCGCGCTGTCGCTGATCGTGGCGGTGACCGACCTGATCCCGCTGGTGGGCGCGACGATCGGCGCGGTGATCGTGTGCCTGGTCGCGTTCCTCACCGGCACCTACGAGGGCATCGCGGCCGTGATCTTCTACGTGGTCTACCAGCAGGTCGAGAACTACCTGGTCTACCCGCGCGTGATGAAGAAGACCGTGGACGTCCAGCCCGCGGTGACGATCGTCTCGGCGCTCATCGGCGCGGCGCTGCTCGGCGTCGTGGGCGCGCTGATCGCGATCCCGACGGCGGCGGCGATCTCGCTCCTGATCAGGGAGATCGTCCTGCCCCGGCAGGAGGCCGCCTGACCTCGCCCCCGACCCCGGCGCGGGTCAGCGGGCGGTGCGGGAGAGGGCGGCGGCGAACTCGGCGACGGCCTGGTTGAACAGGTCCGGCTGCTCGACCGGGACGAGGTGCCCGGCGCGCGGGACGATCATCAGCTCGGCGTTCGGCATCGCCTCGGCGATCGCGCGGGCGTCCGCCTCGGACGCCAGGACGTCCTCGGAGCCGACCATGACGAGCGCCGGGACCTTCACGCCGCGGAGGGCCTCGAACGCCTCGGGGCGCCCGGCCATCGCGCGCTGGGCCCACGCGGCCGCGCGCGGCGGGGTGGACTGGACGAGGCCGCGCACGCGCCCGTAGACCAGGGCCCGCTGCCGCATGGTGGTCGGGCCGACGAGGTCCGGGAGCACCTCGTCGACGAGGACGGAGACGTCCTCGTCCTGCTCGAGGCGCTCGGCCTGCCGGAGCCGCGTGGCGCTCGTCTCGGGGGCGTCGGCGGCCCCGCGCGTCGCGCACAGGACCAGGCCGAGGACGAGGTCGGGGTGGCGGCGGCACAGCGCCATCGCGACGTGTCCGCCCAGGGACAGGCCGCCGACCACGGCGCGCTGGACGCCGAGGTTCCGGAACATGCGGGCGACGTCGTCGGCCATGGCGTCCACGGACGGATCGTCCGGGCCGAGCACGGATCCGCCGAAACCGCGCAGGTCGGGGGTGACGACGCGGAACCTGTTCGCCAGCACCTCCCGCTGGGCCAACCACATGGCCGATGACAGTGGGAACGCGTGCAGCAGCACGAGCGGCGTGCCCGTCCCGACGTCCCTGGCGTACAGCTGCACAACGGTCATGAGAACGCTGCACCTCCCCGTTGACGACCTCGACCCCCACCGGCCACGCGGCGGTCAGCCAATCGTCACCCCGAAGCGGTGACTCGCCGACACCTCTGGCCGCGATCGGCCGTCCGGGTTTGTCCACATCGCGTGGACGGCGGGGCCGGGGAGGTGATCAGTAACGGGGGGCGTTGCGGGAGCGGACCACGTTGGGCGCGCGGCGCGTCCGGGCCTGCCAGCAGGGACGATGCCAGTGGCGGCGGTCGTCCGCGCCGCCCCGGTCGGCGGGCCACGCCACGATGTGCCCGACTCCGGCCGGGATGAGCTGGTCGCAGCCGGGGCAGCGGTAGGCCTTGACCGCGTTCGCGCCGGCGATCGTCCGGACGTGCCACTCGCCGTCCGGGGCGTCCTCGGTCTCGTCCACCCAGGACCCGCCGCCCCCGCCGCCGGCACCCCGCTTGCCGGGCGGATTGCGGCGATTTTTCCGGGGGCTCATGAGATCAAGGATAAAGGCGCGGACGGGGTGCCTCCCGTCCGCGCCCGAATCCTGAAGATCAGCGGAACCTGAGCCCGAGGTCCCACTGCTCGCGGAGGCGGTCGGAGACGGCGGAGTTCGCCTCCTCCGGGTCGTATTCGAGCTGGTCGAGGGCGCGGCCGATGCCGAGGCGGTCGATCTCGGCGATCGGGCCGGCCGGGTAGCCGCAGCCCAGGGTCATCGCGGCGTCGATCGCGTCGGCGTCGGCGTACCCGGCGTCCAGCATGGCGACGGCGTCGTTGATGTACGGGAAGCGCAGCGCGTCCACGATGTAGCCGCGGCGGGCCCTGCAGCGGACCGGGGTGAGGCCGAGGGCGGAGACGAGCTCGGCGGCGCGGTCCGCGGCGGCGGACGGGGTGTTCGGGGTGAGGCCGATCTCGACGAGCGGACGGTCCTTCTCGGGCTTGTGCGCGGCGAGCGCGCCGCCGCCGGTGAGGCCGCCGTCGCTGAGGACGACCGCGCCCTGCTTCGCCCGGCTCTCGATGGACGCCACGTCGGCGTCCTCGCCGGACGCCACGATCAGGTCGGCGGCCTCGATCTTGGCGGTCGGGGCGCCGACGGCGGACGCGGCGGCGGCGAACGCGCGGGACAGCGCCTCGTCCCCGACGATCGCGACGGACGGCACCGGGGCGTCCTGCGCGGGGGCGTCGTCCTGGGCGGCGTCGTAGGCGTAGAAGCCGCGGCCGGTCTTGCGGCCGAGCAGCCCGGCGGTGACCAGCTCGCGCAGCACCGGCGCGGGCGCGTGACGGCGGTCACGGGTCTCGGCGTGGATCGCCTCCAGGACCTCCAGGCAGGTGTCCAGGCCGATCAGGTCCATCAGGGTGAACGGGCCCATCGGCAGGCCGCCGCCCGCCTTCATCGCGACGTCGATGTCGTCCCGCGTCGCGTGCTTGGTCTCCAGCATGTACGCGGCGTCGTTGAGGTAGCCGAACAGCAGCCGGTTCGCGACGAACCCGGCGCGGTCGCCGATCACGACCGGGGTCTTGCCGAGGTCCTTGACCAGGGCGGCGACGCGGTCCACCGCGCCGTCCTCGGTCAGGACGGTGCCGATCACCTCGACCAGCTTCATGACCGGCGCGGGGTTGAAGAAGTGCACCCCGACGACCTTGGCCGGACGGCTCGTCGCGGCGGCGATCGCGGTCACCGACAGCGAGGAGGTGTTGGTCGCGAGGATCGCGTCGTCCCGGACGACCTTGTCCAGCTCGGCGAACACCTTGTGCTTCAGGTCGAGCCGCTCCGGCACGGCCTCCACGACCAGGTCGCACTCCGCGAGATCACCGAAGTCGGTGGTCAGCCGGATCCGGTCGAGGATCTCCCGCTGCCCGTCC
Organism: Spirillospora sp. NPDC052269; assembly: GCF_040679435.1. Classification (NCBI taxonomy): domain Bacteria; kingdom Bacillati; phylum Actinomycetota; class Actinomycetes; order Streptosporangiales; family Thermomonosporaceae; genus Spirillospora; species Spirillospora sp. NPDC052269. The sequence goes on from NZ_JBFAUU010000009.1 coordinate 306,799, forward strand.
TCGGTCAGCCTGCCGCGCTTCACCGCCCGTCCGGTGGACTTCTCCAGATGCCCGCGCCCGCGCTCCAGCGCGTCCTGGTTGATCTCGACGCCGACGACGGCGAGGCCGCCGCGCGCCAGCACCTCCGCGATGCCCGCACCCATGGTGCCGAGACCGACGACTCCGACCCTGCTGAACGAACCCTCACTCATGGACGGCAGTGTCCCAGACGCCCCGGACCTCCGGGACGGGGGCGTCCGCTTCGGCACCCGCCGCGGCCGGGCCCGTCCCGCCGCTGATCCTGCGCCCCCACCCGTGCGCGGCCCCTCACCGCGCGTGCGCCGTGTGTCGCCGCCGCGGACGCCAGGGGGCCGCCACCAGCAGGGCCTCCTGGTCCCGGCGCTCAGCCGCCTTCTTCGCGTCCACGCCGTCCCGCTGCTCCCGCGCGAACTCCTGACGCTCCCGAGCCCGCTCCCGCATCACCGCGTAGATCACGTCGTTGTGGAACATCCGAAACCCTCCCTCAGCGCCGGACCTCCTGGCCCCGACACCCTCGAGATTCGCCCTAAGCCCCCACCTCGGACATCGGCACAACGCCCTAAGTCCCCCTCCTGGACGTCTTAGGCAGGGCATTCGGGCGCGGGGGGTCGGCTGGGTCACTAAGCTCGGCCGACGTGCGTCTCGTTATCGCCCGGTGCAGCGTGGACTACGCCGGCAAGCTCACCGCCCATCTGCCCTCCGCCGTCCGGCTGATCATGGTGAAGGCGGACGGAAGCGTGTCCATTCACGCCGACGACCGTGCCTACAAGCCGTTGAACTGGATGAATCCGCCGTGCTCGCTGCGGGAGGAGCCGTTCGAGGAGAACGGCGCCGTCGCGAAGTGGACGGTCACCCACACCAAGTCGGGTGAGCGGCTCATCCTCACGATCGAGGAGGTGCTGCTCGACCACGGGCACGAGCTGGGCCCGGATCCGGGCCTGGTCAAGGACGGGGTCGAGGCGCACCTGCAGGAGCTGCTCGCCGAGCACATCGGGACGCTCGGGGACGGGTACTCGCTCGTCCGGCGGGAGTACCCGACCGCGATCGGGCCCGTGGACATCCTGTGCCGGGACGCGGGCGGCGCGACGGTCGCGGTGGAGATCAAGCGGCGCGGCGAGATCGACGGGGTGGAGCAGCTCACGCGGTACCTGGAGCTGCTGAACCGGGATCCGCTGCTCGCGCCCGTGCGCGGGGTCTTCGCCGCGCAGGAGATCAGGCCGCAGGCGCGGGTGCTCGCGACCGACCGCGGGATCGACTGCGTGACGCTCGACTACGACGCGCTGCGCGGCATCGAACACGAGGGCACCCTGTTCTGAGCCATCATGAGCTCATGAACGCTATCGCCGCCGGCACCTTCGACATCGACGCGTGGGACGACGAGAAGCCCTACGACGAGCGGGGCGACCGGAAACTCACCAAGGTCCGGGTGCGCAAGACCTTCCACGGCGATCTGGTCGGGACGAGCGTCACCGACCTGATCACGGTGGAGACGGCGGGCGGGCCCGCGGCGTACGTCGGCGTGGAGACCGTGGAGGGGATCCTGCACGGCCGGGAGGGCTCGTTCGTGCTGCAGCACAGCGCGGGCAGCGACGACGGGGCGCAGTGGCTGCGCTGGCTGATCGTCCCGACGTCCGGGACCGGGGAGCTCGAGGGCATCCGGGGTGAGGGACGGATCACCGCCCGCCCCGACGGCTCGCACGAGTGGGATCTCGATTACACCCTGAGCTGATCGTGGTGCCACGGCCCGCACGTCACGGCGTGCGGGCCGTGGCGTTTCCGGGGGCGGCGCCCGGGGGTGGGGAGGCCGTACGCTTCGGACATGTCCCCTGGGGTTCCGGCGGCCGCCGACCGCGCGCGCGAGCGGATCATCGACGCCGCCGAGGAGTGCTTCCGGCGGTTCGGCGTCGCGAAGACGACGGTGGAGGACATCGCCGCGGCGGCGGGGCTGTCGCGGGCCACGGTCTACCGGGCGGTGACCGGCGGCCGGGACGAGCTGATCCTCGCGGTCGTGCTGCGCAGCCTGCGACGGTTCCTGGACGTCCTGGCGGAGCGGCTGAGCCGGGAGCGGTCGGTCTCGGACGCGGTCGTCGAGGGGACGCTGTCGGCGGTGGCGTTCGTCCGGGCCGAGCCGACGATCGCGCGGCTGCTGGTGCCGGAGGCGGCGGGGCACATGCAGGCGGCGGTCGCGGGCGCGGGCGAGCAGGTGCTCGCGGTGTGCGCGGACTACGTCCGGCCGCACTTCGAGGCGGCCCAGCGGCGGCGGCTCGTCCGGGCGGGCATCGACGTCGAGGGCGCGGTCGAGTTCCTGTTCCGGCTGATCACATCGCTGATCGTGATGGACCGGGACCGGAGCGAGGAGGCCACCCGGGCCTTCCTCCGCACCTACGCGGTCCCGGCCATCGCGGCGTCCTGACGGCATCGGCGCACGACACAGGGCACCCGTTCGGACGCGATACCGTCAAAGCCGTCGGGACTAGGCGGGGAGGACGGCGGACAATGGGCTCGGTGCACCAGATGCGGGACCGGGGAGCGGTGCGTCCGAGCCCGGTGTTCCTGGCGATCTGCGGGATCACGGTGCTGTGCGGGCTGATCGCCTGGCGGTACGGCGAGATCACGATGAACCTGCTGCACAACAGCTTCGAGCCGGGCCGGATCGCGGTGTTCGGGTTCGTGATCGCGGGCTGGGTGCTGTCGCTGTGCCTGCACGAGTTCGGGCACGCCTACCTGGCCTACCGGGCGGGCGACCACAGCGTCGCGACGCGCGGGTACCTGACGCTGAACCCGGCGCGCTACACCGACCCGATCCTGAGCTTCGCGATCCCGGTCCTGTTCATCCTGCTCGGCGGCATCGGCCTGCCGGGCGGCGCGGTCTGGATCGACCGGTCGCGGATCCAGGGCAAGTGGCGGCACAGCCTGGTCTCGGCGGCGGGGCCGCTGAGCAACGTGCTGCTCGCGATCATGCTCGCCGTGGTCTACCGGAACTTCGCGAGCGGCGACCACGGGATCTTCTGGTCGGGCGTCGCGTTCCTGGCGTTCCTGCAGGTCACGGCCGCGCTGCTGAACCTGCTGCCGATCCCGGGGCTGGACGGCTTCGGGATCGTCGAGCCGTACCTGCCGCCGCGCTGGGTGAACCAGGTGAGCGCGTACGGCGGCTACATGTTCCTGCTGGTCATCGCGCTGCTGTGGGTCGGTCCGATCAACCGCGCGTTCTTCGGCCTGGTCACGCACATCACGAACACGATCGGGCTGAACGAGCCGATCATCCAGATCGGGCACGCGGTGTTCCAGTTCTGGAAGGGCCTGAGCTTCTAGGCCGTCTCCCCGTCGGCGTCGTCCTCGTCGGCGGCGTCGTCCCCGTCGTCGGCGGCGGGTTCCGCGAGGTGCGCGACGACGCGGCGCAGCTGGTCGGCGTAGCGGGCGCGGAACTCGGGTGAGGTGGCGTCCATCCCGGACACGTACCGGACGAGGTTCGGCATCGTCGTCGGGATGGCGACCGCGGCCATCATGATCAGCATGACCATCTCGGGGTCGAGGTCGGCGGCGAGCTCGCCCTCGGCCTGGCGGCGGCGCATGTCGGTCATGTCCTCGCGTCCGCCCGGCAGTCCGGTGGTGTCGCCGGTCAGGCCCATCCACGCGTTCAGCCGGGTGGCGCGCGGCTCGTTCATGGAGTGCTCCAGGTACCGGACGATCAGGTCCGGCAGGGGGACGTCCGGGGTGGCGAACCGGGCCTCGATCTCGTTCCAGATGCAGCCGATCTCCGCGTACAACCCGGCCTTGCCGCCGTAGTAGTAGCTGATGAGCTGCTTGTTCACTCCCGCGCGGTCGGCGATGTCCTGAATCCGCGCGCCCGCGTACCCCTTGGCGGAGAACTCGTCGAGCGCGGCGTCCAGCAGCAGCCGCTTGGACCGCTCGGCGTCGAGCTTGCGCTCCCCCTCACGCGGCGCGCGGCGGCCTCCTTCGCGCGGTGCGCGCCGACGCCTCCCGCCGCCCGTCGCCGCGCCGTCTCCGGTGTCCTCTCGCGCGTCCGTCCGGGCGTCGTCTCCTGCGTCCTTCATGGCCACATGGTAGTCCAGGGCTTCAACTATCTAGTTGGTTGACAAGTTCATCCCGTCGGATGAACATGGACGTGTTCAACCGAACGGATGAACTGAGACCTTTCGAGGAGATCCGCCATGTTCCTGATCACCGGGGCCACCGGCAACGTCGGCCGCCACCTGGTCGCCGAGCTGGCCAGCGCGGGGCACAAGGTGCGCGCGCTGACCCGTGATCCCGCGTCCGCCCGCTTCCCCACCGGCGTCGAGGTCGCCGCCACCCAGGACTTCCCGCTGGACGGCGTCAGCGCCGTCTTCGTCAACCCGGCGGTGTTCTACGGCGGGTTCGGCGACCTGCTCGACCGCTGCCGCGAGCACGGCGTCCGGCGCGTGGTCATGCTGTCGTCGTCGTCCACGCTGGGCGCCGGACCGGGCAACCCGATCGGCGAGCTCCACCTGGCCAAGGAGCAGGAGATCGAGGCGTCCGGGCTGGAGTGGGCGTTCCCGCGGCCCGGCGCGTTCGCCGCCAACGCCGCGAACTGGGCCGAGCAGATCCGCGCCACGGGCGTCGTGACCGGCCCGTACGCGGAGGCGCAGACCGCGCCCATCCACGAGCGCGACATCGCCGCCGTCTCCGCCGCCATGCTGACCCGGGACGACCTCGTCGGGACGCGCCCGGTGCTGTCCGGGCCCGAGTCGCTGACGTTCACCGACCAGGCCCGGCTGATCGGCGAGGTCATCGGCAAGGACGTCCGCTACGAGGAGCTCTCCCGCGAGGAGGCGCGCGCCGCGATGCTCGGCGGCGGGTACATGACGCCCGCGATCGCGGACTCGCTGCTGAACCTCTGGGAGAAGTGCGTGGGCCGTGCCGACGACGTCTCGCCCGAGGTCGAGCGCATCACCGGACGTCCGCCGCGCTCGTTCTCGGAGTGGGTGGCCGACAACGCCGGCCACTTCGCCTGACACTCCACCGCTTCACCTGAGCCGCCACCGCACGGCCCTTCCCGGGCCGCGCGGCAGTCGCTCGACGGCCGGTTCCCGTACTCGGGACCGGCCATACCTCTTTGGAGCCCTACTTCTCCGGGGCGCCGCGCTCGGCCAGCTCCTCGAGGACCCAGTCGTACCAATCGCGCCGCATGGCCATGAACCGCTTGCCGTACTCCATCGCGAGGCGGCCGTAGAACGACAGGTTCTCGTCACCCCATTCGATGTTCCCCTCGAGGTCGCCGAGCGCGGTGAGGCGGTCGTCCAGCGTGGCGGCCTGCGCGCGGACGAACGCGGCGGCCTCGTCCGGCTCGACCTGGCCGAGGAAGAACAGCCGCAGCAGGATCTCGTCCCGCCGGACGACCTTCGGCGGGACCTCCAGGAGCCAACGCCGCAGCTCAGCGCGACCCTCGTCCGTGACGCGGTACTCTTTGCGCCCGCGGGGCCCCTCGCTCGCGACCTCGATGAACCCGTCCGCGGTGAGCTTGTTCAGCTCCCCGTAGAGCTGGCTCTGCGTGGCCTGCCAGACGTTGTTCATCGTGATCTCGAACATTTTGAGCAGGTCATAGCCGCTGGCCCCGTCCATCTCGACCAGCAGTCCCAGCGCGGCGTGTCGAAGGCTCATGTTCCTGACCATACACGTCGGTGTTGACATGTCAGAAGTAGAAGGTCTAAGTTCGACATGTCAAAACAGACACATCCTCCCGAGCAGCCGGAAGGCGGCGCACGATGGCGAAGTACTACGGACTCACGTTCCTGCCCTGGATCGTCCTGGCCGTGGTGAGCGGCTTCAACCCCCAGGCCGGAGCGGCGGCGGGCCTCGCCGTGGCACTGGTCCTGCTGGCCGCCGACCTGCGCCGCGGACGCCGCTGGGACGGCCTGCTCCTGGAGATCTCCACGGCGGCCTTCCTGGCCGGCTTCACCGGGCTGGTGTTCGCCCAGCCGCACGCGGCGATCGTCCACTACGGCGCGTCCCTGTCGATCGGCTGGCTCGGACTGACCGCGTGGGGCACGATCGCCGCCGGCATGCCGTTCACCGAGGGCATCGCCCGCCGCCAGGTGTCGGAGGAGATCGCCGCGACCGCGCTGTTCCACCGGATCGGCGTCGTCCTGACCAGCGCCTGGGCCACCGCGTTCACCGTCTCGGCCGTCTGCCTCGGCGTCGTGCAGCACTTCGCGCCGCACCAGACCGCGCTGCTGATCGGCGTGAAGGTCGCCTGCTTCGTGGTCCCGGTCTGGTTCACCCGCTGGTACCCGGAGGTCGCGCGCAAGCGGTACTTCGCGGAGCACGGCATCGACGAGGCGCACGGCGCCGAGCACTCCGCCGCCTGACCCGCGTCCCGATCCGACCCGCGATCCCGTAAGGCGACCACCATGCAGCTCTGGCTCGAAGGCCACCGCGCGCCCGTCCCGGACGAGACCACCGCGCACGACCTGCCCGTCACGGGCTCCCTGCCCGCCGAACTGAACGGCCGCTACCTGCGCAACGGGCCGAACCCGAAGCCGGGCGAGCCGAGCGGGCACTGGTTCACCGGGCACGGCATGGTGCACGGGATCCGGCTGCGGGACGGACGCGCCGAGTGGTACCGCAACCGCTGGGTCCGGACGAACCGGTTCACGGGCGAGGCGCAGTTCGTCAGTGACGGCGGCGTCTTCGACCTCACCGCCGTCCAGGCGAACACCCACGTGATCGCGCACGACGGGACGGTGTACGCGCTGGTCGAGGTGGGCCTCCCCTACGTGCTGACGCCCGAGCTGGACACGGTCGGGCCGTGCGACTTCGGCGGGCTGCTCACGACGGCGATGACGGCGCATCCCAAGCGCGACCCGCGCACCGGCGACCTGCTGTTCTTCGGCTACGGGTTCGTCCCGCCGTACCTGACCTACCACCGGCTGTCGGCGGACGGGAAGCTCGTCGAGAGCCGCGAGGTCGAGGTGCCGGGGCCGACGATGATGCACGACTTCGCCATCACCGAGAACCATGTCGTCTGGCTCGACCTGCCGATGGTGTTCGACCTGGAGCTCGCCGGACGCGCCGGGATGCCGTTCCGCTGGGACGACGCCTACGGCGCGCGGATCGGCATCATGCCGCGCGAGGGCGGCGGGCCGGTGCGCTGGTTCGACGTCGACCCCTGCTACGTGTTCCACGTCGGCAACGCCTGTGAGAACGAACGCGGGGGCGTCGTTCTCACAGGTGCGCGCTACCGCGACGCCGACATCACCGCGTTGTGGGGCGGCATCGGCGGGGCGCCCGACCCGGCTTCCGCGGCGGCGGAGCTGGGCGCGTCCCGTCTGCACCGCTGGACGCTCGACCCGGCGACCGGACGCGCGTCCGAGGAGCCGCTGGACGACCGGAACGTCGAGTTCCCCACCCTCGACGACGGCCGCACCGGCCTCCCTCACCGCTTCCTCTACACCGTCGCCGGATCCGCGCTGGTCAAGTACGACCTGCACGCCGGAACGGCGGCCGAGCGCGACTTCGGGGGGCATGTCGGCGAGGCGGTGTTCGTCCCTTCGGCGGACGCCCGGTCCGAGGACGACGGGTGGCTGCTGACCATCGCCTCCGACACCGCGGGCTCGCGGCTGCTGGTGCTGAACGCGGGCGATCTGTCCGAGCGGGCCCGGGTCGAGCTGCCGCGACGCGTCCCCGCCGGCTTCCACGGGAGCTGGATCCCGGACGACGCCGTAAGGTGATTTACTAGCCGGTACCAGGCAAGTGGCCACTTACCCGGTTGAGTCCCCCGGAGGCAGCCCATGTCCGTCGCCACGGAGAGCACGACCTTCCCCTCGCTGAACCCGGCCACAGGGGAGGTGGTCGCCGAGCATCCCGTGCACGACGCCGCGGCCGTCGCGGAGGCCGTGTCCAAGGCCCGTGACGCCGCCGCCTGGTGGGGCGAACTGGGGTGGAAGGAGCGGCGCGTCCGGCTGCTGAACGTCAAGGGCGCGCTCACCCGCAACCTGAACCGGATGGCCGAGCTCATCCACCAGGAGACCGGCAAGACCCTCCAGGACGCCCAGCTCGAGACCATCATGGCGATCTCGCACCTGGACTGGGCCGCCCGGCACGCCGCCAAGGTGCTCGGACCGCGCACGGTGTTCCCAGGCGTCCTGTCGCTGAACCAGAAGGCCGTCCTGGAGTACCAGCCGCTCGGCGTCGTCGGCGTGATCGGCCCCTGGAACTACCCGATCTTCACTCCGATGGGCTCGATCGCCTACTCGCTCGCGGCGGGCAACGCCGTGGTGTTCAAACCGTCGGAGTACACGCCCGGCGTCGGCGTCCTGCTGGCCGAGCTGTTCACCACGGTGATCCCGGAGCGCCCGGTGTTCCAGGTGGTCACCGGCTTCGGCGCGACCGGCGGCGCGCTCGCGTCGTCCCCGGACGTCGACAAGGTCGCGTTCACCGGCTCGGGCCCGACGGCCAAGAAGGTCATGGCCGCCTGCGCCGAGAACCTCACCCCGATCGTCGCCGAGTGCGGCGGCAAGGACGCCTGCATCGTCGATTCCGGCGCCGACCTCGAGGCCGCCGCCGACTCGGCGCTGTGGGGCGCGATGGCGAACGCGGGCCAGACCTGCATCGGCGTCGAGCGCGTCTACGTCGTGGACGACGCCTACGACGCCTTCCTCGCCAAGCTGACCGAGCGCGCCGCCAAGCTCCGTCCGGGCTTCGACCGCGAGGCCGCCTACGGGCCGATCACCATGCCGTCCCAGCTCGACATCATCGAACGGCACATCAAGGACGCGCTGGACAAGGGCGGCAAGGCGGTCGTGGGCGGGCCCGAGTCCGTCCGCAAGCCGTACGTCGAACCGGTTGTCCTGACGGACGTCCCGGACGACTCGGCCGCTGTCCGCGAGGAGACCTTCGGGCCGACCATCACCGTCCACCGCGTCCGCGACCTGGACGAGGCCGTCGAAAAGGCCAACGCGACGAGCTACGGCCTCGCGGGCTCGATCTTCTCCAGCGACAAGGGCCGCGCGATGGAGGCCGCCCGCCGCATGCGCTCGGGGATGACGTCCATCAACGCCTTCGCCGCGTTCGCGATGGTCGCCGCCCTGCCCTTCGGCGGCGTCGGCGAGTCCGGCTTCGGACGCATCCACGGCGCCGACGGACTCCGCGAGTTCGCCCGTCCCAAGGCCATCACGCGGCAGCGCTTCGCCCTCCCGACGAACCTGACGACCTTCGACCGCACCGAGAAGCAGATGGCGCAGATCCTGCAGCTCGTCACCATGATCCACGGCAAGCGCTACAAGCGCTGACGTCCCCGTTCAGCGGGCGCCGAGGGGTTTCCTGCGGGCCTGGATGGTGCGGTGCGCGATGCGCCAGCCCTCGGGCCCTCGCTTGACGACGTCCTGGTAGACGGCGCTGGCCGCCGTGCCGTCCGCCTGGATGCCGATGGCCTTGGATCGGGCGTGGACCTCGTCTTCCGCCACGTCCGCGAGGACGACGTTGGTGATGTGGTGGCCCACCGGGTTGTCGTCGCCGAGGATCTCGGCGGCCGACCTGAGGGCGACCAGGCCATGGAGCTGCCCGAAGCCCATGTCGGAGACGTCGTAGACGATGTCGTCCGTGAAGACCTCGTGGAAGCGGTCGAGTTCTCCGTCGTCGCACAGGTGCCCGTGCATGGAGATCAGGTCGGTGATGGCGGCGCGGTCGTCCGGTGTCATGCTTCGCTCCTTAAAACGGGGAACTCCCCACTTAAGGCGCTAGGCTACGGAGAACGTCCTCGACACACAAGGGATCCCGCCGATGCCTCCTCGCCGTCCGCGCGCCGACGCCGCCCGCAACGCCGCGTTGCTGCTGGCGACGGCCAAGGAGCTGTTCGACGAACGCGGGCCGGACGTGCCGCTCGACGAGGTCGCGAAGCGGGCCGGGGTCGGGAACGCGACGCTGTACCGCAACTTCCCCACGCGGGAGGACCTGCTCATCGCGGTGTACACCGACGAGATCGAGGAGCTTCGGCGCCTGGGCCGCGAGTTGGCGTCGACGCCGTCCGGCGAGGCGCTCTACGTGTGGCTGGACGAGTTCGTCGCGCACGTGGCGACCAAGCGCGATCTCGCGCTGGCCATCACCGAGACCCCGGACGGACGGCGTTCGCGGCTCTTCCACGAATGGCACACCACGCTGAACGAGGCGGCGGACGCGCTGGCCGTCCGGGCGCGAAAGGCCGGGACGCTCCGGGACGGCGTCGCGACCGCCGACCTGCTGGCGCTGGTCAGCGGGGGCGCGATGACGGCCGGGAACGCGTCCGACGCGCGCCGGCTCCTACGGCTGGTCAGGGACGGCCTGGAGCCGCGCTAGTCAGGAAGCCGCGGCCGGTCCGAACGCCTTGAGGAAGGTGTCGACGGCCCCGCGCGCGACGGTCCTCAGCTCGCCGTCCGGGACGGTGCGGGTGCCGAGGCGGGCGCGCTGCTCCATGGGGCCGCCCAGCAGCGCCGAGAACTGCTCGGCGGCGAGCTCGGGGTCGGTCAGGCTCAGCCGTCCGGCGAGGGCGAGGCGGGCGAACCGGTCGGCGAGGGTCCGCAGGACGCGGTCGGCGACGCCGCTCTGCGCGGCGTCCAGCAGGTCGGGGAACCGGTTGCCCTCGGCCATCAGGATGCGCCGGACGGCCCAGGACCGTTCGTCGCAGTAGCACTCGAGCAGCCGGAAGCCGACGTCCTCCAGCTGGTCGCGCAGGTCGTCGCCCGCGTCCGCGAGGTGCTCCAGCGCGGCGAGGTTGGCGGCCAGCACGCGCTCGGCCTGCGCCGCGAAGGACGCGCGGAGCAGGGCCTCCTTGTCGGCGAAGTGGTTGTAGACGGTGGCCTTGGCGACACCCGCCTCGGCGGCGATGACGTCCACGCCCGCCTGTGCGTACCCCTCGCGGCCGATCACCGCGAACGCGGCGTCGAGGATCGCCCGCCGCTTGTCGATGCGGCCTCGCGTCGCCGCCGTCGTCGCCTCCATGCCGCGCAGTGTACCGGCCGTATTCCCGACTTGAACTCACTGGTCCAGTAATTCAAACCACCTTGTCCATGACTTCACGGACTCCTATGTTGGACTAGCCAGTCTAGTTAAGGAGTCTGATGAATACAGATGCGTTCGATCCGGCGCTGCGGCGGCTGATCGCCGTGGTGCTGCTCGGCGGGATCATGGGGATCCTGGACGCCACGATGGTCTCGGTCGCGGCCGACCGCCTCGTCGGCGAGTTCGGCACCTCGCTGAGCGCCGTGGGCTGGATCTCGACCGGCTACCTGCTGGCGCTCACGGTGACCGTCCCGGTGACCGCGTGGGCCGCCGGACGGTTCGGCACGCGGCGGCCCTGGCTTGTCGGACTTGTGCTGTTCGTGGGCGGATCGCTGGCCTGCGCGTCGGCCGGGAACCTGGAGCAGCTCGTGGCGTTCCGGATCGTCCAGGGGGTGGGCGCGGGGATCCTCGACCCGCTCGTCATGGTGATCCTCGCGCGCGGCGCCGGGCCCGCCCGGGCCGGACGGGTCATGGGGATCATGGGCGTGGTGCTGCCGCTCGGGCCCGTCCTCGGCCCGGCCCTCGGCGGCCTGGTCCTGGACGGTCTCGGCTGGCGCTGGATGTTCCTGGTCAACCTGCCGATCGGCGTGGCGGCGTTCGCGCTCGCGCTCCGGATCGTCCCGCGTGAGGAGCCGGACGGCCCGGCGCAGCGGCTCGACGTGCCCGGACTCGTCCTGCTCGGCCCGGGGTTCGCGGCCGTCCTGATCGGGTTGTCACGCGTCGCCAGTGGAGCCGACGCCTGGACACCGTTCGCGATCGGGGCCGTCCTGCTGGCCGGGTACGGCGTGCGCGCGGTGACCGTCCGGAGCACCCCTCCCCTGCTCGACCTGCGGCTCTTCAGCCGCTCGTCGTTCAGCGCGAGCGTCGGGATCATGGCACTGTCGGGCATCGTGACGTTCGGGATGCTGTTCCTGCTGCCGCTCTACTACCAGCAGGCGCACGGGCACGGCGCGCGCGTCGCGGGCCTGCTGGTCGCGCCGATGGGCCTCGGCGCGTCGCTGGCGATGCCGGTCGCCGGACGGCTCTCCGACCGCATCGGGTCACGCGTCCTCGCCCGCTGCGGCGCGCTGTTCGCGGCCGCGAGCCTCCTGCCGATGGCGTGGCTCGGCGCCCGGACGCCCGAGGTGTGGAGCGCGCTCGCGGCATTCGCCGCCGGGCTCGGCATGGGCTTCATGTCCGCGCCGACGATGGGCGCCCTCTACCGGACGCTGCCGCCCGAGCTCGTCGCGCAGGGCAGCTCGGCGCTGTACATGCTGAACCAGCTCGGCGGATCGCTGGGGATCGCGGCCGTCGCGGTCATCATGCAGCGGTCGGGCGGCACGGTCCCGGGCGTCCATCACGGCGCGTGGCTGCTCGCGGGCGGCCTGCTCCTCGCCGCGGCGACGACCGTCCTGCTCCCCGGACGGCCCGCGCCGGCGCCCGCGAACCCGCAGGTCGAACGCGAGACGGCGCCTCAGCCGTCCTGACGCTCGGCGACGGTGAGGAAGATCTGCGCGGACGCGAGGAACGGCCCGGACAGGTCCGGCTCCGCGTCCAGGTACCCCGCCCGGACGGCCCGCGCGAGGTTGCGCCGGACGCCGAGGATCTTCTCCGCCGTCTCGACGTCCCGGAACACCGCCACGGACGCCTCGACGTGGACGACGGACAACCCCGCCTCGCCGCACAGGCGGGCGAGACTCCGTCCGATCGTCGCGTTCCGGACGACCTCGGTGGTGATGAACCGGGCGTATCCCCTGCTCACGGACGGGTCCACGGTGTCGATCAGCAGCGCGTCCCAGTCGGGTTCGGCGAGGACGACGCGTCCGCCCGGACGCAGCACGCGGCGGATCTCGGCGAGCGCCCGCGCCGGATCCGCCACGTGCTGCAGCACCCGGTCGGTGTGCGCGCGGTCGGCGCTCGCGTCGTCCAGCGGAAGTTCGTGCAGGTCACCGGCGCGAAGCGAGACGTGCGGACGGCCCGCCATCCGCTCGCGCGCGGTCGCGAGCATGGCGTCGTCCCGGTCGACGCCGACGACCGTCCCGTCCGGGCCGACGGCGTCCGCCATCGCGGCGAGGTCGGTTCCGGGACCGCAGCCGAGGTCGGCCACATCCATGCCGGGGCTCAAAGCGAGCAGGTCGATGACGCGCTGTTTGTAGGTGCGGCCGGGTGTGCTCGCGGCCACTCCGTCCAGGTAGGGAACGGTCAAAACGGCCTCCTCAGGTCGCTCGTAGGTGGCTCTTAGGCCGTCGCGGGAACGATTGGATAATACGCGCCGCGTACTAGGACGTTCCCAGAACGCCCGAATAAGGCGTCATCCCCATGTGGCCACCGGGGTCTTAGGGCGAATCTATAGATGTCGGCAGGGACCTGCCGGCGGAGATGAGGAGACAGAAGATGTTGCACCACTCGTTCACCCAGGGCATCGCCACCCAGCGCGTAGCGACGTGGCGCTCGGAGGCCAAGGCCACCAAGCGCGCGGCGAAGGCCAAGGCGAAGGCGCGTCAGCGGTGACCCCCGCAGCCAAGCGGCCGCCGTCCCTGAAACCGGACGGCTGTCCCGACGACAAGAGGCCCTCACCACCTTCCGGTGGTGAGGGTCTCTCCCTTTTCACACCGATGCGGGAGCGAGCGGCTCACGTCCCCGGATCAGGTCCGCGGCCCGCTCGGCGACCGCGATCGTCGGCGCGTTGGTGTTGCCGCGCGGCACGGACGGCATGACCGACGCGTCCACCACCCGCAGCCCCTCGACGCCGCGCACCCGCAGCTCCGGGTCGCACACCGACGACGCGTCCCCGCCCATCGCGCACGTGCTCGTCGGGTGGAACAGCGTCGCGACGTCGCGCCGGACGAACGCCTCGACGTCCTCGTCCGCCGCGGCCTGCTCGCCCGGCGTGTGCTCCCCCGCGATCAGCGACGCGAGCGGCCCGGTCGCGGCGATCTCCCGGGCCTGCCGGACGCCCGCGACCAGAACGTCCAGATCCGCCTTGGCCGCCAGGTAGGCCGGGTCGATCAGCGGCTTGGCGTACGGCGACGCCGAGCGCAGCGTGAGCGCGCCGCGGCTCTCGACCGCGACGGCCGTGACGAACACCGACAGCAGCCGCGCCGACGACTCCACCAAGCCCTGCTCGACGAACGGCGTGGGCAGCACGTGGTACTGCAGATCCGGTGCGGGCAGGCCGTCCACGGTCCGGGCGAACCCGCCGACCTCCGCCACGTTGGACGCGTAGGGCCCGCGCCCGAACGCCTGCCACTGCGCGAACTTCAGCGGGCTCGGCAGCTCGAACAGGCTCTTCACACGCGGCGTCGCGAACATGACGTTCACGAACGGATGGTCCTGGAGGCCCTGGCCGACCTGCGCGTCCACGACCACGTCGATCCCGTGTTCGCGCAGGTGGTCGGCCGGTCCGATGCCGGACAGCATGAGCAGCTGCGGGCTGTTCACCGCGCCGCCGGAGAGCACGACCTCGCCCTCCGCGCGCGCCGTGACCGTCTCCCCGCGCAGCTCGTAGGTCACGCCGACGGCCCGTCCGTCCTCGATGACGACGGAGGTGACCAGCGCGTCCGTGACGACCGTCAGGTTCGGACGCTCCAGGACGGGACGCAGGTACCCGGCCGCCGTGGACCAGCGCCGTCCCTGCTTGTGCGTGACCTGGTAGGAGCCGACGCCGTCCGGGTCCGCGCCGTTGAAGTCGCGGTTCTCCGCCAGCCCGGCCGCCCGCGCCGACTTCACCCAGGCGCGCGAGAGCGGGTGCGTGTACCGGCGGTCCTCGACGTGCAGCGGCCCGCCGACGCCGTGGAACTCCGACTCTCCGCGCGCCTGATCCTCGGCCCGCCGGAAGTAGGGCAGCAGGTCGGCGTAGCCCCAGCCCTCGCAGCCGTAGGAGTCGCGCCAGGTGTCGTAGTCGTACCGGTGCCCGCGGATGTAGATCATCGCGTTCGTGGACGACGAGCCGCCGAGCGTCCGGCCGCGCGGCCAGTACACGCTGCGCCCGTCCGCGTGCTCCTGCGGGACGGTCGAGTAGTCCCAGTCGAGCGGGCCCTTCATCAGCGCAGCGATCGCCGCCGGGACGTGGATCTCCATGGCGTCGTCCGGCGGCCCGGCCTCCAGCAGCAGCACCCGCGTCCCCGGGTCCTCGCTCAGCCGGTGCGCGAGCACGCAGCCCGCGCTCCCGGCGCCGACGATGATGTGGTCGTACGTCACGGGCGCCTCCACAAGGGGTCAGACCAGGCAAGTAAGTGAAAACCTACAGAACCAGACTCGGGGCCCCGCTGGATAGGCTCGGCGTATGGCGAAGAACAGGGAGACCCCCGTCGTGCTGTCGCGCATCTACACCCGGACGGGCGACGACGGCACCACCGCGCTCGGCGACATGTCCCGCACCCGCAAGACCGACCCCCGGCTCGCGGCCTACGCCGACGTGGACGAGGCGAACGCCGCGATCGGCGTCGCGGTCACGATGGGCGGCCTCGGCGAGGACATCGTCACCGCCCTCACCCGCGTCCAGAACGACCTGTTCGACGTCGGAGCCGACCTGTGCGCCCCCGTCGTACCCGACCCCGAGTACCCGCCGCTGCGCGTCGAGGCGTCCTACGTCGAGCGCCTGGAGGGCCTCTGCGACGAGTTCAACGCCGACCTGAAGCCCCTCCGCAGCTTCATCCTCCCCGGCGGAACACCCGGCGGAGCCCTCCTGCACGTCGCCCGCACCGTCACCCGCCGCGCCGAGCGCACCGCGTGGGCCGCGATCGAGGCGCACGGCTCGTCCCCCCTGGACGAGTCGGGCCGTCCCACCGAGGACGCGGCGGCGAACGGCGTCAACCCGCTCACCGCCAAGTACCTCAACCGGCTCTCCGACCTGCTGTTCATCCTCGGCCGCGTCGCGAACGCCGAGCACGGCGACGTCCAGTGGAAGCCGGGCGGAGAACGCTGACCCACCCCGCGCACGGGCCGACCCCCGACACACCATGCGCACGAAGTAAACCCCGGCACAACTTGGGGGTGGGGTTAACCCCACCCCCGAGTCTGTAGCCCTCCACCTCGTGTTTCACGGCGTCGGACCGCGAAAATAGAGGAGTCCGCCCCTCCGAGCGAAAAGACGCCACGATGAGCCTGCCCGCGAAGACCCTCACTTCGGCCGCCGCCCTCCTGGGCGTCCTCTCCCTGTCGGCCTGCGGCGGCACGAGCCTCGGCCTCGCCAAGACGGAGAAGGACCAGCGCTCCTACACCGTGGCGCAGAAGCTGACCGGCCTGCGGGTCACGGGCCACACCGGCAAGATCGAGGTCGTCGGCGCGGACGTCAGCGCCGTCAGCGTCACCGAGAACCTCCGCTTCACCGACAACGGGCACCCGAAGGCCCAGCACCAGGTGAACAACGGCGTCCTCGAGGTGTCCTACACCTGCCCGGGCTCCATCTCCCTCAGCGGCCGCACCTGCGAGGTCGACTACCGCGTCACCGTGCCCCGCGCCCTGACCTCCGAGCTGCGCACCGACACCGGCGGCATCACCCTGTCCGGCCTCACCGGCTCGGTCTCCGCCCGTGCCAACACCGGCAGCATCACCGGCACCGCCCTGCGGCCCGCCGCGTCCGGGCACCTCACCGCCCGCACCGACACCGGCGACATCCGCCTCACCCTCGGCACGGCCGCCGCCAACGTGACCACCCACGCCAACACGGGCCGGATCAAGATCGTCGTCCCGGCCGCCGGACGGTACGCCGTCACCGCCGACACCAACACGGGCAAGAAGCAGGTCACCGTCCCGACCTCGTCCGACTCCCCGCACAGCATCGAGGCCCGGACCGACACCGGCGACGTCACCATCGCCTCCGCCTGAGAACCCGAAAGCCCGGCCCCGGCGCGCGGAGCGCACCGGGGCCGGGCCTGGTGACGAGGTCACCCGGTGCTTAGCGAACCAGGTGGCCGCCGCGGTACATCGGAGCGGTCGGCGCCGGCATGGCGAAGGTGCGGCCGGTGCGGAGGGCCTCACCGTTCACCGGGAGGGTGCTCTTGGCGAACGACTGGACGGCGAAGGCGACGCCGTCGGCGTTGGTGTCGAGCAGGTTCCAGTTGATGTTGGTGATGCGGTCGCACTTGGCGTGGTAGCAGGCGTCGTACGGCTCGCCCGCCTTGCCGCCGAACACCTTGGCCTCCTCGGCGGTCTTCAGGCCCTCGGCGCCGGTGTCGATGCCGCCGGCCGGGATGCCCGCATCGAGGAAGGGTCCGTAGTCGGAGCGGCCGTTGAAGTCGCTCGGGACGGTCGGCAGCTTGCGCTTGCCGTAGTAGTCGTTGATGACCTTCTGGATCGCGGCCGAGCCGTGCGGGGCCGTCGGATCCGAGCCGTTGTAGACGCCGCGGACGCCGTTCGGGGACGCGGTCATGTCGAAGTTCAGGTTGAGCGCGATCTTGGCCTTGTCGGCGGCGGACAGCGTGGTGACGTAGTGCTCGGCTCCGAGCAGGCCCTCCTCCTCGGCGCCCCACCAGGCGAAGCGGACCTTGTTCTGCAGGCCCTTCTTGCCCAGCTTGGAGATGTTCTGCGCGATGGTCAGGATGGTCGAGGTGCCCGAGCCGTTGTCGTTGACGCCGGGGCCCGCCTCCACGCTGTCCAGGTGCGCGCCGACGACCACGACGTTGTCGGAGCGGCCGAACCTGGTCTCCGCGATGACGTTGTTCGTGGTGCGCTTCTCGTTGAGCGTGTCGGTCTTGACGTGCAGCTTCAGGCCGCCCGCGTTGGCGAGCTTCACCAGGTCGGAGCCGACCTTGTAGCTCGGGCCCAGGACCGGGACCGAGACCGGGCCGCCGAGGGTGCCGCCCACCGGGCCGTCCGCGACGGTCGGCTTCTGGTAGATGACGACCGCGACGGCGCCCGCCGCCTTGGCGTTGGACGCCTTCACCGCGAAGTCGCAGCCACCGCGCTGGATCAGCGCGATCGCGCCCTTCGGGAAGGACGCGAAGTCGCCCGTCTGGCAGCCCGAGTCGCCGTCGGTGTTCGGCGCCGGGGTGTCCACCGCGGCGGCCTCCGCCGTCACGTCGCCCGACCCGGAGTACTGGTAGGCGGTGAAGTCGTCGCCGTTCTTGTAGTCGGCCTGGTTCGGCGCGACCTGGCCGAAGACCGCCGGGGACTTCTCCTGGTAGTAGTCGAAGTCGAAGTTCTGGACGGTGGGCTTGTACCCGGCCTTCTTCAGCTCACTGACGACGTACTTGGACGTGACGGTGAAGCCGGCCTGACCCGCGGCGCGGTTGCCGCCGTTGTAGTCGGCGATCGTCTGGAGGTTCTCCAGGTGCCGCTTGATGTCCTTGACCGTGACCAGTTTGGCGAGGTCCTTCGGGGCCGGATCCGCGTTGGCGGACGGCACCACGAGACCGGTGGCGGCGAGCACGGCGGCCGCACCGATGGCGAACTTACGCACATGAACTCCCGAGGGGGGACGAACAGGGGTGCCAAGATCATGAACGAAAGTGGTCAATTACGACAAGTGTCGGCAACATATTTGACCAAGGCGATACTCACCCCGCCGAGCCGCTCAGGGCTCCCGCACGGGCGAATCCACTGGTGAGCCGGGCGGCGCGGCCTCCAGCCACGCCAGGAAACCGGTCAGCGCGGCCGCGCCCATCGCCAGCTCCAGCCGCCGCCCGCCGTCCCGCACCTCGACGATCGTCACGTCCGGCAGCAGCCCGGCCGCCTCCTCGCCCTGCGGGACGCGGCGTCCGGCGACGACAAGGCCCCGGCGGTGAATCACCTGCCGGGGCCTACGCCTGAAACCGAACACGCGGTGCCACTGGAGCACGTCGCCTTTGTACCGGCCGAAGCCGAGCCGCCACGGACCATGGGCGCCAGCGGACTCGCCGCCGGCTCCCGCCGGCCCGCCGTCCGCGCCCGCCCGCAGCTCGCGCAGCGAACACTCGACCGTCCCGCCCGCGCGGACGAACAGCCAGCGCCGAAGCGTGAGCACGCCGAACACCAGCGCGACCAGCAGGACGACGGCGGCGAGCACCGTGCCCGCGTCCAGAGCCAGGTGTCCGCCCAACGCGTCGGCTAGGCTTCCGCGCCCGCCGCGCGCAGCCGGGCGCGTGCCCGGCGCTCGGCCGTGCTGTCCTCGCCCGCCCCCGCCGTCGTGAGCGCCTCGTCCAGCGCCCGGCGGGCGTCGGCGACGTCCACCTCGGCGCCCAGCTCGGCCTGCTCCGCGAGGACCGACACCTCGTTGTCGGCGATCGAGAAGAACCCGCTGCCGACCATGGCGCTGATCCACTCGCCACCGTCGGCGGGCTCGATCTTCACCACGCTGCCGTCCAGCAGGACGCCCAGCACCGGGGCGTGACCCGGCATGATGCCGAGCTGGCCCTCGATGGTCTGCGCGACCACCATCTTGGCCTCGCCGGACCAGACCTCACGCTCCGGTGAGACCAGCCCGACCTTCAGGGTTGCCACGAATCATTCCTCCGAAAACTGGAGCGGACCACCGGACCGCGCCCGCGCCCGGCGGGCGCGGTCCGGCGGAGCGGACTACTTCTCCAGCTCCTTGGCCTTCTTCTCCACGTCCTCGATGCCGCCGCACATGAAGAACGCCTGCTCGGGGATGTGGTCGTACTTGCCCTCGCAGAGCGCCTTGAACGAGGCGATCGTCTCGTCCTTCGGCACGGTGACACCGGGCTGGCCGGTGAACTGCTCGGCCACGTACATCGGGTGCGACAGGAAGCGCTCGATGCGCCGCGCCCGCTGGACGGTGACCTTGTCCTCCTCGGACAGCTCGTCGATACCGAGGATCGCGATGATGTCCTGGAGTTCCTTGTACTTCTGCAGGATCCGGATGACCTCCTGCGCGACGGAGTAGTGCTCCGCGCCCAGGATCTGCGGGTCCATGATCCGGGAGGACGAGTCCAGCGGGTCCACCGCCGGGAAGATGCCCTTCTCGGAGATGCCACGCGAGAGCACGGTCCGCGCGTCGAGGTGCGCGAACGTGGTGTGCGGCGCCGGGTCGGTGATGTCGTCCGCGGGGACGTAGATCGCCTGCATCGAGGTGATCGAGTGACCCCGGGTCGAGGTGATGCGCTCCTGCAGCTCGCCCATCTCGTCCGCGAGCGTGGGCTGGTAGCCCACCGCGGACGGCATGCGGCCGAGCAGCGTGGAGACCTCGGAACCGGCCTGCGTGAAGCGGAAGATGTTGTCGATGAACAACATCACGTCCTGCTTCTGGACGTCGCGGAAGTACTCCGCCATCGTCAGACCCGACAGGGCGACGCGCATACGCGTGCCCGGCGGCTCGTCCATCTGGCCGAAGACCAGGGCGGTGTCCTTGAGGACGTCCGCCTCGTCCATCTCGACCCAGAGGTCGTTGCCCTCACGCGTACGCTCACCGACACCGGCGAACACCGAGGTGCCACCGAAGTTGCGCGCGACGCGGCGGATCATCTCCTGGATGAGGACGGTCTTGCCCACACCCGCGCCACCGAACAGACCGATCTTGCCGCCCTTGACGTACGGGGACAGCAGGTCGATGACCTTGATGCCGGTCTCCAGCATCTCGGTCCGCGACTCGAGCTGGTCGAACGCCGGGGGCTTGCGGTGGATCTCCCACCGCTCGGTGACGTTCAGCGACGCGGTCGGGACGTCCAGGGTCTCGCCCAGGGCGTTCCACACGTGGCCCTTGGTGATGTCACCGACGGGCACCGAGATGGCGGCGCCGGTGTCGACGACCGCGGCGCCACGGGTGAGGCCGTCGGTCGGCTGCATCGAGACCGCGCGGATCACGTTGTCGCCGAGCTGCTGGGCGACCTCGAAGGTCAGCGTCTTGCTCTCGCCGCCGAGGGTGATCTCGGCGTGCAGCGCGTTGTTGATACCCGGCACGGCGTCGGCGGGGAACTCCACGTCGACGACCGGGCCGATGACCCGGGTGACGCGGCCGGTGGCCGTCGTCGTCTCCTCTACCTGTGCGGTCACTCTCTCACTCCCCGCCAGAATCGGCGAGCGCGTCAGCGCCACCGACGATCTCGCTGATTTCCTGGGTGATCGCCGCCTGTCGCACCTGGTTCATCTGGCGCGTGTAGACACCGATCAGTTCGTTCGCATTGTCGGTCGCCGACTTCATCGCCCGCCGCCGGGCCGCGTGCTCGGACGCGGCCGACTCCAGCATCATGTGGAAGATGCGGCTCTCGATGTAGTTCGGCAGCAGCAGGTCGAGCACGTCCGCGGCGGACGGCTCGAACTCGTACGCCGGGGGCGTACCGCCGTCGGAGGCCGTGGTGTCCTCGATCTCCAGCGGGATCAGCCGGCGGACCTGGACAGCCTGCGTCAGCATCGAGACGAACTCGGTGTAGACCACGTGGATCTCACCGACCCCGCCCTCAGCGTCGGTCTTCAGGAAGTCCGCGGCCAGCCGCCGTCCGATGCCCTCCGCGTTGGCGAAGGACGGACGGTCGCTGAACCCGGTCCACTGAGCGCCCATCTCCCGGTTCCGGAAGCGGTACCAGGTGACGCCCTTGTTGCCGACGACGTACGGAACCGGCTGCTTGCCCTCGGCGCGCAGCTTGGCGATCAGGGACTCCGCCTCGCGGATCACGTTGGCGTTGTAACCGCCCGCGAACCCGCGGTCGCTGGTGATGATCAGAACGGCCGTGCGGACGTCCTCCGGCTGCTCGTTGAGCAGCGGGTGGTCGATCCCGACGTCGTGGCTGACCAGCGCCGTGAGGGCGCGGACGATCTGGTCGGCGTACGGCTTCGCCGCCGCCACCGCCGCCTGCGCCTTCACGATGCGCGACGTCGCGATCATCTCCTGGGCGCGCGTGATCTTCGCGGTGGACTTCACCGACCGGATCTGCTGCCGCAGTTGACGGATCTGGGCCATGACGTCAGCCCTTCTTGACGCGCTTGATCGTCTCCTGCTCGACGTCCTCGTCCGCGATCGGCTCGGCGGACTCGTCGCCGAGCAGTCCGCCCGAGCTGGTCTCGAACCCCTTCTTGAACTCCGTGATGGCGTCCTTGAGGGTGGTCAGACTGTCGTCGGAGAGCTGGCCGGTCTCACGGATCGCGGTCAGCATGCCGCCGTGCTGGCGCTCGACGTGGTCGAGGAACTCGTCCTCGAACCGGCGGATGTCCTCCACCGGCACGTCGTCCAGCTCGCCGGACGTGCCCGCCCACACCGAGACGACCTGCTTCTCGACCGGGAACGGCGAGCCCTGCGGCTGCTTGAGCAGCTCGACCAGGCGGGCGCCGCGCTCGAGCTGGGCGCGGGAGGCCGCGTCCAGGTCGGACGCGAAGGCCGCGAACGCCTCCAGGTCACGGAACTGGGAGAGCGCCAGACGCAGGGTGCCGGCGACCTTCCGCATGCCCTTGATCTGCGCCGAGCCACCGACTCGGGAGACCGAGATACCGACGTTCACCGCGGGCCGGACGCCCTGGTTGAACAGGTCGGTCTCCAGGAAGCACTGACCGTCGGTGATCGAGATGACGTTGGTGGGGATGAACGCCGAGACGTCGTTGCCCTTGGTCTCGATGATCGGCAGACCGGTCATCGAGCCCGCGCCCAGGTCGTCCGACAGCTTCGCGCAGCGCTCGAGCAGACGCGAGTGCAGGTAGAAGACGTCACCGGGGTAGGCCTCACGGCCCGGCGGACGACGCAGCAGCAGGGACACGGCGCGGTACGCCTCGGCCTGCTTCGACAGGTCGTCGAACACGATCAGGACGTGCTTGCCCTGGTACATCCAGTGCTGGCCGATCGCGGAACCGGTGTACGGCGCGATGTACTTGTAACCGGCCGGCTCGGACGCCGGGGCGGCCACGATCGTGGTGTACTCCAGCGCGCCCGCTTCCTCGAGGGTGCGGCGCACGTTGGCGATCGTGGAGCCCTTCTGGCCGACGGCGACGTAGATGCAGCGGACCTGCTTGTTCTCGTCGCCCGTCTCCCAGGCTTCCTTCTGGTTCAGGATGGTGTCGATGCAGACCGTGGTCTTACCGGTCTGCCGGTCACCGATGATCAGCTGCCGCTGACCGCGACCGATCGGGGTCATCGAGTCGATGGCCTTGATGCCGGTCTGCAGCGGCTCCTTGACCGACTGTCGCTGAACGACGGTCGGGGCCTGCAGCTCCAGCGCACGACGCTCGGTCGACTCGATCGGGCCCTTGCCGTCGATCGGGTTGCCCAGCGCGTCCACGACGCGACCGAGGAAGCCGTCGCCGACCGGGGCCGAGAGGACCTCGCCGGTGCGGCGGACCTTCTGGCCCTCCTCGATCTTGCTGGAGTCACCCAGGACAATGGCGCCGATCTCACGGACGTCCAGGTTCAGAGCCAGACCGCGCGTGCCGTCCTCGAACTCCAGGAGTTCGTTGGCCATCGCGGAGGGAAGGCCCTCGACGTGCGCGATGCCGTCGCCGGAATCGACGACGGTGCCGACCTCTTCGCGCGCGGCGGCCTCGGGCTCGTACGACTGGACGAAGCGCTCCAGCGCGTTCCGGATCTCATCCGGACGGATCGTCAGCTCCGCCATGATTCCTCTCTTGCTCCCTTGGGGCTCAGGTGGCTCGTCGGTGGCTCGTCGTGCGTGCAGCTTGCCGAGCGGCGCGAGCCGTCGCTCGTCAGCTGGCGAGCCGCCGGCGGACGTCGTCCAGCCGTCCGGCGATCGTGCCGTCGATGATCTCGTCCCCGATCTGGACCGACAGGCCGCCGATCAGAGTGGGGTCGAGCTCGATGTTGAGGTGTACTTGGTGGCCGTAGGCCGTGGCGAGCACGGCGGCGAGCCGGGTGCGCTGGTCGGCCGACAGGTCCACCGGCGTGCGCACGAGCGCCACCAGTCGCTGCCGCCGCTTGGCAACGAGCCTGCCGTACTCGGCCAGCCCGCCTTCCAGGCTACGTCCCCGCGGGCGCAGCACAAGCTCGGTGACCAGCTCGAGCGTCGCGGCGGTGACCTTGCCGCCGAGCAGCGCGTCCAGCAGGCCCTTCTTGCGCTCGTCCGGGATCCCGGGCGACGACAGCGCCCCGCGCAGCGCGGGGTCGCCCTCCACCACCCGCGAGAACCGGAACAGCTCGTCCTCGAGGTCGTCGATCTGGTCGTCGGCCTCGGCGCGCGCGGCCTCGGCGGTGACCGCGAGGGTCTCCACTCCGTCCGACATCTCCGAGGGCTTGGACCACTTCGTCCGCACGACATCGGCGACCAGCCCGAGAGCGGCCGGCGAGACCTTGCCCTCAAGCAGGACCTGAACGAGCTGCGCCTTGTCCGCGCCGTCCCGGGACGGGTCGGAGACCGCCCGCCGCAGGCCGTGCTCGCGGTCGAGCAGGTTCAGCACCGCGAACAGGTCCGCGCCGAGCCGGCTCAGGTCGGCGGACGGAATGACCGCCTCGAGCCGCTCCTGGGCCGTGGCCAGCGACGCCCTGCTCACCGCTCCCGTGATGGTCATGATGTGATCTGCTCCCGCGTGCTCGCGCGTCCCTCGAGCTCCTCGAGGAACCGGTCGACGACGCGGCTCTGCCGGGCGTTGTCCTCGAGGGACTCGCCGACGACGCGGCCGGCCAGCTCGACCGACAGGGTGCCGATCTCGGAGCGCAGCGACTGGAGCGCCTGCTGCCGGTCGGCCTCGATCTGGGCGTGCGCCGACTCGACGATCCGCCGAGCCTCGGCCTGGGCCTGCTCGGTGATGTCGGCCTTGATCTGGGCGCCCTCCTCGCGAGCCTCCTCGCGAAGCCGGGCGGCCTCCTTGCGGGCCTCGGCGAGCTGGGCGCGGTACTGCTCCAGCGTCTCCTTGGCCTCGTCCTGAGCCGCCTCGGCGCGCTTCAGGCCGCCTTCGATGGCGTCCGTCCGCTCGGCGAGGGTCTTCTGGATCTGCGGAACCAGCTTCCAGCCGACCAGGATGAGGACGACGAGGAAAGCGATGGTGCCGAAGATCAGCTCAGAGGCTTCTGGGACCAGAGGGTTTTCCGAAGCCAGCATCATCTAGTTCCCACCTTCCGATTCAAGTAGTGGAAGGTTTACTTGTGCACGAACGGCACAACGAAACCGATGAGGGCGAGCGCCTCGGTGAGCGCGAAGCCCAGCAGCATGTTCTGGCGGATGACGTTGGTCAGCTCGGGCTGGCGGGCGATCGCCTGCACACCCTGACCGAAGATGATGCCCACGCCGATGCCCGGGCCGATGGCGGCGAGGCCATACGCGACGGAGCCGAGGCTGCCGGTGACGGAGTCGCTGCCAGCAAGGGTGTTGACGGCTTCAGCGAGCATGTGCTCTTTCCTTTTCACTCGACCGGCGGGGCCGCCCCACCGGAGGGTTGCTTGGTTGCGGGTGGATCAGTGGTCCGCGTGCAGGCCGCTCTGGATGTAGCTGGCGGCGAGCAGCGTGAAGATGAACGCCTGGAGAGCCTGGATGAACAGCTCGAAGGCGGTCATGACGATCGTCATGACGAAGCCGACGATTCCAACTCCGGCGCCCAGGACGGTGAGCTTCTCCACCAGGAACCAGTAGGCGACCGAGGCGAAGAAGGCGAGCAGCAGGTGACCGGCGAACATGTTCGCGAACAGTCGGACCGAGTGCGTGAAGGGGCGCAGGATCAGGTTCGAGAGGAGCTCGATCGGCGCGAGGATGATGTACAGCGGCTTGGGCAGGCCGGGCGGGAACATCATGTTCTTGAAGTAGCCGACCAGGCCCTGGTGCTTGATGCCCAGGAAGAGCATCATCCCGTAGACCGCGATGGCGAGCACGATCGGGTACGCGATGTGCGAGTTCACCGGCAGGTACAGCACCGGGACGACGCCCATCCAGTTCATGAACAGGATGAAGAAGAAGGTGGAGAACAGGAACGGCATCCACCGGTCCCCGTCCTTGCCGAGCATCGGCCGGGCCACCTGGTCGCGTACGAACAGGTAGGCGACCTCGCCCACGTTCTGCACGCCCCGCGGCACCAGCTTCGCGCCGGCGAACGCGCGCCACGCGAAGACGATCGCGAGCAGGCCCGCGAGGGCGACGATCAGGGTGGGCTTGGTGAGCCAGTGCAGCCACGAGGGACCGTCGGGGAACAGCGGCCCCCAGTGGAAGATTTCGAGGCCGGGTGCCTCGAACTCGTCTCCACTGCCGGAGGCGAGGAGGTGCGGCGCGCTCACGCGGCAGTCCCTTCGTCAGTGACTCGGCTAGTCAGTCGGTGGTTCTTCGTCGGCTGCGTGCCCGGAGGCAGCGGCGACGTTCCAAAGTCGGCGTAGGGCTTCGCCGCTGCGGGCGGGGCGTGCTTCGGCTGTCGCCTCAGCCCGTCCGCCCGTAGCGGTGGAAGACCAGGTAGAGCGCGAGAGCAAGGCCCACCAGGATTCCGATGGGGAACAGCGCCGAGGTGCCCAGCCATCGATCCAGCAGCCAGCCGAGCCCGCCGTACACCGCCATCCCGCTCAAGATGTAGCTCGGGATCGACCAGGCGGCGTTGGCGAAGCCTCGGTGTTCCGCATCGATTCGATCCTGCTCGGATTCCTCGGAGTCCTGCGGATCGGGCCGGTGCCCCTCCTCGCTCATCGCAGGACGGACCATAGCAGGCCACCCCCCCGGTGGTCATATTGGAGTAGTCCAATCCCGCCATGATCATCCGAGGGTGCATCACGGGCTCCGGTCGGCCGGAGTGGCGACGTCCTGCTCGGACACGTCTCGCGCCGGGGCGTTCTGCCCGGACGGGGCGGGGTCGACGTAAAGCTGCTTGGCCTTCAGCGTGCTGCGGATCTCCGTGCCGAGCCAGACCAGGGTCAGGGCGACGACGGTGAACGCGAACGCCCGCGGGTTCCACGCGGTGGCGTCGCTGAAGGCGGCGATCAGCGCCAGCATCACCAGCAGCTTGCCGATGTAGCTGAACACGGCGGCCGCGAACATCATCTGCGGCGAGATCCGCGAGGCGTAGCTGACCGCCACGACGCTGACGGAGAAGAAGACCAGGACAGTGACCGTGCCGAGCCCCGCGCCGATGGCGCCCTTGGCGCCGGCGAGCAGTGCTCCGAGAACGATGGCGATGACCCCGGCAGCCGCAGAGGGAATCGCGGCGCCGCGTAGCATCCGGGCGTCGGAAGAGTGCATGTGGGCTCCGAGCGGTCACTTTCAGTGGTCGGCTCTTGTTAGTGAAAGGTATCACAAGCGTCCAGAACGTCCACAATTACCCAAGATGTAATGAATGGACGCTCCCGAACGTTACCTGTGCACCACGGACTGTAGCCCAGGTCTTCGTTCGGATTCCGCGGAACGCCGTGGGGCACGCCGGGACCCGGCACGCCCGCCGCGACGTCGCGGTGACGGGCGCAAGTCTAGGAGCAGCCGAACGATGCTCGGACCGTCCGGACGGTGCGGTCAGACGTGCCGGCGGTGCGGTCAGATGTGCTGGCGGTGCGGTCAGATGTGCTGGCGGTGCTTGCCGGTGCCCGCGTCCGGAACGTCCGTCCCCGGGGCCTGAGCTGCGGCGACGTCGGGAACCGGCAGGTCCCCCGCAACCGCGGGCGCGACCGTCGCGGTGACCGGGACCGACAGCGTGGGGCCCGCGGCGGCGGCACGGCGGCGGGCCACCCGCGGCAGCACGATCATCAGGACGACTCCCCCGACCGCGACGGTCAGCGTGGCCGACCCCACCAGGACGAGGTTGCTGGTGGTGGCCATGCCCATCAGCCCGCCGGCGAGCAGCCCGACCCAGAAGTACATGATCAGGACGGCGCGCCGGACCGAGTGGCCGAGTTCCAGCAGGCGGTGGTGCAGGTGCCGCTTGTCGGGGCTGAACGGCGAGCGGCCGTCGTTGGTGCGCCGCCAGACCGCGAGCAGCATGTCGACGAACGGGACGGCCGCGACCAGCGGCACCAGCAGCAGCGGCACGTACAGCGGGAACAGCCGGTAGGTGCCGATGATGGCCGGGTCGAACTGGCCCGTCAGCATGATCGTCGAGCCGGACAGCAGCAGCCCGATCAGCATCGAGCCGGTGTCGCCCATGAAGATCCGGGCCGGGTTGAAGTTGTGCGGCAGGAAGCCCGCGCAGATCCCGACCAGCACGGCGGCGGTCAGCGTCGGACCGCTCAGCGTCGTGATGCCCTTGGCGTGCGACAGCAGGTAGGCGTAGGAGAACAGGGCCAGCGAGGCGATGCCCACGACGCCCGCGGCCAGGCCGTCCAGGCCGTCGATGAAGTTCACCGCGTTGATCGTCGCGACCACGACCAGGACGGTCAGCGGGACGCCGTAGGCGGGCGGCAGCGACAGCGGCTCACCGCTCGGCAGGGGCAGCACGTACAGCTGGATGCCCTGCATGATGAAGATCCCGGCGGCGGCGACCTGCCCGGCGAACTTGGTGAGCGGGTCGACCTCCCACCGGTCGTCGGCGATGCCGAGCAGAACGATCAGCCCGCCCGCGAGCAGCAGCGCGCGGCCCACGTTCACGTCGCCCTCGGCCAGCACCTGACGCATCTTCGGCAGCCCGGACGCCACGATCAGCGCCCCGACCATGCCGACGAACATCGCCAGGCCGCCCAGTCGCGGCGTCGGGATGACGTGCACGTCACGGTCGCGCGGGACCGCCTGCGCCCCGAACCAGACCGCGAACTTCCGGACCGCCGGAGTGATCAGGTAGGTCACGAGGGCGGCCACGAGGATGGTCAGCAGGTACTCCCGCAACGCCTCGCGCCTCCCCTCGGCACTCGTCCTGGGCGGGGCTCCACGGCCCCACGAAGATCCCTACGTACGGCGGACACCGAAAGGTTCCGCGTCGTTCACCTTGACGGTGTTCCGGGCCAACTCTATTCCTCCCGTCCGTCGCATGGCGCACATTGGCCGCACAGTGCCGCCGTTCCGGCGATCGCCAGAGTGACCCCCGCCACAGTCAGATCGCCCAGCGACACGGCCCAGATCCCGTAACGATCGACGTCGGCGGCGGCGTCGCCGAGAACGGCGAGAACCGCCGCCACCAGCAAGATCCGCCCGGCCAGGACGCGCCGGGCGCCCCCGTCGAACGCCACCGGCTCGCCGGGCCCGCGACGCCGCAGCATCCACGGCAGGAGGACGACGGTCAGGGCCAGCAGGCCGGTTCCGGTCCATCCGCCGTCCCAGTAAGGGCGGACGTACCGGGGCGCTCGCGGCGTGATCGCGTCCCCGGGTAGCCGTACCCGGACGGTCATGCCCTCATGCGGGCCGAGCCCGGTCTGCAGGAAGTCCATCGCGTAGGGGCCGTCCCGGTCGCGCAGGCAGGGCACGGTCGCGTCGTCCCGTCCGGCCCGGCAGGACGTCTTCCAGTGCGCGGTGGGCGATTCCAGCCGCACGGCGGCGTTGGCGATCGGGACGTCCCAGGTGGTGCCGATCGCGTCCCATTCCAGCTCCCACCGGCCGTCCGGCAGCCGCGTGAACACCCGTCCGAGGTCGTACTCGATCACGTACGCCTGCGCCCCGCGGACGATCCGCCGGCCGTCCCCGACGGTGATCTGGAGATCACGCGGCAGCGTGACGGTCCGCGCCCGCGCCGGGGCCCCGGTGGACGAGCTGGTCCGCAGGCCATCGATGTCGAACACCCGTTCGCCCCGCCGGTACGGCACCCGCCGCACGAACCCGTGCGCGCCGTCCGGCCCGAAGTCGAAGGTGATCGTCTCGCGGACGTCCACGACGCCGTCCCGCCGGATGACCAGCGCCACGTCGTAGGTGGGGATCGTCCCGTCCCCGGCGAACCGCCGGGTGGCCTCGCGCGCCCGCGCGGGCGCGGCGGACAGCAGGACCAGCACAAGCACACAGACGCCCGCGACCGCCGCTCCACGGCTCCGCACCGGCACGTCGCCCCCAGCTCTCAGCTCAGCCAGCCCGCCCATGCTCCCACCAGCGACCCCGGCACACCGCGACAACGAAACGATTACTCTTCGATGCCATCAGTCACTCTGTGTCGAGGCTACGCGGCGACTGTCGTCACGGAGCGTGTACGGATGGCCTCCCACCAGCAACGAGATGTCGTACACAACGTGTAAAAGTGCCGGGATGTCCGACGTCGATCTTGCTACGGTTGCGATCTTTCCCTCGCTCGCACCCCCCTCACTCGTCGGGGCCAGTCCACCCCAGTCGGCGCCGGCCGCGCCGGCGCTGACCAGCAGGCTCGGCAAGATGGACGTCCACCGGCAAGAAGTACTACGACTCCCGGGTCATGGGCGTGAAGGTCATTTCCACCGGCCGTCCCGCCGACTGGAAGCTCACGTTCCACGCGCACGACTGGTACTCGACGCACGTCGACCACCTCCACGTGTGCGAGGTCGGCATCAAGGCCTCCAACTGGAAGTACGTCTACGGACCGTGGAAGAAGCTCTACCGAGCGTTCTTTAGCAAGATCATCTGAATGGCCGGGCGGCCCTCACCGCCCGACCATTCGCCTTTCCCTGGGCGGCTCCGACCGTTCCCGGAGCCGTTCGGCGGATGTTCATCGGGCCGTTCCCGGTCCGGATTCGGTCGTCGAACAACGAATGTGATGAAAGACACATGGCCGGGTGGGCACTTTCCATGGTTCTGGCATTTGTGCAGCTCAGAGATCCTTTATATGGCCCCGACCGGGGGGCTCAGGCCTGTCCCGAAGCTGGTTGGACGCCGGATGAACCGCTTCGGTTCCCGTCCCTTCGAACATTGCACTGCGTCACGAAAAGGCATGGAAACAGGCGTCGAAGATCCTGCTACGGTTACGGCGATCTTCACCCCGATACCTCCCAGAAATGGAGTATCCATGCGACGCATCGCCACCGTGGCGATCACCTCCGGCGCGCTGGTCGCCGGTCTGATGGCGACCGGCGGCAACGCCTTCGCCGACACGACCGGCAAGGCATCGGTCGTCAGCAGCACGCAGGGCGCCCGTCCGGGCGTGCCTGCCGCGGGCGACGGCATGACCGCCCAGGGCAAGAAGGCCTTCACCCTCAAGAAGTCCGGCCTGGCCGCGACCACCGCGTACGGGTACTACTGGTTCAGCAGCTACAACCACAAGCCGATCCGCGTGCTCGACGGCCGCGTCCGCGACAACAAGCGGGGCCTGTACTCCTGCATGCAGGTCGTGTTCTGGCCCGGCAAGTACCAGAACCCGCGGCTGGCGCACCAGAGCTACTTCATCTACAACACGCACGGCAAGGGCACCACGGCCCGCCTCACCATCTCGTCCTACCTCACGGGCAAGATGTACATGCGCGAGTGCGAGGGCTACCCGGTCAAGGGCGGCTTCCACGTCTCGCACGGCGGCAAGTGGCGCATCTTCTACTGATCGACCCTCCGTCCGGCGCGCTGACGCGCGCGGACGTGATCAGTAGATGAACGACGACGGGGGCCTCACCGCAGCGGCTGCGGTGAGGCCCCCGTTTCGTTGTTCTCGGGCGCCGGTTCAGGGCTTTTGTGGTGTCTTGCGTTGCTTTGGGGCCGGACGGACGCCCGGAACGGGGCTCAGGCGGCGCTCAGGAGGCCGTGCCCGGCTCGTCCTTGCGAGGTGAAGGCTTTGTGTCTCCCCCTGGGACCTCGCCGCGCTGCGCACCGCTCGCGGCCTCGGGCTCCTCGGCCTTCCGCTGCTCCGCGGACGGCTCGTACGGCTTGGAGGTCTCGGCGGGCGCGTCAAGCGGGGTGTCCGGCTGGACGTCGTCCTCCGGCTTGAGGTCGTCGTCCGGCTTGATGTCGTCCTCGTCGGTGAGCAGGACGCCGACGACCGCGCGGATCTTGTCCTCGGAGATCGCGCCGAGGCGCAGCAGGCGCGGGATCGGGCCGGTCAGGTCCACGATCGTGGACGCGTCGCCCTGTGAGACCTGGCCGCCGTCCAGGTAGACCTCGACCGAGTCGCCGAGCATCTCCTCGGCCTCGTCGGCGTTCCGGGCCGCCGGACGGCCCGACAGGTTCGCGCTCGACACCGCGAGCGGGCCGGTCTCCTTCAGCAGCTCGACGGCCAGGGTGTCCATGGGCATCCGGACGGCGACGGTTCCCTTGGTCTCGCCCAGATCCCACATCAGGTTGGGGTTCGCGCGGCACACGAGGGTCAGCGCGCCCGGCCAGAACTCGTCGATCAGGTCCTGCCCGTAGGTGCCGAGATCGTCGATCAGGGCGGTCGCCGCGCGGACCGAGCCGACCAGCACGGGCGGCGGCATGTTGCGGCCGCGGCCCTTGGCGTTCAGGAGGCCGGTCACCGCCGACGGGGTGAACGCGTCGGCGCCGATCCCGTACACGGTGTCGGTCGGCAGGACGATCAGCTCGCCGCGCCGGACGGCCGACACCGCCTCGGCGATCCCGCGCGTCCGCTCCATCGGATCCGAGCAGTCATAACGTCGGCTCACGGCTGTCCTCGTCGAACTCGGCTTGCTGTGCTGACGTGGGAAAGACTATCGGCGGCCGGGCAGTGCGCGTGCGCGGGTCC
The DNA here is from genome assembly GCF_040679435.1 of Spirillospora sp. NPDC052269. Taxonomy (NCBI): domain Bacteria; kingdom Bacillati; phylum Actinomycetota; class Actinomycetes; order Streptosporangiales; family Thermomonosporaceae; genus Spirillospora; species Spirillospora sp. NPDC052269. The sequence goes on from NZ_JBFAUU010000009.1 coordinate 339,124, forward strand.
GCGACGGCCGCCGGACGGTCAGGACGTGCCGAGGCGGGCGGTGACGAAACGGTCCCGGCCGACGAGGTCCTTGTGGTTGCGGACGTCCCGCCAGCCGTGCTCCTCGGCGAAGATCCAGTAGACGGCGGTGCCCTGCAGATCGCTGTGCTCGACCGCGATGTGGCCGCCGGGACGCAGCAGGCGGCGGGCGGTGCGCTCGACCACGCGGATCGCGTCCAGGCCGTCCTCGCCGCCGCCCCACAGGGCGTCCGCCGGGTCGTGGTCGCGGACGTCGGTCGGGACGTACTCCCACTCGCTCATCGGGATGTACGGCGGGTTCGAGACGACGAGGTCGACCGTGCCGTTCAGCTCGGGCAGGGCGGACGCGAAGTCGCCCAGGTGCAGCTTGACCTGGCCGCGCTCGTCGAGGTCCTCGATGTTGCGGTCGGTGTGGACGTAGGCGGTCGGGTCCTTCTCGACCGCGTGCACGCGGGCGCGGGGGGCCTCCTGCGCGAGCGACAGCGCGATCGCGCCCGAACCGGTGCCGAGGTCGACGACGAGCGGGTCCTGGACGTCCATGTCGCGGAGGGTCTCCAGGGCCCAGCCGACCATGACCTCGGTCTCCGGACGCGGGACGAACACCCCCGGGCCGACCTTCAGCTCCAGATAGCGGAAGAACGCCCGTCCGGTGATGTGCTGCAGCGGTTCGCCGGCCTCGCGGCGCGCCACGTACTCCCAGAACAGCGCGTCGAACGCGCCGTCCGGGACGGTGTGCAGCTCGGCGCGGCTGACGTTGTGCACGGCGGCGGCCAGTTCCTCGGCGTCCGCGCGCGGCGAGGCGACCCCGGCGTCGGCGAGCCGTGCCGTGGCCCTGGCGATCTCGTCGAGCAGCAGGTTCATGACGACTGCTGGGCCTCCGCGAGGCGTCGCTCGGTGTCGGCGTCCACGAGGGCCTGGACGACGTTGTGCAGGTCGCCGTCCAGAACCTGGTCGAGGTTGTACGCCTTGTAGCCCACCCGGTGGTCGGAGATCCGGTTCTCCGGGTAGTTGTAGGTGCGCACCCGCTCGGACCGGTCGACCGTCCGGACCTGCGACTTGCGCTCGGCGGACGCGGCGGCCTCCGCCTCCTCGTGCGCGATCGCCAGCAGCCGGGACCGCAGGATGCGCAGCGCCTGCTCCTTGTTCTGGAGCTGGGACTTCTCGTTCTGGCAGGAGACGACCACGCCGGTCGGCAGGTGCGTGATGCGGACCGCCGAGTCGGTGGTGTTGACCGACTGCCCGCCCGGCCCGGACGACCGGTAGACGTCGATGCGCAGGTCGTTCGCGTCGATCTGGACGTCCACCTCCTCGGCCTCCGGGGTGACCAGCACGCCGACGGCGGAGGTGTGGATGCGGCCCTGCGACTCGGTCGCGGGCACCCGCTGGACGCGGTGGACGCCGCCCTCGAACTTCAGCCGGGTCCAGACGCCCTCGGCGTCGGCGCCGCCGGACTTGTTCTTCACCGCGACCGTGACGTCCTTGTACCCGCCGAGGTCGGACGGGTGGGTGTCGATGATCTCGGTCTTCCAGCCGGTCCGCTCGGCGAAGCGCAGGTACATGCGGAGCAGGTCGCCGGCGAACAGGGCCGACTCCTCGCCGCCCTCGCCCGCCTTGATCTCGAGGATCACGTCCTTGTCGTCGCTGGGGTCGCGGGGCAGCAGCAGGTGCCGCAGCCGCTCCTCCAGCTCGCCGGAGCGCTTCTCCAGCTCCTCGGCCTCCGCGGCGAAGGCCGGGTCCTCGCCCGCGAGCTCACGGGCGGCGGCGAGGTCGTCCTCGGTCGCGCCCAGTTCACGGTAGGTCTCGACGATCGGGCGCAGCTGGGCGTACCGCTTGCCCAGCTTGCGGGCGAGCGCCTGGTCGGCGTGGACCGACGGGTCGGCGAGCCGTCCCTCGATGTCGGTGTATTCGCTGATGAGTTCGTCGAGTTTCACGATGGGTCCCGGCCTGGTAGCAGACTTGAGCGGGCCCGGGGACGGCTCGTCCCCGGGCCCCCTCCTTGGCGCTGTGGTGCAGGCGCGAGCTACTTGGCCTTCTTGCCGAAGCGCTGCTCGAAGCGCGCCACACGGCCGCCGGTGTCCAGGATCTTCTGCTTGCCCGTGTAGAACGGGTGGCAGTTGGAGCAGACGTCGGAGTTGATGACGCCGTTCTTGGCGGTGCTCCGCGTCTCGAAGGTGTTGCCGCACGTGCACGTCACCGTCGTGACGGCATAGTTCGGGTGAATGTCGGGCTTCACTGGTTTTCTCCTCGCTCGGGGCGGTCGCCGGACGTCCCGCGACGTGGGGGCGCGAACCGGTACCGCAGCGCTTGCACACCAAGTGTGCCAGATACCCGAACGTGCCGAGGTCACCGGGCATTCCCGACCCGCCTCAATGATCTTGCTCCGGGCCGTTCTCACGCTCTTGGAACCCGGACGGCGGCAAGCACGTTCCGATCATATGTGGACACCGTGGGTGACAAGGCCGCTTCAGAGGCCCGGAAAACCGGCCGTGCCGGGCCGGGAGGGAAGTGGGCCGGCGTGGCCAGGGCAGGTGATCAGGCGTGACCGAGGTAGGTGAGCACGGCCATAACGCGACGGTGCTCACCGCTCGCGGGCTGGAGGCCGAGCTTGGCGAAGATGCTGGAGATGTGCTTCTCCACCGCCCCCTCGGTGACGACGAGGTCGGCGGCGATGGCGCCGTTGGTGCGTCCCTGCGCCATCAGGCCGAGCACCTCCTGCTCGCGCGGGGTGAGGCTCTTCAGCGGGTCCCCGACCCGGCGGCGGCCGAGCAACTGGCCGATCACCTCGGGGTCGATCACCGTCCCGCCCCCGGCGATCCGGCGCACCGCGTCCACGAACTCCGCGATGTCCGAGACCCGCTCCTTCAGCAGGTAGCCGACGCCCTCCGCGCCGCCGCCGATCAGATCGGTCGCGTACCGCTCCTCCACGTACTGCGACAGCACGAGGATCGGCGTCCCGGGCAGCCGCTCCCGGACGGCCAGCGCCGCCCGCAGGCCCTCGTCGGTGAAGGACGGCGGCATCCGCACGTCCACGACCACCAGGTCCGGACGGTGCTCCTCGACCGCCGGCAGCAGCCCCGTACCGTCCCCGACCTGCGCGACCGTCTCGATACCCTCGTCCGCCAGCAACCGGACGAGCCCCTCGCGCAACAGCACCGAATCCTCGGCGATCACCACCCGCATGCCCCCAGTATCCCGGTTCCCGGGGGCGTCTCCGCGCCACATCGGCCGCTACGCCGGGCAGGTCTGGCGCTTGGCGGTCAGTTCCAGCGGCTTGCGGATCGAGCTGAGGCCCAGTTTCCGCGAGGTCGGGCAGAATTTACTGACCGGCAGCTCGTACTCGGCGTGGAAAACGGCCTTGCCCGCCTTGATGAACGGGATCAGCCGTCCGCACTCGCCGTACTGGGCGCACTGCTCGTTGACCGCGAAGTCCATGGTCCCGACGAGCTGGGGGATCTGGTCGAGATCGTTCTTGAGCCCGATCGCGAGACCCCGCTGGTGGGCCATGGACGCCAGCATCCGGTTGAACGCGAGCTGGTCCCGGGCGGTCAGCTTGAACCCGGTGTCGTTCTTGTAGCCGTCCATCCAGTCGGGCTCGACACCGTCGAAGCCCTTCTTCTTGCACTGGTCGAGCCGCGCGGCCCAGATCGGGCGAAGGACGTTCAGCTGCCGGATGTCCACCCAGCGCTCGCCCGGCCAGTCCGCGACCTTCTTGCCCAGCACGCGCGCCGGGAAGCGCTTGTAGTCCGGACGCCAGTTCTCGGCCGAGCCGATCGCGGTGTAGCAGATCGTCCGTCGTCCGGCCTTCTTCAGCTTGGCGACCGTTGCCGCGGGCGTCTCGAACAGGTCCACGTCATACACCTGGGCGCGGACGGAGGTGTCGACGCGTCCACTGAGCTGCCATTGCCAGGTCGTCCGCGGCTTGGGCCGCCACCAGGACGCCGCGGCGGCCGCCTTCTCCCCGGTCTTCCCCACGGACGCCGTGTCGGCCGCCCGCTTCCCACCCGTCCCACCGCACGCGCCCGCGGCCAGAACGGCCGTCAGGACGAGCGCGAATCCCCGCATCGAACGCGACATGTAAGTCCCCGTCGGCTATGTCGGCATACCTGTCGGCATTGCTCTGATCATGCCAGGACAGGCGTCGCGATGATCACCAATCGCAGGGAAGGTCCGCGCGGATCACGGTCGGGCCCCCGGGCGGGCTGTCCACCGTGAGGATCCCGTCGATCGTCGCGGCCCGGTCGGCCAGCCCGGCGAGACCGCCGCCCGCCTCGGACTTCGCGCCGCCCACGCCGTCGTCGGCGATCTCCACCACCACCCACCCGTCCGCGCGAGCCACCCGGACGGACGCGCTCGTCGCCCTCGAGTACTTCGACACGTTCGTCAGCGCCTCGGCCACCACGAAGTACGCGATGCTCTCCACCGCCGCCGGCGGGCGCTCGGCGAGATCGACCTCCACCTCCACCGGGACGGCGGCGCGGCCGGCGAGGCCCGAGAGCGCCGCGTCCAGGCCCCGGTCGGTGAGGATCGCCGGGTAGATCCCGCGAGCGAGGTTGCGCAGCTCGGCGATCGCCTCCTTCGCGCCCTTGTGCGCCTGCTCGATCAGCACGCGCGCGCCCTCCCGGTCGGTGTCCAGCTTGGCGCGCGCCCGGCCGATGTCCATCGCGACGGCCAGCAGCTGCTGCTGCGCGCCGTCGTGCAGGTCACGCTCGATCCGGCGCCGCTCGGCCTCCACGGCGTCCACGCCGCGCGCCCGGCTCGCCCGGAGCCGCTCGGCGCGCTCCCTCAGCCGGGCGTTCTCCTCCTGCGCCCCGGACCTGCCGAGCAGCGTCCGCGCCCACAGCGCGTGCGCGATCGACATCACCCGGGTGACGTACAGCGCCGGGACGAGCAGGACCAGCCCGACCGCCGTCGTCCACAACCCGCTCAGCGGATCACTGACGTACACCGAGAACGGCCCGATGACGTACTGCATCCCGCCGTCCTGCGCGGCCAGCACCGGGGACAGGACCAGCAGTCCCACCATCCCCCAGACGGACACCCACACCACGAACTCGGCCATCGCGATCGGCAGCAGCACAGCGAGGTAGATCAGGTCCTTCCACGTCGCCGGGTCGGCCACCATCGCCCTGAGCTTGGCCGACATGCCGCGTCCCGGCGCCAGCGGACGGTACGGATCATCGATCCGCAGCCCGAACGTCACCCGCAGCAGCCGCCGCTCCAGCATCGCCCCGGCCCGCCACAGCACCATCATCGCGCCGAGCATCAGCAGTCCCACCCACAGGACCGACAGCCCCAGCGACAGCGTCAACCCGACGGCCAGCGCGAGGAACCAGAACATCCCGAACCCGAACGCCAGCGGCGCCTGCGCCACCGCCAGCCACGTCGTCGGCGTCCGCAGCATCGCCAGCGGACGCCACGGCGCGTCCAGCACGGACCTGTCCCACAGCGTCCGGGCCCCGCCCACCAACGTCCGGGACCTGCCCATCAGCGTCCGGGCATCCTCGCCCACTCGTGCCTCCACATGCTCGTCCAAGCCGTAAACCAGCCTGCCCGACGCGGCCGCTCCCCCACCATGAAGTAGCCACCCGACCCCGTACTGGGGTAAACCCCACCCCGGGCGGCGCGGGCACGTCCCGGAGAAAGGAAACGCCCCGGCCGGAGCGGCCGGGGCGTTCCTCAGGAGTTCACTCAGCGGTCGTCGGACACGGTGGTCTTCTGGACCTGCAGGAGGAACTCGGCGTTCGACTTGGTCTCCTTCATCTTCTCGATGAGGAGCTCCAGCGCCTGCTGGGTGTCGAGGGCGTGCAGGACGCGGCGGAGCTGCCAGACGATGCGCAGCTCCTCCGGCGCCATGAGGATCTCCTCCTTGCGGGTGCCGGACGCGTCGACGTCCACCGCCGGGAAGATCCGCTTGTCGGCCAGAGCCCGGTTGAGCTTGAGCTCCATGTTGCCGGTGCCCTTGAACTCCTCGAAGATGACCTCGTCCATGCGGGATCCGGTCTCCACCAGGGCGGTGGCGAGGATGGTCAGCGAGCCGCCGTTCTCGATGTTGCGGGCCGCGCCGAAGAACCGCTTGGGCGGGTACAGCGCGGTGGAGTCCACACCACCGGACAGGATGCGGCCGGACGCCGGGGCCGCCAGGTTGTAGGCGCGGCCGAGCCGGGTAATCGAGTCGAGCAGCACGACCACGTCGTGGCCCAGCTCCACCAGCCGCTTGGCGCGCTCGATGGCGAGCTCGGCGACGGTGGTGTGGTCCTCGGCGGGACGGTCGAAGGTCGAGTGGATGACCTCGCCCTTCACCGACCGCTGCATGTCGGTGACCTCTTCCGGACGCTCGTCCACCAGGACGACCATCAGGTGGCACTCCGGGTTGTTCTTGGTGATCGCGTTCGCGATCGACTGGAGCACCATGGTCTTGCCGGCCTTCGGCGGCGACACGATCAGACCGCGCTGGCCCTTGCCGATCGGCGACACCAGGTCGATGATCCGCGTGGTCAGCACGCCCGGGTCGGTCTCCAGGCGCAGCCGCTCCTGCGGGTACAGCGGCGTGAGCTTGGAGAACTCGACGCGCTGCCGGGCCTGCTCGGGCTCCATCCCGTTGACGGTGTCGAGCCGGACCAGCGCGTTGAACTTCTCGCGCCGCTCGCCCTCACGGGCCTGCCGCACCGCACCGGTGATCACGTCGCCCTTGCGCAGGCCGTTCTTGCGGACCTGGGCGAGCGAGACGTACACGTCGTTCGGGCCGGGCAGGTAGCCGGTCGTCCGGACGAAGGCGTAGTTGTCGAGGATGTCGAGGATGCCGGCGACCGGGATGAGGACGTCGTCCTCGTTGATCACGGGCTCCTCGTAGCGCTCGCCGCGGCCGCGGCCGCGGTTGCGCTCGCGGAACCGGCGTCCGCGCCGGCCCCGGCCGCTTTCGTCGTCGTCCGCCGGGCCGCCCTGGCTCTGGCCCTGGCCGCCGCGCTGCCGGTTGCCGCCCTGGTCACCCTGGTCGCGGTCCCGATCACGGTCACGGCCGCGGCCGCCGTCACGGCCACCGTCGCGGCCGTCACGGTCGCGCCCGTCGCGGTCACGGCCGTCACGGCGGCTGCGCTGGCGTCCCCCGCCCTCGCCGCGCTCGCCGCGCTCCCGGCCGCCGCCCTGCTGGTCTCCGCCGTGCTCGCCGGACTGCTCGTCCCGCTGGCCGCGGTCGCGGTCACGGCCGCGGCCGCCGTCGCGCTCGGAGCGCTCGCCCCGGTCGCGGTCACGGTCGCGGTCGGAACGCTCGGCGCGCTCCTCGCTCTGCCGGCCCTCGGCCTGCCCGGCGTCGGCCGTCACGGTCGCCTCGGCGTCGCGCTTGGCGGCGGCGGTGCGGGTCCGGCGCGGACGCTCGGCCTTCTCCGTCTTCTCGGCCTTGTCGGCCGCCCGCTCGGACGCCTTGCCCGAGGCCTTGCCGGACGCGGTGCGGTCGCTGGCAGCGGCTCCCTGCTCGCCCCCCGAAGCGCCCTGCCCCGCGCCACCCTGCTTCTCCTGGATGGCGGCGATGAGCTGGCCCTTGCGCATCTGGCTCACGCCCTTGATGCCGAGGTCGGACGCGATCTTCTTCAGATCCGTCAGCACCATGGCCGACAGGCCCGTGCCGGTGGCGCGGCGGCGCCGGGGGGCGGCGCCCTGGCCGGCCTCGTCCGCGGTCGCGGCTGCCGTGCTGGATGCGTCCGTAAGGAGTTCGCTGGATTCGCTCACTAAGGGTCCTTCCCAGGGAGCGGGCGTTGGCCGGCGTTCGGCCAGTCAACCCGGTGGTGCGGCCCGGCGGGGGCGCCGAGTCGGGCTCGCCTCACCGCGGAGGAACCGCGGCGGACGATGCTGGGCAACAGCCAGATGGCGGTCGGCCGGGACGGCTCGCTCACAGGCCTTCCCATGACCGCGGGGATCCGAAGTTCGCTGGAATACCGGACAACGGAGTGTCACGGAGACGGGAAGCCTGGTACGCGGGACCGACTCGACCGACGGGCCGGTCAGGTGACGCGTGGCTGACGAGCACACGGCCCCGAACGGGGCATCTGGTGCGGCATTCAGCCTAACATCACCAGGGCACACTGCTATTCCCCAGAGGTCGATGTCTTCGCATTTTACCTAGCCGGTTCGTCACACCCGGCCGCTCACGGACGCAGGTCAGGTTCGGACTGAGGCGCCTTCGGGGGCGACACGCAAGGGGTGTATGTGCCAGCCATTACCCACTTCAAGCGCGTCTGAATCAATCCGCGACGCCGATGTGAAGGCCAGGACAGTCGGCCCGGCCCCGGACACGACGGCCGGAACCCCTCGATCGCGCAGCCTCCGGATCAGCTCCGCGGACTCCGGCATCGCCGGGGCGCGGTACGCCTGGTGCAGCCGGTCCTCGGTCGCGTCCAGCAGGGTCGCCTCGTCCAGGCCCCGGGTCAGGGCCGTGACCAGCAGCGCGGCGCGCGCGGCGTTCGCGGCGGCGTCGGCGTGCGGGACGGTCTCGGGCAGCAGCCCCCGGGCCAGCTCGGTCGCCAGCCGCGTCTCCGGCACGAACGCGACGACCTCGCGGTCGAGATCGAGCCGGACGGCCCGGTCGCCCCAGGCGACCGTCAGCCCGCCGAGCAGGCAGGGCGCGACGTTGTCGGGGTGGCCCTCGATCCCGGTCGCCAGCCGCAGCGCGGCCGCGTCGTCCATCGCGTCGCCACCCGGGTGCAGGGCCCGCGCGGCCAGGACGCCGGCGATGATCGCCGCCGAGGACGACCCGAGCCCCCGGCTGTGCGGGATGCGGTTCACGCAGCGCAACCGGACGCCCTTGCCGAGCCGGGCGGCCTCGTCCGTGCCCGCGAGCCCGTCGATCGCCTCCAGCGCGGCCCGGACGGTCATGACGATCAGGTGCCGGTCGCCCCGATCGGCGACGTCGGCGCCCTCTCCCTCGACCTCGATGGCGACGCCGTCGCCGCCGAGCTCGACGGTCACCTCGTCGGCGAGCGTCAGCGCGAGCCCGAGCGAGTCGAACCCCGGCCCCAGGTTCGCGCTGGTCGCGGGAACCTCGACCGTCACGGCCCGCAGGCCGGTCATGCGAGGTCCAGGGCGGCGGCGGCCGCCTGGGCGTCGACCTTCACGGTGGTGGGGGCGGGGGCGCCGGCGATGGCCCAGTCAGGATCCTTGAGGCCGTTCCCGGTCACGGTGCAGACCACGCGCGAGCCGGGCTCGACCACGCCCTGCTCGACGGCCTGGAGCAGGCCGGCGACGGACGCGGCGGACGCCGGCTCGACGAACACGCCCTCCTCGGCGGCGAGCATCCGGTAGGCCCGCAGGATCTGGCGGTCGGTGACCGCGTCGATCGCACCGCCCGACTCGTCCCGCGCGGCGACGGCGAGATCCCAGGAGGCGGGGTTGCCGATGCGGATCGCGGTGGCGATGGTCTGCGGGTTCAGCACCGGCTCGCCCTTGACGAACGGGGCCGCGCCGGACGCCTGGAAGCCCAGCATGCGCGGGCGGCGCGAGGCGACGCCGTCGCGGGCGTACTCGGTGTAGCCCATCCAGTAGGCGGAGATGTTGCCGGCGTTGCCGACGGGCAGGCAGTGCACGTCGGGGGCGTCGCCGAGCGCGTCCACGATCTCGAACGCGGCGGTCTTCTGGCCCTGCAGCCGGTACGGGTTCACCGAGTTGACCAGCGCCACCGGGTAGTCGACGGCGAGCTTGCGGGCCAGCTCGAGGCAGTCGTCGAAGTTGCCGTCGACCTGGAGCAGGCGCGCGCCGTGCACCAGGGCCTGCGCCAGCTTGCCCATCGCGATCTTGCCCTGCGGGACGAGGACGGCGCAGGTCATCCCGGCGCGGACGGCGTACGCGGCGGCGGACGCCGAGGTGTTGCCGGTGGACGCGCAGATGACCGCCTTCGCGCCGGCCTCGGCGGCCTTGGAGATCGCGACCGTCATGCCGCGGTCCTTGAACGAGCCGGTCGGGTTCAGGCCCTCGACCTTGAGGTACACCTCGCAGCCCGTCAGCTCGGACACCCGGGTGGCGGGCACGAGCGGCGTGCCGCCCTCGAGCAGCGTGACGACGGGCGTCGCCTCCGTCACCGGCAGCCGGTCACGGTACTCCTCGATGAGGCCACGCCAGGGACGGGTGGTCGCGTTCACAGTCGGTCTCCTTGTTGACCTGCGGTTTTATCTGAATCCTAGGGGACCGGCCGACGCCCTTGTCGTCCGTGACGGCGATTGTGGAAAACTCCGCCGTCTTTACACTTCGTCCGCTGTCCTTAGACTTCGTCCGCTTCCACGCGCATGACGCTGGCCACCTGGCGGACGTCCTCCAGGCCGCGCAGGCGCTCGACGGTGGCGGAAAGCGCCGCATCGGTGGCCCGGTGGGTCACGACGACGAGCTGGGCGTCCTCGCCCGATCCGACCTGCCGAACGGCCTGGATCGACACGTCGTGCTTGGCGAACTCCTCCGCGACGGTCGCGAGCACGCCGGAGCGGTCGGCGACGTCGAGCTGGACGTAGTAGCGCGTGCGCGTCTCGCCCATGGGCAGGACGGGCAGCTCCGCGTAGGTGACCTCTAGCGGACCGGGCGTCCCGCCACGCATGTTGCGCGCGACGGCCACGAGATCGCCCAGAACGGCGCTCGCCGTGGGAGCTCCTCCCGCGCCCGCGCCGTAGAACATCAGCGATCCGGCGGACTCGGCCTCCACGAACACCGCGTTGTACGCCTGGCGCACGCTCGCGAGCGGGTGGGACCGCGGGATCATCGCCGGGTAGACGCGGACGGAGACGCCGCGTCCGTTGCGTCCCTCCGCCGCGGGCACGCGCTCGCAGATGGCGAGCAGCTTGACCACGGAGTTGGTCTCCTTGGCGCCCGCCACGTCCGCGGCGGAGACCTCGGTGATGCCCTCGCGGTGCACGTCGGCGGCCGTGACCGGGGTGTGGAAGGCGAGCTGCGCCAGGATCGCGGCCTTGGCGGCGGCGTCGAAACCCTCCACGTCCGCGGTCGGGTCGGCCTCGGCGTAGCCGAGCGCCTGGGCCTCCTCCAGCGCCTCGTTGAACCCGGCGCCGTGCGTGTCCATCTGGTCGAGGATGTAGTTGGTCGTGCCGTTCACGATGCCCAGGACCCGGTGCACGTGATCGCCGACCAGGGACTCGCGCAGCGGCCGCAGCAGGGGGATCGCCCCCGCCACGGACGCCTCGTAGTACAGGTCGGCGCCGTACTCGCGCGCGGCGGCGAACAGGGTCGCGCCGTCCTCGGCGAGCAGCGCCTTGTTGGCGGTGACGACCGACTTGCCGGTCTTCATCGCCTCCAGCATCAGCGTCCGGGCGGGCTCGATGCCGCCGATCACCTCGATGACGATGTCCACGTCGTCCCGGGTGACCAGGCCCAGCGCGTCGGTGGTGAGCAGCTCGCGCGGCACTCCCTCGCGAACCCGCTCCGGCCGCCGGACGGCGATCCCCGCCAGTTCCAGCGGCACCCCGACACGCGCCGTGAGATCGTCGGCCTGCTCGCGCAGCAGCCGTACGACCTCGGTGCCGACGACGCCGCACCCCAGCAGCGCCACCCGCAGCGGCCCGCCCTGATTCACGCCTCTACCTCCGCATCCAGCCGGAGCAGGTCGGCGTCGCTCTCGCGCCGCACGACGACCCGCGCCACGCCGTCCCGCACGGCCACAACGGCCGGCCTGGGGACATGGTTGTAATTACTCGCCATCGAACGACAGTACGCACCGGTCGCGGCCACCGCCACCAGGTCGCCCGCCGCCAGGTCGTCCGGAAGCCACAGGTCGCGGACGACGATGTCGCCGCTCTCGCAGTGCTTGCCCACGAGCCTGCTGAGCATGGGCTCCGCCTGCGATTCCCGGCTTGCCAGGACGCAGGTGTACTCGGCGCCGTAGAGGGCGGTGCGAAGGTTGTCGCTCATACCCCCGTCGACGGACACGTAGGTGCGCAGCCCCTCGACGTCCTTGACCGTGCCGACCTCGTACAGCGTAATGCCGCCGGGACCGGCGATCGCCCGTCCGGGCTCCACCGTGAGCCTCGGCATGGTCAGCCCATAGGCACGGCATTCGCGCTGGACGATGTCCCTGAGCGAATCGGCCATCTGCTTCGGATCGATGGGCTGGTCACCGTCGGTGTAGGCGATGCCGTAGCCACCGCCGAGATCGAGCTCGGGGAGCTCGACACCGTGCTCGTCCCTGATGGAGACGAGCAGTTCCGCCAGCCGGTGCGCGGCGACCTCGAAACCGTCCGGATCGAAGATCTGGCTACCGATGTGGCTGTGCAGGCCCACCAGCTCAAGGGTCTCCCGCAGCTCCAGAACGCGCCGGACGGCCTCCAGCGCGGCCCCGCTACCGCGCGAGAACCCGAACTTCTGGTCATCGTGGGCCGTGGCGATGAACTCGTGCGTGTGCGCCTCCACGCCGGTCGTCACGCGCACCATGACCTTGGGCCGCCTGCCCAGCTTCTCGGCCAGGTAGGCGAGCCGGGCGATCTCCTCGAACGAGTCGATGACGATGCGGCCGACGCCCACCTCGACCGCCCGCTCGAGCTCGTGCACGGACTTGTTGTTCCCGTGCAGGGTGATGCGCTCGACGGGGAAGTCCGCGGCCAGCGCGATGGCCAGCTCCCCACCGGTGCACACGTCCAGGCCCAGGCCCTCTTCCTTGATCCACTTGGCCATCGCCACACACAGGAACGCCTTGCCGGCGTAGTGGACGCTGCCGTCGTGGAACGCCGCCGCGTACTCACGCGCCCGCGCGCGCACGTCGTTCTCGTCATACACGTACAGGGGGGTGCCGAACTGCTGGGCCAGGTCGCGGACGTCGACGCCGCCGACGGTCACAGCGCCCTCGTCCCTGCGCGCGTTGAGCGGCCAGACCTGCTCGTCCAGCGCGTTCAGGTCCGCGGGGGCGGGCAGGGGGTGCTCTTCGGGAAGGACGTCCGCGTGCCGGGGGCCGGCCGGGTGAACTCTGCTCATATCCGCTCTCTCGGGGTTTCGCCGATCATGGTGAGGCCATTGCGCAAGGCGATGCCCGCAGCCGCCGCGATCGTCACACGGGACGCGTGCACCGCCGAGGGTTTCTCCCCCACCGGCAACGCCGGACAGCGCTCATAGACCGTGTGATAGGCGTCCGCCACCTCGACCAGCGCCTGCACGAGAAGCCGACCGTCCTTCTTACGGGCGGCGCTCCGCGCCCACCCGGGCAGCTCCCCCAACACCTGGATCAGCGGCAGCTCGTCCCCGGCGGGCTCAACCCGTCCACACCGAACACCGAAATCCGCGGCCCGCCTCTGGACGGCCATCGCGCGCGCATAAGCGAACCGCACCGAAAACCCGGAATTCTCGAAAACCCTGGGCCGATCGCTCAGCTCAACTGAGGGCACCCCGGCCGCGACCGCATATTCCGAATCGTCCGCGATCGCCTCGGCAAGCGCCCCGGCCCGGACCCGCAGAATCACGAACCCCTGATCAATCTCGGCCGAAATCTCATCATGTGAGATGGCCTCTGCCACGGCCCCCGCGTCAAGCCCCAGCCTGAACGCCACCGGGCTCGCGTAAACCCCTGCCCCAACGCAGCGCAATGCGACGTCCCCGGGCTCTACGCCCGCGACGTCGCGCACGGCGTCCCGAAGCACGCCGCTCACCACCGCTGGAGTCACCCTCGCGAGACTATCCGACCACTATGCGGACACGTCACGCACCGGCCGCGAGCTTCCGCACCGTCTGAATCAGCCGATTGGGGTCGAACGGCTTGGTGACGTACGCGTCCACCCCGATCTCGTGCCCCCGCCGCACATCGTGATCCTGCGCGCGCGCGGTGATCATCACGACCCGGATGTGCCGCGTCTCGTCGTCCTCGCGCAGCCGCACCGCCGTGCCCCACCCGTCCAGCCGCGGCATCATCACGTCCAACGTGATCACGTCCGGACGCACGTCCCGAACTTTGTCGAGGCAGTCCTGACCGTCCACCGCCGTGACGACATCGAACCCCTCCAACTGCAGGTTCACAGCGATCAGCTGCCGAATCACCTCGTCGTCATCGACGACCAGCACCCGTCCCAGTGGCTCGGTCACGCCCCCGAAGCTAGCCGACGACCGAACCCGTCGCACCCCAAACAACCAGGTGCGCACCACGCCCCCAACCCTGGTAGTCTTCATCTCGCGCCAAGGAACACCAGGCGCAACGCCCCCTTAGCTCAGGGGATAGAGCAACGGCCTCCGGAGCCGTGTGCGCAGGTTCGAATCCTGCAGGGGGCACCCGGAACAAGGAAAGCAGAATCATTCGCCGATACACCTTCGGGTGTGTCGGCGATTTTGCTTGTAACGGCCTTGATCACGGGCATGGAACTCTCCTTCATGGTGACGCGCACGATCACCGAGTGATCAGTGTGCCGGTACCGGATTTCCAGGTTGAAGCTGTCGAACAGCTCGCGAAGCAGATCATCAGGCACTGTCCACAGCCTGGCGGCGAATGTGGGCAACTCTTCGAGAAGCTCCGGGGCGTCGGGGGCATCGACGGCGTTCTGGGCGGTGAGGTTCGCGACCTCCGTGGTCTTGCCCTTGTGCTCGCGGGTCACCTCGGCAAATCGCCGCCTCAGCCGTTCACGCAGGTCGGCGTCAGCTTCCGGGTCGCCGGTGGGCGCGAACTCCTCCATCTGCGTCATCAGGTTCTCGCGCCGCCGCTCCAGGTCGGCGATCTCACGGGTCAGCCGCACCACGGCGGGCGGAGGCGTCTTCTCGGCCGTGAGCGTACTTCGCAGCGCCGCCTTTCGCTGTGGGCCAAGGACGTGATCAGCGAAGAATACGGCCACGATTTCCATCAGGTCGTCTTCACGCACCCAGAGGCTCTTGGGGTGATCGGCGTACCATTGGCGGCGGTCGCGGTGGTGGCGCATATCCGACTCGCAGGCAAAATAGGGCACCTCGCGTCGAGCTTTTCCGTGCATGCGCCGATCACACATATCGCATACGACGTAGGAACGCAGGCGGTAGACGCGCTTGGCCTGCGGGTGACGGTTGATTCCGGGCTTCGCTCGTGAACCCTGTTTGGAAGCGGACGCTACTTCCTCGAAACGCGCCTTGGTCACCAGAGGTTCGTGGACAGGATGTTTGGACCAGACCCACTCTTCCGGCGGGTTACAGCGTCCGCCCTTCTTGGTCGAGCGGCGATTCCACACCATGTAGCCGGTGTACTTGGGATTGATCAGGATCTCCCGGATCGCCGAACCGCTCCACCGCCCCAAAGCCCGGCGCGGGTCCACCGGCTTCGGCGGCGGGTACTTTTCGGGATCCGCGTTGAGCCGATCCGCGATGGCGTCGTAGCCGAGGCGGAGGACAGCGCGAAGCTCGAAGATCTTGGTGACGGCAGGCCCCTCGACCGGATCCGGGATCAGCCGCGTTTTGGTCCGTCCCTGGGCGCGTTTGGCCTCGACTGGGTGCGGAACTCTCTTGGCCCGGTAGCCGTAGCAGGGCTTGCCGACGTTCCATCCCTGCTCGGTGTGCTCGCAGAAGGCGTCCCAGGACAGCTCCAGCATCTGCAGGACGTACCACTCGGCGACGGCCTGCTTGACCCGGCGGGTGAGGATCGGAGTCGCGCGCTTCTGCGCCCGCCCTGTGGACGGCTTGCCGAATTCGGGCATGGGCTCGTCGGCGGCCAGCAGCATGACCCCGGCCTGCTCCAGCTCGTACTCGACTTTGGTGCCGAAGTAGGTGCGCCGCGCGACCCGCTCCACCGACTCGCACACCACCGCCACGAACCGGCGGTCGGGGCGCTTGGCTTCGGCGAGCAGGTCCTGGATACCTCCGTCGCGGGCGATCGGGATGTCGAACGCCTCGTGTGCGTGACCGCGGCCCCGGTCCTCCAGGGCCATCCGGCCGGATTCGATGTCGTAGAAATGCGCGACGATCATGCAGTTGGAGGGCAGCGCGTTGCGGGCGCTGTTGAGCTGGCGCGGCAGCGACAACGTCGGGTCCTGCTGGTCATCGGTGGAGGTCCGGCCTAGCCAGGCCACCGGCATCGCCATGCTGGTGGCCTCGGTGGCTACGTCGTTGTTCTCGGACTCTTGCCAGGGAAATCTCACGTTCCCCGATGTCGGTGAAGCCATCGAAGGATCTCCAAGATCGCGGCGTTCTGCCGGGCTTCGAGCTCGTCACTCTGGTCGTCGGTGAGGGCGAGGAGTTCGCCCCGCGCCTTCATGGGGCGCCCGTGACGTCGTGCAGGCTTGTCAGCGTAGGGAGGCCCAGGTGTTTCCGGAGGCCCCTGGCAAGGGTCATGTGGCCTGGCGGCAGGCACGCGGAAGGGCTCTTGCCCCGATTCAGCCACCTCAGCCGTCCGGTGGCAGGTCGCGGCAGCCAGTGGCGTTCAGGCGGCAAGCGATCAGCGCGCAGCGGCAGGGGCTCAGTTCGCTGCCCACGAAGCGGGCCCCAAGGTGCCGCGCGGCAATGCCGACATTGCCGGTGGCGGCGAACGGGTCTAGCACCGTGCCGCCCGGACGGCATCCTGCGGCAACGCAACGGAGCGAGGTGCCGACCGGGATTGCCGCCCCAAGCCGTTTGCCGGACGGTGTGGCAGGGATCGTCCAGACATTTCCGCTGGTGCTGCCATCACTTGCCTCGTGTTGCCGACGGGCTGGCAGCACGTCTGGCTGGTTCCTCCTGTCATGAGGGCGGCCGGTCGGAAGCGGCCACAGGCCGCAATGAGTGTTGGGGCGAGATGGGGGACGGCATCCGTGGCGGACTTCGCCGCTGCGCGGTGGAGTGAACCAGTGATTGTGCTGCTTGGCCAGCAGGAACAGCGTGTCGTACCTGTCAGCGAAGCAGCCGTCGCCCGGGGACGCGGTGGGGCTGAGGCAGATAATGGCGTCGCGGATGACCCAGCCGTCCGCGCGCAGGCTGGACGCGACCTGCCAGGGCATGCCGAGAAGGCTGCCGCCGACGGTAACAGTGGCGCTTTGCCCGGCAGCGGACGGGAGCCGGTGGTCACGAAGGTTGATCCAGACGGTGCCGTCAGCGACCAGAACGCGGTAGATCTCGGCAAACACCTGCCGCAGGGCGCCCAGGTAGGCGGCAGGAGTTTCCGCCCTTCCGATGTGCCCTGCCGTGGGCCTGCCGTCGGGACGGTAGGCGGGCGGGCAGGTGACCACACAGTCGGCGGTGTGATCCGGCAGGCTCGCCAGGACCTGCCGCGCATCGCCGAGGTGAAGGGTCATGGTGTCCTTGCGCCAGTAGGGCTGCCTCATCGTGCCTCGGTTCCGGCAAGGGCGGCCGTGAGCAGGCTCAGCGCACAGGCAGCTTGCTGTGGGACGACACCATTCCCGAGGATCTGGAGCTGGGCCTGGCGGGACAGGGGAAGGCCGGTGACATGCCCGCCCGGCAGGCCCATCATCCATTCGACGAAGCGAGCGCTCAGGCGAGGGTGCCCAGTGCGTCCGGGCTCGGTGGGATGGGGCGCTGGCCGGCCGAGGAGCTGTTCCCAGCGGCGGATGGCGGGCTCGTAGTCACCCCATTCCTGTGAGGCGCCGGGCGCAGGTCCGGGTCTCCCTCGGGACCCGGGGTCGTCGCGGTGCCACGACTGGTGGCGCTGGCCACCGGCATGGGGAGCAGCCGGATCGCGATGCTGAGCGGCATCGAGCGGTTGGGGCACTGCCTGCGGGCGCGTGCCAGCCAGCTCTCCACGCGTTCGCTGTCGTTGGCTTTGCATGCCGCCGGAGTTGGCAGCAGGCGGAAGCTGACCACCTCGGCCCGGTCGATCCTGCGTCCGTCCAGGAGCTCCCGTGCCGGGGCCTGGGAGCAGCTGGATCTGGCGATCTGAACGTGCGGCAAGGAGGAAGATCCGGTCGCGGCGGTGGGGCGCGCCGATATCGGATGCTCGTAGGCACATCCATGCCGTGTCGTACCCGAGCGCGGCCAGGTCCCCGAGTACCTGGGGAAGGCCCCGTGTGCGGAGGGCTGCGACGTTTTCCAGGAAGACGTATGCCGGTCGTAGAAGGCGAAGGGAACTGGCGATGGTGATCCAGAGCCCACTACGTGTGTCCTTTCTGATCCCGGCCCCGCGTCCGGCGAAGCTGATGTCCTGGCAGGGGAATCCGGCGGCGACCAGGTCGACCTTGGGCACGGTGGTCCAGTCGAGGTCGAGGAGATCGCCGAGGTTGGGGACGTGGGGCCAGCGGGTGGCCAGCACAGTCGCCGCGCGCGGGTCGTTGTCGGCGCACCAGGCGACGTCAGCGTCGTAGAGCATTTCGATCGCCATCTCGAGGCCGCCGTAGCCGGTGCACAGTGAGCCTATGCGCAGCGGCGCGGCGTCCATGATGCGGCTCCGGCGTGGAGGGCGCCTTTCCGGAGGTACTGGCGTGGGGGTAGTCATGCCAGTTCCCGGCCGGGGATGTTGCGGCTGGGGACATCGAGCTTGAGGGAGCGCAGGTAGCCCTGGCAGTCGCCGAGGGCCCAGCCGAGGTCCAGCAGGGGGAAGGAGTGCTGGACGTAGCGCTCGGTGGAGTCGGTGGCCTGGTGGATGTTGTCGAGGCTGACGGGCCAGGCAAGTTCGGCGTGGACGCCGGGCGGGACGGGCCTGGGGGCCGGGAAGCCGAGGATCTCGCGGATCTTGTCGTGCAGGGCGGGCTCGGCGGGACCGGTGGCCGGTACTCGCAGAATCGGGATTCCGGCTTTGATGGCGCGCTGCTGAATGACGGCCAGGTGGGCGAACATGCGCGGCCGGTCGGCAGGGCGGTCAACGTACATGGCGAGGTCGAACTTCGGAATGTCGCCGTCGACCGAGAGCATCAGCAGGGCGGATGCCTGCGGGCTGGTGTCGAGCGACAGAACGCGGAGGGCCGGGTCGCCCTGAATGGTCTCGGGTTTGTGGTTGCTGGTGACCGGCGGGCGGAAGACGAAGGTTCCGGTGTCGCTCTGGTGGTGCTTGGCCAGTTCCGGGTGGAGCGCCTTGTCCATGGCTCTTGTGTCCTTCTCGTGGGTCCCATGTCCGTCCGCTGGATCTCGGCCGGGGGCCGCCGCGGGTGACATGCGGAGGCTGGGCGCGAGTTCGCTGATGGACGCTTGAGCCCAGGCCATCACCGGTGTCTGGCGGTGCTCTGGCAACTGCGAGGGCGGCTCTGGCGGATCGCTGGCAGGCCCACAAGCGGCGTGTGCTGAGCCTCTGGCGGGCCTCCTGCTGGCACGTGATCACGGCGGAGGGAATCAGCGGCGCCAGAGATCCGCCAATGGCGGCTCCTAGACAGGTCACCGAGACGCATTTCCTGTCGGCGGGAGCATCTGATGGCCTTCGAATTCTCAGCTGGTGACGGTTCTTCCGGTCCTCCGCTGGATGCTGCGGAGGCCACGTTCCAGCTGCCGGCCGGCAAGACAGGTTCTCTGGCATGGAAAGGCCACGAGTACGCCGGTGGATTTCCGTCGAGAAAGCGTCCCGCCGTCCGGGCGGGTCAAATCTCCTCGGCCGCTCCCCCGATGTCTTCCCCAGCAGGGCGGCTGCATCCACGCGGGCTGTTGCGCTCGGGCGGTGGGTGGTTGCGGCGGGGTCTGACGGTGGTGCTGATCGTTGCGGTCGTGGTGCTGGTGATCGCAATCGCTGCGCGTGCTCAGGTTCCGTTCGCGCCGCCGGATCAGGACGATCCCAAGGCGCAGCTAGGGAAGATCATCGACAACCTGCGGACCTGGCTGATCGGGTTCCTGGTTGGGCTGGCCACGCTGATGGCGACGTTCGGCGGCCTGCGGTATTTGCTGGCCGGTGGTGATCCCGGCGAGGTGGCCAAGGCCAAGAACACTCTGCGCAGCGCCGCGATCGGCTACGGCATCGCCGCCCTGGCGCCGGTTCTGGTGTCCGCGCTGAAGAAGATCGTGGGGGTCTGAACATGGGCCTCTCATGCCGGACGCGGTTGTGCGTCGTCAGCCCGCTGGTCGTCTCGGTGCTGATCGGGCTGGGCCTCGCCCTCCACGGACATGGGGCACTGGATGCCCGTCCTGTTGCGGTGAACGAGCCGCCTGATCCGTTGCCATCCCCGGGGCCTGAGCCGAGACCTTCAGTTGGCAGGTCTCCTGAATCCTCTCCTCAGCCGTCGCCGTCTGGGGCGGGGAGCCCGTCATCGTCCAGCTCGGACGCCACGTCGCCCGGCGGCGACTACCCGTCCGAATCCGAGGACGACAAGAAGTGCGATCCCCTGGACTACCCCTGCAAGATCGCTGGCACGATCAACTCCTGGTTCGTGTCGCTCGCGCGGTCGGCGGTGAAGTCGGCGTTCGGGGGGATGAGCGACAACCTCATCCAGACCCCGGAGTTCGTCCGCTTTCCCCGGGTCCAGAGCGCGTGGCAGCAGTCACTGTGGATCGCGAACACCTGCTTCGTGCTGCTGGTGATGGCCGGTGGGCTGCTGCTGATGGGGCACGAGACGGTACAGACGTCTTACTCGGTCAAGGACGTCGCGCCCCGCCTGGTGGTGGCGTTCATGACCACCGAGTTCAGCCGCCTGATCGTTGAGAAGTCGGTGCACTTCGCCAACGCTCTGGCAAGGGCGCTGGCGGGGCCGGGCATCGCACCGGACGCGGCCGTGAAGGTGCTGGGCGATCGGCTCAGTAATCACATCAGCTCAGGATCGATCTTCCTGGTGATCCTGGTGCTGGTCGCGGCGTTCATGGCGTGCATCCTGGTGGCCACCTACGCAATCCGCGTGATGGTGCTGATGGTGCTCCTGGTTGGAGGGCCGCTCGCACTGGCCTGCCAGGCGCTGCCGCAGACCGAGGCGATCGCGCGGGTGTGGTGGCGGATCCTGCTCGCGGTTCTGCTGACGCAGGTCGTCCAGTCGCTGGTGTTCCTCATCGCGATCGAGGTGCTGTTCACCCCGGACGGCTCCAAGGCGTTCACCGACAACGGCCAGTTCTGGGACATGGTCCTGGTGATCTGCCTGCTGTACGTCCTGGTTCGCGTTCCTGTATGGGTGTGGCACCTGGTCGTCCAGGGCTCGGCTCCGCGCAGCTCTGTCAGCCGGGTAGGCACCTATCTCTACGTCCGCTACCAGGTCAGTCGTGCCCATCGAGGGTTCCGCGGCACGGGCCGGGAACGTGGCGGAGGACGGCGACCTGGCGGGGGGTGGCCACCGGGCGGCGGACGGCGGAGGGGCGGCGGCCAGAACCCGCCGCGGCAACCCGGCCCTCGGCCATTCCGCGCACAGCCCACGTACTACGGGCCGCGTCCGGGCCCCTCCTCAGCGCAGCCGGGCGGGCAACCACAGGCTCCACGGCAACCCGCGCCCCGGCCGGCGCCTCAGCCGCCGCAGAGACCCGCCTCGGGCTCGCCGTCCACCCCTCAGCAGCCGTCACCCCGGCGTCGCCCGGCACCCCAGGCGAACCGCAGAGGAAAGGGGACGTGATGCACGACGACACCCGGGTCCTGATCCCTGCCGATATGGAACGCGAGGACCGCCTGCTCTGGGGGCTGACTGCCCGGCAGCTGGCGATCCTGTCGGTCACCGCCGTCACCGCCTACCTGCTGTACGGCTTGGCTTCTCGTGCCGTCCCGGCGGCGCTGGCGCTGGCGAGCGTTGTTCCGCTGCTGACCTTCGGTGCGGCGCTGGCGCTGTTCCGCCGGGACGGGGTCGGCTTGGACCAGTTGGCGGTCGCGGCTTGGAGGCAGAGCCGGGTACCGCGCCGCCAGGTCTTCGCTCCCGAGGGCGTGTCTGGCCCGTCTGAACTTGGCCCACGGTTGGACGAGCCGCTGCCTGGTGTGCTGAATCTGCCAGTCCGATCCATCCGCCAGGACGGGGTTCTGGATCTGAGCGGCGACGGCGTCGCGGTGATCGTGGACTGCTCGACCATCAGTTTCGCCCTGCGCACCGATGAGGAGCAGCTCGCGCTGGTGGCGGCGTTCGGACGCTGGCTGAACTCGCTCACCCATCCCGTCCAGGTGGTCGTGGTGGCCGAGCGCGTCAACTTGCGACCGGCGATTGTGCGGCTGCGCGCCGACGCGCCCGCGTTGCCGCATCCGGCGCTGGAGCGTGCGGCACTGGAGCATGCCGCGTTCCTGGAACGTCTGGGCGCGTCGCGTGACCTGCTGCGCCGCCGCGTTCTTCTGGTGCTGCGAGAACCCCACGACACTTCCGGTGGCCGGGATGCCGCCGGGGCTGCTGGGCGCGTGCTGCGCCGCGCCGAGGACGCCTCTCATGCACTGGGAGCTGCGCAAATCACCGCGCGCGTGCTGGATGCCGCGCAGGCCGCCGCCGTTCTGGCCGGATGCCTGGACCCCAACATGCCGCCTGGCCTGACCGATCTGGCCGCACCAGATGAGCCCGTCACCGCGCCCCGCCTGTTCAAGGAGGACCAGCTGTGATCCGTCTGAACCGTCACGCAGCAGAGCCGTCACAGGTGCCTTCGCCAGCAGTCGAGGTCGCGCCTCGGCACCTGTGCCTGGACGGCAGCGTGTGCACCACCTTCGCCGTGGTCGGGTACCCGCGTGAGGTCGGCCAAGGGTGGCTGCAGCCGCTGCTCACCTATCCCGGACGGCTGGACGTGTCGGTGCACGTCGAGCCGGTACCGCCGCTGGTGGCCGCCGACCGGCTGCGCCGCCAGCTCGCCCGGCTGGAATCCACCAGCCGGGCCGACGCCGACCACGGACGCCTGGTCGATTTCGAGGCCGAGGCCGCCGCCGAAGACGCCTACGAACTGGCGTCCCAGCTCGCCCGAGGTCAGGGACGGCTGTTCCGCGTCGGGGTGTACCTGACGGTGCACGCGCCCACGTTGAAGCTGCTCGAGGCCGAGGTTGGGCGCGTCCGCACTCTGGCCGCATCGCTGCTGCTGGACGCCAAGCCCGCAACCTTCCGCACGCTGCAAGGCTGGACGAGCACGCTGCCGCTCGGGACCGACCGGCTGAAGCTGCGGCGCGCATTCGACACCGCTGCGCTCGCGGCGTCCTTCCCCTTCACCTCACCCGATCTGAACACTGAGCTCGGCGAGCACCCGGTGCTCTACGGGGTGAACGCCGACTCGGCGTCGCTGGTGATGTGGGACCGGTTCGCCCAGGACAACCACAACAGCGTGATCCTGGCGCGCTCAGGTGCGGGCAAGAGCTTTCTGGCCAAGCTCGAGGCGCTGCGGAACCTGTACGCCGGAGTCGAAGTCGCGGTCATCGATCCCGAGGACGAGTACGGGCGCCTGGCCCGCGCGGTCGGTGGCGCGCACCTGCGGCTGGGCGCACCCAAGGTGCGGCTCAATCCCTTCGACCTGCCCGCGGGCCCGCGCGCGGAGTCCGACGCGCTGATCCGCCGCGCGGTTTTCATCCACACGCTGCTGGCCGTCCTGCTCGGCGAGACGATGGACGGCGCGACCAAGGCGGCACTGGACCGCGCCGTCATGAAGACCTACCGGCTCGCCGGGATCACCGCCGACCCGCGCACCTGGCGACGCCGTCCGCCGCTACTGGGTGACCTGGCCAAGACACTGGCCGCCGACCCGGCCCCGCACGCGCGGTCGCTGGCCGACAGGCTCGCGCCGTTCACCTCCGGCAGCCACAAGACGCTGTTCGACGGGCACACCACGACCCGCCCCGACTCCCATCTGGTCGCCTTCTCGCTGCGCGACCTGCCTGACGAGCTCAAGGCGGTCGGCACGCTGATGACGCTGGACGTCATCTGGCGGCGCGTGTCCGACCCGCGCAACCGGCGTCCCCGGCTGATCGTGGTGGACGAGGCGTGGCTGCTGATGCGCGACGCCGAGGGCGCCAAGTTCCTGTACCGCATGGCCAAGGCCGCCCGGAAGCACTGGGCCGGACTCGCGGTCATCAGCCAGGACGCCGCCGACCTGCTCGGCTCCGACCTCGGCCAGGCCGTGGTCGCCAACGCCGCCACCCAGATCCTGCTCCGCCAGGCCCCGCAGGCCATCGACGCCATCGCCGACGCATTCGCGCTGTCGGACGGCGAACGCGGCCTCCTGCTGTCGGCCGAACGCGGACGCGGCCTGCTCACCGCCGGATCCCAGCGGGTGGCGTTCCAGGTGATCGCCAGCGACGCCGAGACCCGCATCGCCACGACCGACCCCGCCGAGCTGGCCGACCTGGACGAACAGGAGGACGACCTGCTGTGAACCCCGACCCGTGGTTCGCGCCCCGGCTACTGCTGACCTGGCTGTACAGCCACTACCTGATCGTCGCGCCGCTCCTGACCGCCGCAGACACGGTCCGGTACGCCGTCCTCCGCTCGCGCCAACGGCGGATGGCAGCCGGAGGCCGGTGCATCGAGATCCAGCCACCGCCGCAGGCGGACCTGGCCAGCGCCCACGCACTGTGGAGCAACCTAATGGGGCTGCTGCGCCCGGCTTGGGCCCGCGTGCTGTTCGGGCAGCCGCATCTTGCGTTCGAGTACCTCTTCGACGCGGGTGGCATCCGCATCCGGCTCTGGGTGCCCGGCAACGTCCCGGACGGTCTGGCCGAACACGCCGTCGAAGCCGCCTGGCCGTCCGCCCGCACCACCACGATCCCAGCCGACCAGGCCGTCCCAATCCCGCCGTCGCAGTGGGCGGCCGGAGGTTGGCTAATGCTGGCGCGCGGCGACCATCTCCCGCTGAAGGATCGCCACAACAACGACCCCCTCCGTGCCCTGATCGGCGCGACGTCGGCCATGCCCCACGGCCAGCACGCCTGTGTGCAGATCCTGGCCCGGCCCGCGACTGGACGCCGCCTGGCCGCCTTGGACCTGCTGGCCGTCGAACGTCACACCCGCGCCTTGCTCACCCTCCTCGATCCCGTCCGCCGTCGTGCTCCGGTCCCTGCGGGCCGGGACGTGACCGACCGCGCCGACCAGATCGAACACACCGCCCAAGCACGCGCCGCCGCAGACAAGGCCGCCCAGTCCCGCTACGCGATCGCCATCCGGTACGCCGTCGCCGCTGCGCCCACAGAACAGCCGCTCACCGCCGAAGCCGAAGTGGCTCGCCGCAACGCCATCGTCGGACGTGCGCACGCCATCGCGTCCGCCTTCGCTATCTACTCCGGGCACAACCGGCTGGAGCGCCGCCGCCTGCGCCGTCCCGCCCAAGCCCTCAACGGACGTCACCTGGGACGCGGCCAGCTGGTCTCGGTCTCGGAGCTGGCGGCCGTTGCGCACCTGCCCTTGGACGAGGCCGTCCCCGGGCTGAACAGGGCCGGAGCCCACTCCGTCGCACCGTCCCCGGTGATCGCCCGCCACGGGCCCGATGCCAAGCCCCTCGGGGATTCCGACTCCGGCACGGCCCGTCCGGTCGGGCTGCGCGTCGCGGACGCTGTCCACCACGTCCACGTCATGGGCCCGAACGGCACCGGTAAGTCCACGTTGCTCGCCCAGATGATCCTCGCCGATGTCAACGCCGGACGCGGCACCGTGGTCATCGAGGCCAAGGGAGACCTGGTCACCGACTTGCTAGGGCTGCTGCCAGAGGAATGCGCGAACCGGGTCGTGCTCATCGATCCCGACGACCGGTATTCCCATCCCTCTCTGAACGTCCTGCAGACCTCCGGCCGGGGCGGGGACGTCGCGATGGCCACCGACAACCTCGTCGGGATCTTCCGCCAGATCTACGCCGACACCTGGGGCCCCCGCACCGACGACATCTTGCGCGGCTGCTGCCTCACCCTCTCCCAGTGTGGCGGCACCCTCGCCGACATTCCCGCCCTGCTCACCGACCCCGTCTACCGGCGCCGGCGCACCGCAGGTCTTGCCGACCCGTTGCTGCGCGGCTTCTGGAACTGGTACGAGGGGCTGTCGGAGACCGCCCAGGCACACGTCACCAGCCCCATCATGAACAAGCTGCGCGCGCTCCTATTGCGCCCGTTCGTCCGTGACGTGCTCGGTTCGGCCCGCTCCACCTTCGATATGAGCGACATCCTGGACGGCGGCGTCCTGCTCGTCCGGCTCCCCAAGGGCGTCCTCGGCGACGACACCGCCCGCCTGCTCGGATCGATGATCCTGGCCCAGGTCTGGCAGGCCGCCGCCCGCCGCGCACGCCTCGGCCACGCCCGCCCACACGCCGCTATGTACGTGGACGAGTGCCACAACTTCCTCACACTGCCGCACGCCCTGTCGGACATGCTCGCCGAGGCCCGCGCCTACCGCGTCTCGCTCACGCTGGCCCACCAGTACCTCGACCAGCTCCCCCGCGCCCTGCGTCAGGCGATCTCCTCCGACGCCCGCAACAAGCTCTACTTCGCCCTGTCCCCCGACGACGCCGCGACGGTCGCCACCCACTTCCGGCCCGTCCTGTCCGCGCACGACCTGGCCAGCCTCGCCGCCTACCAAGCCGCAGCCCGCCTGGTCGTCAAGGCCGCCGAGACTCCCCCGTTCACCCTGCGAACCCGCCCGCTCCCCGAACCCGACCGCGAACGCGCGAACCGCATTCGCGCCGCCGCGAGCGCCGCCCATGGCCGCCGCTCGGAGGCCGCAACCGCACGTCCTGATGATCCCCGCCTCGCACCCACCGAAGGAGAATGATGTCCGCACGCCGCTACACACCCGCCGTCCTGGCCGCCCTCGCGCCCCGCATCACCAGCCGCGACCGGCACGTCCTGCGCCTGGTCTGGGAACACCGCGTCCTGACCGCCCCGCAGATCGCCCAGATCGCCTTCGACTCCGACGACACCGCCCGCAAGCGCATGCTGCGCCTGCACGAGATGAGCGTCGTCG